>NZ_JAUBQN010000001.1:170736-393974 GCF_036701295.1 Microcoleus harperi Pol14_C6 | reverse complement strand
AATCGGTTCTGGTTGAGGATGTTCAATCGACTCTACCGTCTGTGAAACTTCTAGATTTTCAACAATCGGTTCTGGTTGAGGATGTTCAATCGACTCTACCGTCTGTGAAACTTCTAGATTTTCAACAATCGGTTCTGGTTGAGGATGTTCAATCGACTCTACCGTCTGTGAAACTTCTAGATTTTCAACAATCGGTTCTGGTTCCTGATGCTCTAACGACTCTTGCCTTTCGACAACTGGTTCGGATTCTGGTTCACGATGCTCTAGCGACTCTAAGGTTTGTGAAACTTGTAGATTTTCGACAACTGGTGCTGGTGGAGAAGGTTCTATCGGGAGTATCTCCCTTTTGGAAAAAACATTTTTTACAAAAGTGAGCATCCTGCTTGCTTGTTTAGATATCTGTAGCGAGTAAGATGATCGGGTTCCTGTGACACCCAAACTGAGATGCTTCCCTTTTATCGGCTGTACAGTTTCTGCAACTGGTTCTGATTCTGGTTGAGGATCTTCAATCAACTCTACGGTTTCTATAACTGGTTCTAATTCTGGTTGAGGATCTTCAATCAACTCTACGGTTTCTGCAACTGGTTCTAATTCTGGTGGAGAAAGTTCTATCGGCTGTACGGTTTCTGCAACTGGTTCCGATGCTGAATGAGAATGATAAAGCAACTCTTCAGTTTCTGCAACTGGTTCCGATGCTGAATGAGAATCATAGAGAGACTCTGGTTGATTTGAAACTGGCAGATTGTCCACAATTGGTTGTGATTCCGATTGATGAGAATCCGCGATCGAATTTTGAATTTCTGTAGCTTCTTGGAGATTGCGATCGACCTCCGGTTCGCTGTGAACCAGACTTTCTTCCGGTTTCTTTTCAGCCGCTGTCAGCCTTAAAAACACATCTTCGAGAGTAGCGCGAGAGCGGCGCATTTCGCAGAGTCCGAATCCAGAGGCGAGGATAGCTGTAGCAATTTCTCGTCCGGGTTCTCTTTCCGGTTCGCACAAAGCCCGCAGGCGGTAGCGATTCACTAAAAATTGCTGGCTGGGAATTAATTCGACCGATCGAACTCCCCGCAAGTTTTCCAAAGAAGGCAACAGCAGACTGTTTACCAAATCTGCCTCGCCTTCGACTTCGAGTTCGTAGCCCTCTCCCACCGCCAACTCTCCCATCAAATTTTCGGGACTACCCGCAGCGACGATTTTTCCGCGATTGATGATGGTGACGCGGTTACAAGTCATGCTGACTTCCGGCAGAATGTGCGTGGAAAGGATGATTGTGTGCTGGCCGCCAAGACTTTTGATTAAATTGCGGACTTCGATGATTTGTCGGGGGTCGAGGCCGACGGTTGGTTCGTCTAGGATAATCACTGGGGGGTCGTGGACGATCGCCTGGGCGATACCGACGCGCTGGCGAAATCCTTTAGAAAGCTTGCGGATTAAAACTTTGCGTTTATCAACCAGACCGCAGCGTTCGATCGCGGAGGTTACTCGTCGCGCGCGATCGCCTGCAGGTACTTGCTTGATCCGGGCGACAAAAAACAGAAACCCTTCCACAGTCATTTCTGGATACAGTGGCGGGTTTTCCGGCAGATAGCCGATGCGCTGTCTGACGGCCATCGAGTCTTCGTGAACATCCATGCCGGCGATGCGGGCCGTACCGCTGGATGCCGGCAAATATCCCGACAAAATCCGCATCGTTGTGGTTTTGCCCGCGCCGTTTGGCCCCAAAAAACCGAGAATTTCTCCTGATTCGACCGAAAAAGACACGTCCGCGATCGCTGCGGTCGAACCGTAAGTTTTGCTTAAGTGTTCTACTTCAATCATTTGTCAGAAGTCACGCGATTTTAGGTTTTAGATTTTAGATTTACTTTGCCAACCACAGGCGGGACGCCTGTTCCACGAATTTGAGAGTCCCGCCCGATCGGCGGGTCGATCGAATTTATGGCGAAATTTTTAATTTGATTTTGTCTTCCAGTGTAGTCTGGCAAGAACCAAATCTATCATAAGGGTCGAGCGTACTTTGAAGCAAAATGCTAGGGAGTACGGTGCGAAGCGCGGAAATGATTAGCCGATGTACATCGAATCGCTACCAAAGGACGCACCCTACCAGTAGAGTCCGTGCTTAACCGAACCCTCCACTAGCTGACTTCGCTACAGACGTGGGGCTGTTTCTAGGTTGAGTAGCGCTTGCGCGCCCCTCCGCCTAACGCGCCTTTGCGGTTCGTTCAAAAAAATCTCAACTCCTTTTCCAAATCTTAATTTCCCCCAACCAACCCGCACTAACAATAGTCTTACCGTCGCTGCTAATCGCCACAGCGCTAACGTAGCCAGCATGACCGCTCAAATTACCTCTCAATTCGCCCGATCGCACATCCCAAAGTCTCACACTCTTATCCCAACTCCCAGTAACCAGCGTAGTGCCATCGCGACTGAATGCCACCGACCAAACTCCGTCGGTATGCCCGCTTAAACGCCTGATTAGTTGCCCGTTTCCGGCATTCCACAACCCAACAGTGCCGTTGCTATTTCCCGCCGCTAAACTCTTGCCGTCGGGAGTAAAAGCTAGCGACAAAACAGACAAGTTTTTGCCACTAATCGTGCGAATTGCTTGACCAGTGGTGAGGTTCCAAAATCTAATTGAACCGTCTTTGCTGCCGCTAGCTAAAGTTTTGCTGTCGGGACTGATAGCAACAGCATTCACCAACCCAGAATGCCCGGTCAAAGTCCGCAGCAACTCCCCCGTTTTCGCATTCCAAATCTTCACAGTTTTGTCCCAACTGCCGCTGGCTACAAATTGACCGTCAGGACTGACGGCAACGCTCGAAACAGCATTGGAATGCCCGCTTAAAGTGCGTACAACCGCGCCAGTTTCTAAATTCCAAATTTTCACAGTTTTGTCGTCGCTACCGCTAGCTAACACCTTGCCATCCGCACTCGCTGCCAGTGCGTTTACTGCTTCCGTGTGTCCTTGGAGGGTAGTTTTTAATTGCCCGCTGGGGAAATTCCAAACTGAAATTGTGCCGTTGCTATTTCCTGTAGTAAAATAAGCGGAAGCTAGGGCAAGGGAACTGACAACTTCCGAAGGCCCTTTGAGGGTATTTGTAGCCGCAAAGGCGATCGCACTTGCGGGCGTGCGGGGCGCATTATTCGCCGGAGTTTTTGGGCTTCCGGCAGTAGGAGATTGGGGAACTACTGGCAGCGAAATAGTCGATCGCCATTTCATGAAAGTATTAATTTCTATCCCGGCCGCCACGATTTTATCCGAGTTATCCTCTAACCTGACAATACCGTTAATTGCGACAACTCGCCCTGCATCGTCGAGTACCGGCCCGCCGCTCATGCCGGCTCTCACTAAGTTGTTGTAGACCAAAGTATAGCCGTTCCAGGGAGTTTGGCGGCCGGTAAGCTGACCTTCCGTGGCGATGAAAATCGGCTGTCTCAGAGAACCGCCGGATATCGGCCAGCCGGCCACATAAGCCTTGTTTCCCTTAGTTGCTGCGGAATTGGCTAATTGAGCCAGGGGGTAGCTTTGAGTGCTGCTGAAAGGTACGACGGCCAAATCCGCACCGGGCATTCGCCGCACGAGGCTATAGTATACAGAGTGAGCTTTGCCGTCCGGAGTTACGACCTCGTAATCGCCAGCTTTATCGACAACGTGCCAGTTCGTGAGAATATAGTATGTGCTGCCTTGTTTCTCTAAAATTACTCCAGAACCGCCTTTTGGCCCCTGGATGCGAACAGTAATTTGTTGGGCAACGGTTTTAACTTTGTCGGCCGTTAATGCGAGGGCGATTTGAGGTGATGTCAGTGGGATGAGGGCGATCGAACTCAGAGCGATCGTAGCACTCAAAATAGCCGGAATTGTTCTGCTGTAATTCATTATTGTGTAAATTTAACATACCCACATATCAACTGACAGATAACTTTTCCGGTTTGTGGCATATTGACGGTTGAGAACGCCAAAACGCCTGCGCGATCGAACTTTCGACATTCGCACAAGCCTCACAATATTTGACACAGCCCTCTGCCTAGCAGAAAAATTTAGAATCGGGAACCGCACCTAGCCTCAACAATAGCAACTGGCTGATCTCTATTCTTTTCTCGGCAAATCAGAATTTGAGCCAAACGCTGCTCGGAATAATACCCATTAGCCATCCAGCCGAGGGGTGCGCCCGCGATCGCGCCGACAGCTAAACCAGTGATCAGGCTCCAAATAAGATGCTTTCTGGCGATCGGCTGTTGTTCCATAAAAATTTATCCTAAACATTTATCCTTAGAAAAAATACCACAAATAAAATTTACTTTCTTCCTCCTATTTACTTATTTCCTAAGTAGTAACCCATGAGTAAGTATCATGTTCTTCACAGTCCGCTTAAGACAATCCCAGGCAACAGCAAAAGGTGCGTCAGGATTGATGATTTTTTACCAGATTGTTATTAGCTTCGCGCTGACGCACCCTACGCACAAGTATTAGTAGAATGCGTCACTTGACAAAACCCAACGCTTGGGTTATTATTCAATTAGGGCTTATGCCACAATCCAAAAAATAGGGGCAACAACGGGGGCGATTGCCCCTACTACAGGCAGGCTGTGCATAAGTCCTGCAAACCCTAACGTTGGAGAACAGCGTCTGATGCCCAAAGTTCTTGAAGACCGCCAGAACAATCTATTTATATATATTTATACTAACGACCATATTCCAGCTCACGTGCACATCTTCAAAGGTAGAAAAAATGATAAGAACCAGATGGAAATCAAAATTAATATTGGCACTGAAAAACAAGCTCCTAGCTTAGTTTACGCACACGATCGAATAAAGGATAAAGATTTAGTGAGCGCTCTTAGATTAGTAGCCGATAATCAAGAAATGTTGTTAAGCAAATGGCAAGAAATACATCAATGAGTATGGAAAAAATAAAATTTGTTTACCAATCTGAAGCTACTGTAAAATCAGTAGTTCCGCCTTAAATTGATGAGAGATTCTGTCTTTCGTTACCGGAAAGACAGAATCCATACGGGACAAGAGTTTGAGAATATTTAATGTCGCAAGTCACAAAAGAGGAATACATGGCAGTTAAGAGCTGGGACAAAGAATTAACCGAGGAAAATCTCCGAGAGCAAATAGCCCAAGCTAAGCAAGCATGGAAAACCGCTGAGGCTACAGAACCGCGTGCCGAATCCGTGCAATATAATCAGTCTGAAGATTTAATAGTTATCCAACTGAAAAACGGCGCTATTTTTTGTTTTCCTCCAAAGCTGGCACAAGGCTTAGAAGGTGCTTCACCAGAACAGTTGGCTGATGTTTGGCTGCCTCCTTCTGGCAGCAGCGTACACTGGGAAAGCTTAGATGTTGATTTTGGCATTCCCGAACTTGTAGCAGGTATTTTTGGGACAAAATCTTGGATGGCTGAATTAGGTAGGAAGGGAGGACAGGCAATTTCAAGCTCTAAATCGGCAGCAGCACGAAAAAATGGTAAGAAAGGCGGACGACCTAAAAAGAATATTTCTGTTAATTCTTGAAATCCATTTGAGCTGTCAGATGCCAGCGGATTAAATCCCCGACTTCTGGGAGAAGCCGGGGATTTCGTATGCAATTCTATGCCAAATCAAACAGCAAAAATTCAGCATCTTCCGTAGCTTCAATCGCCAATTCAGACTCGCCGCTAACCGCCGCCGCGTCGCCATTTTTCAAAGGCAAACCGTTGAGCAAAACCGAGCCGCGAGCAACTTGCACCCAAGCGTGGCGATTCGGCTGCAAAGCATGAGAAACCCGCGAATCTTTATCCAAAACAGCGGCATACAAATCCACATCTTGATGCACTTTGACAGCACCATCTCTCGCATCTCGTGCCGCCACTAAACGCAGTTTTCCGTGCCTTTCTGCTACGGGAAACTCCCGCTGTTCGTAACTCGGAGGCAAACCCTGTGTATCGGGTAACAGCCAGATTTGCAGCAAATGAACCGGGTCTGTTTGCGAGTTATTGAACTCGCTGTGCTGGATACCCGTACCTGCACTCATCCGCTGCACTTCACCGGGTTTAATCACTGCACCAGTACCCAAACTGTCCTTGTGCTCTAATGCTCCTTCTAATACATAAGTAATGATTTCCATGTCACTGTGCCCGTGAGTGCCGAAACCTCTGCCGGGGCTAACTACATCCTCATTAATTACCCGCAAAGATCGAAAATTCATATAATTTGGATCGTAATAGCCGGCAAAAGAAAATGTGTGGTAACTGTCCAGCCAACCATGATTAGCGTGTCCTCTTGCTTCACTTTTTCTAACGGTAATCATCTTGTGAATCCTCAGTGAAATTTATCGGGTATTTCTTTGATGTTTTTATTTTAAACCTAGTCAAGCTATTATGGATAGTACGCACTTAAAAGTGCGGTACTTACCAAAAAGATACTATGCAAGTTCAAGAAGCAAAGGTCGATCGAGCAAATTGCCCTGTAGAACGCACTCTAGAGGTGATTGGCGGGCGCTGGAAAGTCTTGATTCTGCGGGAGTTGTTTCAAGGAGTGAAGCGCTTTAACGAGCTGCAACGAGCTGTCAACGGAATTACTCAGAAGATGCTGACGCAGCAACTGCGGGAAATGGAATCAGACGGGATTGTACACCGGGAAATTTACCTGCAAGTGCCGCCAAAAGTTGAATATTCGCTAACGCCTTTGGGCGAAAGTCTCAAACCGATTATTAATGCCATGCACGAATGGGGAATTCAGCATATTAGCGAAGATGGAAAATGAGCGGTTTCTAGAGGTTTTTTTTTTCCGTCTTCCGACAGATTTCAAATTTTCAACCTAGTTCAACAATAATAATATGAACAACATAGAGCGTCTCGCCACCCTCAACCGCATCCGCAAACTCAGCCGCCTGATGGATACCGCCATTGGCATCCCCGGCACTAAATTTCGCATTGGTTTAGACCCCATTATCGGTTTAGTTCCGGGTGCTGGGGATATCGTAGATACCGCGTTTTCCGCTTACCTAATTTATTTGGCAACTCGATTCAACATTCCCCAAAAGACTCTAGGGAAAATGATTTACAATATCGGTCTAGAAGCCGTCGTTGGTTCAGTACCTTTAGTCGGAGATATCTTCGATGCTTTTTATAAATCAAACATGAGAAATCTGGCGCTTTTAGAAGCACACCTCGAAGAAGCTGAACCAGAACTAGCCGCAGTTGCCGAACCTGTTCCTCAATCTATTAAATTGTAGGTACGAATTTCACAAACAATAATTTTAAATAACCAACAATCTCTCAAGCTCGCCCCCATTAAACGAAAAATCAGAATGTAGATTTTCCGCATTCGATTCAAATTTAATATTGATGTGGGTTATCTGTTGTGGGGGGGGGTTTATCTAGATTGTTGGTACTCGTCACATATTATTCGTAAAACTCGCCCTTACGAAATAATCACTGATGTCGTTTAGCCACTTCCACCAAAGCAATAACATCTGCTTCCAGAGTATTAAAAGCCGTTACCAGTCTAACAGTACATTCATCCCACCTATAAAACAGAAAACCCTCAGCTAAAACCGATGTAATTACAGATTCGGGAAGTTGAATAAAAATCTCGTTTGCTTCAACCCGATGGCAAAACTTCGCTCCCTTAACTTCCGCCAAACCTTGGGCTAATTTAGCTGCCATATTATTTGCATGAGCCGCATTCTTCAGCCACAAATCATCCGTTATATACGCTTCCAACTGCGCCGACAAAAACCGCATTTTCGAGAAAAGATGCCCGCTGCGCTTGCGGTAAAAAGGGAAAGTCTTTGCTAATTCTCGATTAAAAAAAACCACAGCTTCCGCACCCATCGCCCCGTTTTTTGTCGCTCCAAACGAGAGAATATCCACACCAGCCCGCCAAGTGACATCCGCCGGAGAACAGCCAAGACTGGCGACAGCATTGGCAAAGCGAGCTCCATCCATGTGCAGGTGCAAATTGTGAGCGCGAACCACTTCCGAAATGTGGGAAATTTCTGCTGGATTGTAGACTGTGCCAGCTTCCGTTGCTTGAGTGATGCTGACGGCTGCAGGCTGTACGTGATGGACGACACCTGCACCAGCGCGATCGAGCATTTTTCCTAAAGTCTCGGCCTCTATTTTACCATGATTTCCTGTTACTGTCACTAACTTTGCACCGCCTGTAAAAAACTCCGGCGCACCGCATTCATCCCGATTAATATGAGAGTCCGCGTGACAGTAAACAGCCCCGTAAGGAGGAGTAACAACCGCAAGGGCTAGAGAATTAGCAGCAGAACCAGTTGCTACCGGAAAAACAGTCACCGATGTCTCGAACAAATCAGAAAATTTAACTTGCAAACGCTGCGTATATTCATCATCTCCGTAAGACATCACAGCACCGGAATTAGCCGCTGCAATGGCCGCCATAATCTCCGGCGAAACCCCGGTTGCATTGTCGCTACAAAAATTCATTAGAATAATTGGTAAATAGAATCTATAATATAGCTCAATCCTCAGCAGTCAACACTCAAGCATTAAACCAAGAGGCAGAATTATGGCAGAATACCGCCAAATAGAATACCGCATCGGCAAAGACGGCAAAATTACCGAAACCGTCCTCAACGCCACTGGTTCGAGTTGCACTGAAACCACCGCCGAAATTGAAAAAGCCCTCGGAAAAATAGAATCTCAAGACTTGCTGCCAGAATACTACGAAGGCGAAGAAAATTTGATCGTTGAACAAACGCAGACTTTAAAACAAGTTTAGAAGAGTTAAAGATGTTTGAGATCCTCGGTGCAACAGTTGATGTAACAACAGTGCCTGCCTTCAGCTTCGCGCTGGCTGTCGGGGGCATTTTTCTCATTTTAGTCTACCTTTATGCTGCATCTGAGGCGGGAGACGCGATCGAGTTTAAGTACGATAAAATTCTGCGGGAACGCATGAATCAGCTAGACATTCTCGATTGGCAAGACTTAGGCGAAAAAGCAGGCTTAAGTCGCTTTGGGGTACGCCTAGTGCGGCAGGGAGACGTGGGAAAACTCACGCTAGACCAACTGAGACGGCTGGCAACAGTGCTGAATTTGAATTTTCAAGAGTTCGATCGCACTTTGCTCGCACTGCCAATATCCGCTACAATCACAACTGATCCCAGCGAAATAGAAGAATTGAGGCAGCAGTGTTTCCGGCTGCGATCGGAATTGCAGCAGCAAAAAGCTCAACTAACTGCCGATTTTCGCCGCGCTACTTTTGAACAGTTGCAAACTTTGTTAACCAACTATCCCGCCGCCCGCAAAATGGCAGAAGCCAAGCCGGATATGCCCGCCAAAAATCTCTCAGCTTTGTTTACTCCCTTAGAAAATCTCTTGTCAAGTTGGGATTTTGAAATGATTGGTTCTGCGTGGGAACAGACTGCTTACAATCCGCAGTTGCACCAGCCGGATGTTGAGGATATAACCGAAGGAGAATTAGTTTATATTCGGTTTGTCGGCTATCGAGAGGGAGAGCGAATTCTTACTCCTGCTAAAGTTAGTCGTACCCTTCCAGCGGGAATGAAAAATTAAATCTACCATCTAAAATCTAAAATCTAAAATTACCATGACTACACTTGCCAATGAAAAATTAAATCTAAAATCTAAAATCTAAAATCTAAAATCACCATGACTACAGTTGCCATTGACTTCGGTACCAGCAATACGGTTGTCTGCATTCTTAACCCGGATACGCAAACACCAGAAACTTTGCGACTGGGCGAGATGTCCCGCATTTTTAAAACGAAGAATTTGAGCGGAGATATTCGCGAAATATCTGTAGTTCCGACTTTAGTCTTTGTGAAAAATGCCGGAGAGTTGGTGCTGGGAGAAAAAGTGCGATCGCAGCGTTTGGGGCAATCCCAGCCCGACCGTTTTTTCAAAGCTTTTAAACGCAATTTAGCTGCCGACTTTCAGCCGCCGCCCCGCAATATCGACGGCGACACCTACACAGCAGAATCAGTAGCAGAACAGTTTATCAAAACTATTTGGAAACAATTATATTTACAAAATATACAGCCAGAAAAAGTAATTTTTACAGTACCCGTCGGAGCATTTGAGCGATATCTAGATTGGTTTCGCGACTTAGGAGAAAATTTGGGAGGTTCTGAAGTTCAGGTAATAGATGAATCCACAGCCGCCGCCCTGGGATATGCAGTAAAACGCCCCGGATCTCTAGTTTTAGTAGTTGATTTTGGCGGCGGAACTTTAGATTTAAGTTTAGTCCGTACTGCTCTAACCCCCCCCTTACCCCCCCTTACCAAGGGGGGGAGAAATCTCGCTCCCCCCCAAAGCCAGGGGGAGAGAAATCTCGCTTCCCCCCAAAGCCAGGGGGAGAGAAATCTCGCTCCCCCCCTTACCAAGGGGGGGCTGGGGGGGGTGCGTGCCGAAGTGTTGGCAAAATCCGATGCTTATGTAGGCGGCGAAGATATTGACATCTGGATTGTCGAAGATTATTTGCGACAAATTGGTTCGTCGCGGGCAGAAGTCGGCCCAGTTGGCTGGCAAAATTTATTAGAAATAGCGGAAAAATTAAAAATTCAACTTTCTCAAGTTAATGAGGCTAAGGAAAGTTGGTTGGACGATGAAAATTTTATGTCTTACGACTTGCAGCTAAACCGAGACAAGCTTGAGGAAATTCTGGAATCTAGGCAGTTGTTAGAACAGTTGCGGGAAAGTTTAGATGAAGTGCTGAGCATTGCCAGGGGAAAAGGTATCGCAAAAGCAGATATCGAACAGGTTTTGCTGGTAGGAGGAACTTCTCTAATTCCCGCTGTATCTAATTTAGTGGTTTCGTATTTTGGGCGGCAAAAAGTCCAAAGAGACAAGCCTTTTGAAGCAGTGGCACACGGTGCTTTAGCGTTCACACAATTGGTAAGTGTTGACGATTATTTGCGCCACAGCTATGCAATTCGCCTCTGGGAACCTTATGCTAAAGCTTATACTTATTCGCCGATATTTAGCAAGGAAATGAAGTATCCCTGTCAAAGTTCCGAAGAGTTGACGCTGCAAGTGGCAATAGAAGGGCAAAGGGAAATTCGGTTAGATATTGGGGAAGTTGCGGAGGTATCGCAAGCGGAGGTTATTTTTAACGAAAAAGGGCAAATGACGAGCAGTTGGCTCAACAAAAAAACGGATTTTCGGTCTCTGGAAAGCCACCACCAGCAGGTTTGCGTAGCGCATTTGAATCCGCCCGGGGTATTGGGAATTGACAGGGTTTCGGTGAGTTTTGAGGTGGATGAGAGGCGGGTTTTGTTGGCGACGGTGCGGGATTTGGTGACTGGTAAGGTGTTGGTGGAAAAAGGGGCGATCGCCAAACTGCAATAATGGTAAAATTTTTAGATAACATTCGTATCTGGAAATTGCTACTCCACAAACTCTCGTCTGGATGGTGCGCTGACTGAAGAATATCGCTTTAAATCAAATTTATGCCGCCATGAAAAAGCAACAAAATAAATTCAGCCACCTGACGGCCATCGAAAGAGTTTACCTGTCATTTCCAGCCAGATTTTTATTGGATAAAAACTTGCTGCAAGGGAAAATCTTAGATTTTGGGTGTGGCTTGGGCAGCGATGTGAGATTGTTGCAGCAAAAAGGCTTCGATATTACGGGTTATGACCCTTATTATTTCCCGGAATTCCCCGAAGATAAATTCGATACAATCATTTGCTTTTATGTTTTGAATGTTTTGTTTCCCGAAGAACAAGCTAATGTCCTGATGGAAGTGTCGCACCTGTTGAAACCGGGAGGGAATGCGTATTTTGCGGTGAGAAGGGATATTAAAAAAGAAGGCTTTCGAGAACATTATGTCCACAAAAAACCTACATATCAGTGTATTGTCAAACTTCCATTTCAGCCAGTTCACCTAGATGAGTCTTGCGAAATTTACAAATACGTGCATTACAACCATCAAAGGAATTCTACTAATAACTGCATCTTCTGCAATCCGTATAAAAACCTAATTTTGCTAACAGAATCAGCAACAGCTTATGCGATGTTTGACGGTTATCCCGCCAGCAAAGGTCATGTTTTAATCATTCCCAAGCGTCACGTTGCTAATTATTTTGAACTGCCTTTTCGAGAGCAATCGGCTTGCTGGTTTATGGCTAATAAGGTGCAAGAAATGTTAAGTAAAGAGTTTCAGCCTGACGGGTTTAATGTGGGAATAAATATTAATAAACAGGCTGGTCAAAGTCGCAGTCACGCGGCTATTCATGTTATCCCCCGTTACCAGGGCGATGCGGCTGGGAATAAAGGCGGAATTAGGTATGTGATTCCCAAGAGTGAAAAATAAAAGTTAGCCAATTGTGAAAGGAATTATTTTTTACCGCAGAGGCGCAGAGAACACAGAGGTATAGAGAAGAGAGGAATTCATAATTTTTGTAAGGATTGTTATATTTGAGCAAACGGCGATCAAAAGAGAGTTAAAATGTGTTTGCAAGGTCTAAAACTACACATTAGCAGCAATTTGGTGTTCTGTTTATGTCTAAGCGCAAAAAGCAAGAATGGCTCAAGGAAACTCTAGAACTCAAAGAAGACCACAATTGGAAGTCAAAGCCTGGAACTCGAATTTTTGTAGCAGGAAGAGGTGCAGTCCGCTTTGATGTCCCGGAAGATTGGCATTTTGAACCGGATACTAATTCGTTCCGATTTACGGATAAAAAGCCGCCGGATGATGATTGTCGTTTGGAGGTTTCGTTTAATTTGCTACCACCTGGTAACTGGGCAGATTTTCCGCTGGTGCCGCTATTACAGAAGGTGGTTGAAGATGATACCAGAAATCCGATCGCTCCTGGGGACATTATCCAATTGAAGCGGCAAACAGCCCGCATTGTTTGGACTGAATTTAAGTTTATCGACCCTCCAGAGCAGCGGGAAGCTTATTCGCGAATCTGTATTGGGTTGGGTTCTAATGTTCAGTGTTTGATTACTTTTGATTACTGGGTTGACGATGCAGAGCGTTTGACTCCTGTCTGGGATACGGTGATGGATTCGTTAGTTCTGGGTTTGTTTATTAGCGACCCTCGAACGGGGTTCGCACGTCCAGACTAGACCGATTTTCTGGGAAACTTTCAACAACTAATTTTGCTAAGTGTTGAATAGACAAGCGACCGGCCAGTAAATTTAGAACCTACATTAAACTTTACAACCGCTTTGCCATGAAAATATCTGGCTTGCCAATTCCGTTGGCGTCGGGCATCACTCCGACGATCGCAAAACCCATTTTTTGATAAAATTCGTAGGGATGACCGCGCAAATTTCTAATTTTGGCGACGTGTTCCCAAACGTTAGGATAAAGATTGATGCCGGAAAGAGTGGTTTGATTGTCTTGGTCGTCGGTACCCACCCAAAGCACGAGCCCTCCCCGGTTTTTAGCTTCTGCTGCTAAATCAGCTACGAGCGATCGACCAATTCCTTGTCCGCGAAATTCTGTTCTCACTACCAGCGGGTGCAGTTCCCAAACATTACCGTCATACTGTTTAATCCCGCCAATCCATCCCAAAACAAGATTGCTGTCGCCGACAGCAATTCGACTGATGCGATCGGCTCCTAAAGATTCTTGGACTTCTTGCAAAGCAGAATTTAGATCGGGCCAAGCATCGGGCCAATGCTCTTTAAAACCTTCAACTATTAATCTAGCTACCTGTTGAATTTTTTGCTCGTCAACCGCACGCAAATCTGTAATTTGTACGTTCATGAGTTTACATACTAAATTAAGGATTACGGACTAATACGCTCACAAACTCGATTTTATAACGGGGGAAACGGCAAAAACGAAGTCAGGACTCACGAGGGCAATATTCGCTACAGCTTGCCCGATCGCTAGCTTTCATATTTCAGTCTAGGCTAATTTTGCCATAAAATCGGATTTTGCGATCGGGTAAGGGCGATCGATATTCTGTGGAGATAGTTGGCGATCGCTAGTTTGCTAGATTTGAGGCGATCGGCTAATCCCGAAAATTCTATCCTCCTTCAATACCTTGTAGATTATACTGGTGCTTGTGAAACAATTTTACTTAAGGTAGCTGGTGATGCTAGATTTGCTAACTGAAATCTACAGTTCCTTTGAACCATTTCAGCCTCCGTCGAAAGAGGCTTATGTCGATTGTCAGGAAGTCCGTGGTGGTTGGGAAGTAGTACGGGAGTTAGGGCGAAAGATTACGCGATCGAAGAAACCGACTTGCCAGCTTTACTCCGGCCACCGAGGAGTAGGAAAATCCACAGAACTTCTGCGCTTGAAGGAATACCTAGAACAACAGAAGTATTTTGTGGTTTACTTTGCAGCAGATGATGAGGACATTGAACCCCAGGATGCGGAGTATGCCGACATATTGTTTGCTTGCACTCGGCATTTAGTAGAAGCGATCAAGCTACAAAACCATAACCCTTTACTAGATTGGCTGAAAAATCGAGGCGAATCTCTCAGAGATTTGGCACTGACAGAACTATCATTTGAAGGTTTAAATTTAGAGGGACAAGTTGCCCAGTTTGGCAAAATTACGGCAAATTTACGAGCAAATCCAGATAAGCGACGCGAACTGCGACAGAAAATTAATGCTAATACTCCGTCTTTGGTAGAGGCCCTGAATGATTTCATCAAAGAAGCTGAGAAATCCCTATCTACTGACTGTCGTGGCATTGTGATGATTGCCGATAATTTGGATAGAATCACAGAAACTAAAGAGGAAGGAACTCCCAGCAATTATGACGAAATTTACTTAAATCGGAGTGAAATTCTGCGGGGCTTGGTCTGTCATGTAATCTATACGGTTCCGATCGCAATGGTATATTCGGGACGAGCGACACAGCTTGAAGATAACTACGAAAAGACTAATATTTTACCGATGGTGATGGTGAAAAATCCCGATGGTACAGTCAACTCAAATGGACTAGGCAAATTGCGGGAAATTATCTCTCGGCGGCTTGAGGCGATCGACTCCAGACTGACTCAAACTATGGATGGTAGTGTGAGCGGTTTAGATCTTCCCGCTGTGTTCGATAGTTCAGATACATTAAACCAGCTTTGCATCATGAGTGGTGGTCACGCGAGGAATTTGATGCAGATGATCCGAATCGCTGTCAACTGGACGGACGAGTTACCAATTAGCGCTGAAGCAGTGCAAAGGGCAATTGCAGAAACACGAGAAACCTATCTCAATGCAATTCTAGAACATCAGTGGGGAATTTTGGCTGATGTTTATTGCACAAAGCAGGCAAACAATAACGAACAGTTTCTGCGCCTGTTGCTCACCCGCTGTTTGTTGGAATATCGCTATTATGATAAGGGTAAGCTAAAACGCTGGTACAACGTTCATCCTTTGATTGAAGAAATCGAGCAGTTTCAAGCTGCAGTTGCCAAAATTCGGCAATTACCATCATGAGTCAATCTTCTTCTACTCAAGCACTTGACACTAGCCCAGAGGGAGTCTATCGGGCTTTATTGCGATGTCTCAAACGAACTAAAGGGTTCGGTATTGTGTTTGTGCAATGCTCTCCGGCAGAAGGTACTGAGTTAATTTATAGGGTGCAAGAAGATTTATCTGATAAAAAAATAGCAGTTTTAAAATTGACAGAACCAATTGATAATCTGTATGACCTTGTTGCAAATCGGGGCGATCGCAACGATCTAAACATTCTCTTCATTCAAGGACTAGAAAAGTCACTGGAACCTTATATCAAACCAGGATATGGTGGTGATGGTGATTATTATAATTTAGATACAGTACCTGCTATTCTCAGTCACCTCAATCAACGACGGGAAATTTTTCGCGATCGTTTGGGTAACATTTGCTTTGTTTTTATACTGCCACTTTTTGCTATTAAATATATTATACGTCGTGCTCCCGATTTTTTTGATTGGGGTTCTGGCGTGTTTGAGCTATCTACTACTATTATCTCCAAATTTATTAGCAGCTCTCTAGAGCTAAATAGGGCTCAGCCGGGGTCACTACTTTGGATAGTAAAAAATATATTAGTTAAAATATCTGAAGAACCGCCACAAGAAATCGATCTTAAGCTTCAAGCATTGCTATATGTACTATACATGAAAGCAGGGAATTCATTTATTGAATCCCGTCATTATGAACAAGCGATACAACAATATGAAGGAGCTATTGAATGCAAGCCTGATTCATGCGAAGCGTGGAATTTACGCGGTATTGCTCTACTTGAACTAGGGCGCTATCAAGAGTCAATTGCCAGTTTTGATAAGGCATTAGAAATTAACCCAGATTATCAAGAGGCTAAAACTAACCGAGATATTGCATTAAAGGAATTGAATTAGGGTAACTTTGGCGATCGAACTATCCTTCTCCCTAAAATTTCAACCTAAATATCGCACAAGTGCCGTACAATTATCCCACCATCCGGCATCAACCAACCTGCTAACCCCATGCTTTGCGATTACCTGGTACAAATCCTCACCGCCCGCGTCTACGATGTTGCTCAAGAAACAGCCCTAGAATGCGCCCCGAATCTATCAGCACGGCTCAACAATAAACTTTTGCTGAAGCGAGAGGATATGCAGTCGGTGTTTTCCTTCAAACTGCGGGGCGCGTACAACAAAATGGCGCAACTGTCGCCGGATTTGCTAGCACAAGGTGTGATTGCAGCTTCCGCCGGCAACCACGCCCAAGGAGTCGCCCTCGCCGCCCGCCACCTGGGAACTCGCGCGATCATAGTCATGCCCGTAACGACGCCGCAGGTGAAGGTAAATGCGGTGATAGCCCGTGGTGGAGAGGTAGTCTTGCATGGGGATGCTTACGATGATGCTTACGCTTTTGCGCGTCAATTAGAGGCGGAAAAAGGTATGACTTTTATTCACCCTTTTGATGACCCCTACGTGATTGCTGGACAGGGTACGATCGGCATGGAAATTCTGCGGCAACATCAAAAACCAATTCACGCGATTTTTGTGGCAATTGGCGGCGGCGGATTGATTTCGGGAATTGCGGCCTATGTCAAGCGGTTGCGGCCGGAAATTAAAATTATTGGCGTCGAACCGGTGGATTCCGATGCCATGAATCAATCGCTGAAAGCCGGTAAACGGGTGCGTTTGTCGCAGGTGGGTTTATTTGCAGACGGCGTTGCTGTGCGGGAAGTGGGGGAGGAAACTTTTCGCTTGTGTCAGGAGTATGTGGATGAGATTATTTTGGTGGATACGGATGATGTTTGCGCGGCGATTAAGGATGTTTTTGAAGATACGCGATCGATCTTAGAACCTGCTGGCGCTTTGGCGATCGCAGGTGCGAAAGCTTACGTCGAACGGGAACAAATCGCAGGACAAACATTAATTGCTGTTGCTTGCGGCGCGAACATGAATTTCGATCGGCTGCGTTTTGTAGCAGAAAGAGCCGAGTTTGGCGAACGCCGCGAAGCCATTTTTGCAGTCACAATTCCCGAACAACCGGGAAGTCTCCGCAGGTTTTGCGAATGTCTGGGCAAACGCAATTTAACGGAATTTAGCTATCGAATTGCGGATGAGAAAGAGGCACATATTTTTATCGGCGTACAAATTCAAAACCGTGCCGATGCGGTGAAGATAGCCGCAAGTTTTGAAGATTGTGGCTTCAAGACTTTGGATTTAACTGATGATGAATTAACGAAATTGCACGTGCGGCATATGGTGGGCGGGCGTTCGATGCTGGCGAATCATGAATTGTTTTATCGCTTTGAATTTCCCGAACGTCCGGGTGCGTTGATGAAGTTTGTGGGTTCGATGAGCCCTAACTGGAATATCAGCGTTTTTCACTATCGGAATAACGGCGCAGATTACGGGCGAATTGTGGTGGGAATTCAAGTACCGCCCGATGAGATGCAAGAATGGCAGGCTTTTTTGGATACGCTTGGCTATCAGTATGGAGATGAGAGTCAGAATCCGGCTTATAAGCTATTTTTAAGATAGTTTGGTTTGTGGTTTAGAAACAAATTAATATTTATGAATGCGATCAAAAAAATATTGCCGTTTTTTTTGATGATTTTTGCTGTTGCTGTTGTGGCAGCAGTTGCACATTTTGCGATCGAACAACTTTCCAGCCCAGTCAGTTATTTTCAACCTGTGGATACCAGAGATGGTGCAGAGTTGTACAAAAAAGAACTACCCAACGGAAATGTGGCTTATTTGCAAGTTATTAACGTCCAAAAAATGCAAATAGACCAGCTAATTGGAGAGGTAGATCGGATGGCTTTCAATAAAGGATTGTATTATCAGGGAGAAAACAAATATTACAGTCCTTTCTTTAAGAGCAAGTTATTCTCTGAAGTTACAGGAGGATACAAAAAGCTTTACGCTAACGGTGTTTTTTCCGTCATTAACTGTTCTTTTTTTGAACAATACGAACGCAGCACGCAGCTATCTTTTCCTATCAAATTCAACGGTCAAGTTATTACGGGCGGTAACGGCCTCTACGGCCCGGTCAAGAAGCCCAAAGATGGGCAGTATAAAAATGTTCGATTGAAAGCTTTGGTGTGGAACGATGGAGAAGCATATATCACCAATTACGAACCGCAAACGGGAAAGCCCTTGAATCAAAAAGAAGTACAAAATGCAGTTGTGACTTACGAATACAAGCACCATCCAGCTAAACTCATATCTAAAAATCCAGCAAATAGGTATCACGTCATCGGTACGCTGGACAAAGATGGTCGCAAGGGTAATGAATTGCTGGCAATTATCACGGTTAATGAAGCGACATTAGATGCAGCAGCTAAGTTAATGCGAGAATTCGGAGTCAAAGGAGATATCGTGACGATCGACGGCGGACTCTCAACTTATCTATTCAATCCTAAAATCGGGGAGATTATGTTGCCTCAATCAAATAATATTGCCACTCGCGAACTGCCGCACTATTTAGGATTTAGGAATAGAAAATCTCAGACAGCTTCACCAAAAATATTGGTGGATAAACCAGCAGTCCAAGTGCAGGTGGAAGCAAATAAACCTTATTTGATTTTGTGGAGAGACAATATTCAGGATGAGGTGAAGATTGAGCTGTATCGAGAGAATAAGTTGGTTGAAAGCATAGCCAACCGCGCGACTAGCGATGGGGTTTATGAATGGAAGCCTAAGATTGCTGTAAAATCAGGCTCTTTGATTCGGATTTCAAGTGTTAAAAATGCCAAGGTGTCTGGGACTTTGCAGTTGTGATGATTGTTGGTCAAGAAATCTCATGGCGATCGCAAATTCCGCACATCCTCAATACTGAGTCCCGTTGTTTGACCGATCGTTGCATCATCCAGGCGATCGACCAATTGCCGCGCGATCGCCTGGATGATGCGATCGCCCGGCTGTATGATATTCCTTACGTTGAAACGATTTGGTAGTTGCGGGCGATCGCACTTGGGTTTTCTGGTTAGGGCGATCGGGCAAAACGTACAATGCCCAAACCTTGCTATAATAAAGAATCTTAAAAACTTAACACTAAAGGCTGAGGTTAAATTCCTGACAATAACTTCACAAGAAACGGATGTAGAGATTCAATAATTTCCCATTGTTCTGGGACAGGGAGGGGAAATTACTATTCCCCAGTTTTTACAATATTCTCTCAATGTTAATCAGGGAGATATGCTGGTATTACTCCCAATAGGTAATCTGATTGTGATCGATTCCAAACAACCTCAAGCTCCCCAATTAATCGATCGGATTGCAACGATTATGGAAAATGAAAATGTGGCTTTGACTGATTTATTGGCTGGTTTAGAAGCCGATAGAGAGGCGATTTGGCGGGAGAAACAATCTTGATGCGTAGGATATTTACACAGGAAACTCTAGAGGCAAGCCGATGGAGTTAATCTTCAAGTAGCGTGAATTATGCAATTTTAAATATTTTCGGAAGTGAGTTTAAAAGAAGATATTGCTGAATCCAATTTGCCCAAGGGAACTACTGCAATTATACCTCAGTAGGTGAGCGCGCACTGATTTTGAAGCTGGATACATGGATAAAGACGATCGCTATGGTGAAAGCATCGTTATCCCTGCTACCGAAAAACTTTGCTTCTTATCTCTGCAATGCGATGGCTTTTTACACTGTCGTCAAACGACGAAGACCCTCATTTTTCAAAACACCTAAAATTGACAAGCGGTTTTCGTCAATAATCCGGCGTGTGGTAATTCGGTCTGGATAACACCTCATAAACATATTTGTAAAGTGCGAGCCGTAGTGGATATGCTCATCGCTTGAGGGAGCGAAAAGAGGGCGGACACAAGCCTCGAAATTCGGCTCGTGGAAGTAGGCTAGAGCAAATCGCTCCCTCGTATTCAGCCTGACTTTATGTGGTGTTGAGAGGAGGTAGCCATTGGTGAGGAATTGCAGAATATCGCCTGGAAACACCGTTAGTACGCTTGGCACAGGCTTCACGAATATCCAGGGTTCCTCATTTTCATACATACCCCCCATACTTTCAGTCGGCAGCCAATTTCTGTTTCTCTTTTCCCCTTCAACTGGTGGACGTATATAGAGGCCACCCACATCATCCTGGGCCGCGATCACCAATAGGCCGTAATCAGTATGTGCACCGATTCCTCTCGTTGATTTTTGAGATAACGCCGGGAATCGCAATACGCGCATATGATGCCAACCATCCTTGGTCAATTCCGTCAAAGCGTTAATGTCATCCAGTTCCAAGCCCAGGGCCGTCAGTTTCAGCAATTTCTCGCCGATTGAGCCTAGCTCGTCCATGTATGCTTTCATGCTTTGTTGGTAGTCCTCATCAGGCCAAGGCGCCGGACCATGACAAGGCCATTGCGCTTGTACACGCCTATCATTTAGTGGAACATCTTTGCAAACAGTGAATATCTCGGAATAATCGGACTCCCCAGCGGTGACTTCCTCGCCCGAAGCAATATACCCACTGTAGGTAAGATCGCTAATGAATTGGGATTTCGACTCCAGAGGCATACCAAAGAACCGCCTGCTCGCGGCAAAAGTTCTCTCGCTCTTTCGCTCCTGTATTTTGTTCGTGGCCACGTGAAAGATACCGTCCCTTCTCCATGCCTGAATCATCTGGCGAGCTATGTCAATATCGGATTGTATTCCAGTGATACATTCGGGCAGATGAAATATTTGCAAATTAGACACTTCGATTTTCTCTTGGTATTTATGGGTCAGATGTATATAGCAGTTATTGGATAGATGAGGTAGAGATTTCAACTTAAAAAGCTTGAGCACACTGGGTTTAGGCTTACTCCATCTTTGTGAGAACCGCTATATGTATTTTTATATATAAATAGATATAATAGCTTGCTCACCACCTGTCAAGCCAAAAAAGTTGGAAAAAGTTTGGTATAGTAACCATACCTATCTCACCATCGCACCTATGGACAGTCCTGAGATATTGCAATTTGTCGATAAAGCTGTTTGCGCCAACACAGGCAAACATCTAAATAACTTGCAGCGGGGGATTCTTGCCGGAACACTGAAGCCTCAAAGATATGCTGACGTTGCAGAAACTTATGGTTATAGCTCCCAGCACGTTAAAAAGGCTAGTCACGAACTTTTGCAAATGTTATCTGAGGTGTTTGGTGAACAAGTTAAAAAAAGTAATCTTGAATCCGTTCTATAACGACATATAAATCAGAATATAACAACTTTGGTTAATAAAAATAATCAAAAATTTATTGTATTAGCTATATTAACAATTGCCCTACTCCCTCTACTCCTACCCCAGATCAAAGTCAGCCGGAAACTCCCGAATTGTAGGAGTAAACCAAAAATAAAACTAAGATTGAAACAATAGATAAATTACGGCAGTTTGGCTTGAGCGACGAGCAAATTGCAGAAGCGCTAGATATACCTTTAGAGCAGGTTAAGCAGGTGGACTGGGAGGAGTAAATCTGTGGTATCTCCGAATTTTACTGGATCTGGCGATTCCCTAGGGGATACCTTCGCTTCACGCTCTTAGTTGTTTTGTTATAATCATCGAAGGTGGCCTTGTTGAAGTAAAATAAAATATCCCTAGATATTTTCAGCTATGAACACAAAACTCATTGAATCCTTAGTACAAATCATCCAGACACTCTCAGAAGAGGAGCAATTGCTAATAAAAGCAAAACTATTTAGTAACATCCCCTATCCTTCTACTGTGGAAATAACCCAGTTAGCCCAAAGCGGGGGAGCATTTCAATTCCTGTACGAGGAACCTGATATTTACACCCTTGAAGATGGAGATCCAATTTAGTGAAGCTAAAAAAAGGAGATATTGTTTTAGCTGAATTTCTCTTTACAGATTTGAGTCATAAAAAATTACGACCGGCTTTAGTGCTGTGGGCAAGTTCAACCATAGATGAAATTACTATCTGCTTCATTTCTTCGCAAAATGTCACTAGCTTAAGTTTAGATGAATTTGCTTTAAATGCTTCAGAGCCAGAATTTCCCAGCACGGGATTAAGAGTATCTTCTAAAGTTAGAGTGACTCGGATTGTCTGTCTTGAAAAGAGATTAATACTGAGACGATTGGGCGAGCTAGGAAATCAGCAAATGCAGGAATTGAATGCAACTATAATACAAGCATTTCAATTAGTATAGCCTTGTTTAGTCTCGCGCGCTTGCCGGAAACGCTCCAAAATCCCTGCCTGCAATAAAGGTTTCGCTGTCAATCGGTGGAGTATGTTCGGACATGGCAACAGCAGCATCTATTTTAACTCGTACAGCATCGATCGATTGGCGATCGGCGAGAGCTGCTTGGAACTCATCAAGCCATTCTAGAAACTCTGCGAGTTCATTTTCTGGAAGTTCCCTTACTGCTGTCTTGAACTCTGTAATGTTGACGCGTAATTAACTTTTTTTGCTAATAGCCGTTTACCCGTGTACTCTAATTATCAGATGGTTCCCATGAAATAGGGGAGAAAATTTCAGACTCAGACGCACCCTACAACACAAACTAGAATCATCCTGCAAACTCATAGGCAATATTCGTGATGCAGCCGCGCCAGTAGGGCAATAGCGAGCCATCAGGCAGTTGCCACGCCACCTCACCGGAGAGGGGAATCCGCATACCGTCTCGCAATTCGTAGTCCCAGAAGCGGCCAATCCAGGGCGCAAATACCAGCCCACCCTTAACTGTACGGGCGCGGGCCTCGGCGCGGACAGTGGGGATTAGCCCTGCTTCATCAAAGCGGAAATCCAGGGAAACAGCGGTGTCGCCATCCTGTAGCGTTGCTCTGGCGGAAGAATTGTCGATCGCCTCCCAGCGAACACCCTGACTCGGCAGCAGTCTCGTCGGATACCAAGCCGCCTCCGCGAAAAAGCGCATCAGTTCCCCTTGTGCAGCTTCTGGAGTGCCACGGATATCCGCCAGAGTCACCAGGCCAAGCAGCGCCGCATGGAGGATGCCTTCGCCAGAAATGTAGGCATCATGAACAAACGCATTGATACCGGGCATCATGGCAATTCGCCCGTCCCAATCAAAGCCAGGGCGTTGAGTAATCACCAGTTGAGTTGAGTTAAAAGCACTCCATTTTTCTGCGGTTTCGCTCATGTTAAACGTGCCTTCGTGGGAAACCCGCGCTGTTGCAATTAGCGGTTGTCCATCCTTCAGTACCGCGCGAAAGTAGCGCTGCACTGGCTGGGGTAAATCGGCGATTTCCCGCGCATCAAATGTGAGAGGTTTAATCCGCAAGCGTGCAGCTTCCAGATTGGCTCGCAGTTCCTTGGTACCCAGATGCCAGCGGTATGCTCCAAGGGCGATCGCCCCAACAATGCCAACTACCAGCGCGAGGATAATTAGTACGATCGCCGAGCGCCACATGGTGATTCCTCTTGATACCTAAAAACGAGTTAATCAAGCGCGAGTCTTAAACCCATCTACCCACTACAACTCTCAGCGTTCCATCTGCCAAAGTTTCCTCTTCTTCAACATTAAAACCCTCTGACTGCACCGCCGCCATCAAACTTTTCCGCGCGTATTTTTGACTAATTGAATTGACAAATTCCTGCTGGTTAATTCGAGCGCCCCAAAAATCCGCTACCAATTCGTAATCCTCTCCGCTACGGCGAAAACCCAAATCGTAACCGTTCGATTGCCGAATCACGTACTCGGCATTAGTTTTGTCACCCCGATAACCCCGCACCTGCACATTGCACTCTACTTGATAACCCAACTCTTCCAACACTTGATGCAGCAGTTCGCCGTTCTTGATCTGAACCTTGATCGTTGTGAAGTGTGACATATCACTTTCGGATTTTTGTGTGAAACGCTGATTTGATTATAATACTATCAACTCCAACAGTCAATAAGTTAGAAGTTGCGCTCTTAAACGCGGTTTGACCGTCACCTAAAGCAGCCAGGTTACAAACCCCCGGATTCATAGGTTCAGAAAATTACAACTGAGTATCCGATAACAATTCCCCCGATTTATCCGTGCGTAAGTTCGCTTTTTTTACTCATCCAATTCTTCAATCTTCCATCTAAAATTTAAAATCTAAAATCGTATGATGCCCGATAATCCTAACCAACCTAGAGAATATGATGCCGTCCTCGGCGGTCAAAGTCAAATCCCGATCGCCGGCGCTGTTTTGGGAGGCATCGCGGGGGTAAAGCAGCGCTTCAACAGTCCTAGTATCGAGTCGCGGATTGCCGCCGTTAAAGATGCTCCTAAATACGGAGGCACTGGTTTAAATTTAGCAATTGAGGCGCTGCTTGACCCCGCACCAGAAGTGCAGCGAGTTGCTTATTTAATTTTGCGATCGAGGACAGAACCTCTAGTGCGGCAAGCTTTAAAAGACTTCGTGCCTTACAAGCTTTTTGACTGCATCCGCACGGTCAAAACTGGCACAAATGTTGCGATTAGTCCCGGAGGTGATCGCACGGCGAGTTTGCACGGGAAAATAATTAGAATTTGCGATGTAGATACAGGAGAAATACTCTATACTGTTGACAAGTATCCCCGCGCTCAAGAAACTTTTGTCCTTTGCCAAGAAAGTGAAGTGTTTGTGAGGAGCAGAAATACTCCAAAACACCGCGCGATCGAAATTTGGCAGGGAGGAGAATTGCAGCATACTTCCCTCGGACATGAAGCGGAAATTAGCGCAATTGTGGTCAGTCCCGACAGTCAAGTTATCGCCAGCGGTTCGGCAGATACTACTATCAAAATTTGGAATTTAGAGACGGGAAAGTTAATCTGTACTTTTGGCAGTCTTTTAACTTGGGGAGCTCATAAAGCAGGAATTGTTAGTCTTGCTTTCAGCCCGATCGCACAAACTCTCGCTAGCAGCAGTTCTGACGGTACAATTAAACTGTGGAACCTCCGCAGCAGAGAATGCTTCCAAACAATTAAGGGTTACGCGAATTGTCTGGCTTTCAGCCCAGACGGGCAGACTTTGGCTACTGGCGGCTGGGACAGAGATATTCAACTGCGGCAGCTATCGAATCCAGATAGTTCAATCACTTTGGCAGGGCATTTTCACTCGATAAATGCGATCGCCTTTAGTGCCGATGGACTGACTGTTGTCAGTGCTAGTGCCGATGGTAATATCAAATTTTGGAATGCCAGTACGGGCGAAAATTTTTACACTCTCAGCGGACATCAAAGCTCTGTTACTTGTCTTATTTTTAGCAGCGATGGCGAAACAATTATCAGCGGCAGTATAGACAAAACTGTAAAATTTTGGGGAGTTAATTGAAGAAAGAAGGAAGTTCGGCAACGGATTCTGTAACGGATGTAGCGGATGGAAGAAATAGAGAATAGGGAAGAAGGAATAGGGCAGAAGGCAAGGCAGAAAGAAGAGGGAATCGACCTCATGATTTTCATAAATTAATTACCTCCTAACGATTCAGGCGCTGGCTATATTTACAAATTCCAGATTCCCGATTCCTCACTGCGTGAATCTACGCAAACAAATATAATAAATTTACAATCCCAGTTCTTGTGCAAGCCGAGGATTGCGGAACTTGTTTTTGCACTACTACAAATAGTTACCGTAAAAATACCGACTGGCAGGCATTATTCAGCTTATTATAAATTTGTAAACTGTAGCCCAAAAGCCTGAACTAGCCGCAATTTCTGAATCCTTTAAAGTACCTTTAATATTATCGCATCTTGGTCGGATGAGTATTCCTGCTAATTGTAATATTTCACTTAAAAAGTTTATGCTTAAAAGATAGGCTGGGGTTAAATATACAGTGCGCCCTAGAGTAACCATGTCACACTGCAACCAATCCATCTGTCGTTCCCGCCATTTCGCAGAAATGTGCGATACTGCTGCCAGTTGGCAGCAAAAAGCCGATCGACTAACGGTAGAATTAAACACCACCCAAGATCGGCTTCACGCAGAAATCGATCGGCTCAAACAAGCCAACGAAACCCTTCACGCCGCTGTCAGTTGTGCCCCAATTTTCCTGTGGGCAACAGACAGAGAAGGCAAGTTGACCCTTGCAGCAGGAAAAGGATTAGAAAAATTGGGACTCAAACCAACAAGTGCAACTGTCGGGCTGTCGATTTTTGAAGTTTACAGCAGCCAGCCAGATATCTTAGAAAATATTGCTGAGGTAATAGCAGGAAACGATCGCACTTGGAACGTCCGAGAGAGGCATTTTATTCACGAAATTCGATCGGCAGCGCTGCGAGATGGAAACGGCGAAGTGGTTGGGGCAGTGGGTGTTTCTACTGAAATTAGCGAGCGCGAGCAGTTGATCGCAACTCTGGAGACGGCAAATCAAGAATTAGAAGAGAGACTTCAGCAGCAGACGAAATTCTTCAATGCAGCACTTGCCGAAAGCGAAAAAAAGTACCGCAACCTCGTAGAAACCTCCCAAGAATTGATTTGGTCGATTGATATTGAAGGCCTCTTGACTTTTGTCAATTCCGCCGCCAAACGCATCTACGGTTACGAACCGCCAGAAATGATCGGACGCCGCTTCACCGATTTTTTAGTTCCCGATCAAGGAAGTAGACCAAGAGAAATATTTGCTCAACTTTTAGCAAGAACCAAAATTGAGCCACAAACCGCTAATTCTCCTTACGAAACAGTACACATTCGTAAAGACGGTACTCCCGTCCACCTGCGCGTCAATAGCATCGTCAACCAAGCTGCAAACGGCGCTATTTTAGGCTTGTGCGGAACGGCGACAGATATTAGCGATCGCAAGCGATCGGAACAAGCACTCCAAGAAGCTACAGACCAACTTCGCGCCGTTTTGGATGCGGTACCGGGACTGATTTCTTGGATCAGTTCAGATTTGCGGTATATTGGAGTCAACCAGCACTTAGCAACCTCATTCAACCTGTCTCCTGAAAGCTTTGTCGGTCAAGAAATAAACTTTCTCGAGAAAGGCTCGACTTTTGGAGAACTGATCCGAAATTTTTTTGAGAGTTCATCTCAGCAAACCTGGCAAGAAATAGACATTGAAATTAACGGTTTCGTCCGCAACTATTTGATAGTAGCTCAGAAATATCATCAGGGAACTGCTGCGGTTTCCGTAGGAATAGACATTACCGACCGCAAGCGTGCAGAAGCTCTAAAAAACCAATTGATATGCTCGCTGCAAGAATCAGAACACAAATTTCGTAGCCTTTATGAAGCTACCAGCGACGCAGTAATGTTGCTTGACGAAAAGGAGTTTTTTGACTGCAACCCCGCTACCTTAAAAATATTTGGCTGTAGCAACACAAAAGAATTTTACGGCAAGAGATTGAGCGACTTTTCCCCACAATTTCAGCCTAGCGGACAAGACTCATCCAGTCTAGCAATACAGAGAATATCGGCAGCAATGCAAACAGGTAGCTGTCGCTTTGACTGGGTACACAAACGACTTGACGGTTCAGAATTTTCCGCAGAAGTTCTGTTAAACGCAATGGAAATTAACGGACAAAAATTTCTCCAAGCTGTAGTACGCGATATTACAGAGCGCAAACGGGATGAGGATCAAATCAAAGCCTCCCTCGCCGAAAAAGAAGTCCTTCTCCAAGAAATTCACCACCGCGTCAAAAACAACCTCCAAGTTATTTCTAGCCTGCTGAAACTTCAGTCTCGCTACATTCAAGACAGCCGCGTTAGTGAAATGTTAAAAGAAAGTCAAAACCGAGTCAGATCAATGGCTCTGGTTCACGAACAATTATATCACTCCAAAGACTGGTCAAACATTGATTTTGCTGAATATATCCAAAATCTCGCACACAATTTATTCCAAGCTTATGAAATTCATGCAGAAGGCGTTAAGTTGCAAACAAATATTGCGCCGTGTTCTCTTAATATTGATACGGCAGTTCCTTGCGGGTTAATTATCAACGAGCTTGTGACAAATGCTCTCAAATATGCTTTCAAAGGACAAATTAAAGGTAAAATTAACATAGATTTCACTTGGGATAAAAATCGACTTTGCGTGCTAACCGTGAGCGACAGCGGAATTGGTTTTCCTCAAGACTTAGATTATCGAAAAGCCCGAACGTTGGGTTTGCGACTCGTCGGGTCTTTAGTCAAGCAAATCCGGGGGGGAATAGAACTGTTAGAAACTGCTGGCACAACTTTTAGAATAACCTTTTGTCAACCTAAATTGCAGTCTGAGGAAAAAAATTAGTGTCTAACAAAAAAATTCTGATAGTTGAAGACGAGAGCATCATTGCGGAAGACATTTCCGACAGTTTGATATCTCTAGGATATAGAATAACTGGCATGGTCTATTCGGGAGAAGAAGCGATTGAATCGGCAGCCAAATTGCGCCCGGATTTAGTTTTAATGGATCTTAACCTGCAAGGAGAAATCGACGGCATTACAGCAGCAGAAGAAATTCGCTTGCGCTTTCAAATTCCCGTAGTTTATCTGACAGCTTATGCCGATGAAACTACTTTGCGACGAGTTAATAGTACAAAACCGTTCGGCTATATTGTCAAGCCATTTGAAGAAAAAAACTTGCACACAACTATTCAACTGGCACTCTACCGACATCAGTATGACAGCTTGACGAACCTGCCGAATCGTTCATTTTTGCGAGAAAAGTTAAGTCGAGTATTAGATGGTCAAAAAGAATTTTCAGGATTCGTTCCAGTTGTCACGCTTAGCTTAGATAAAATCAACCGCATTAACAGTACCTGGGGACACGATATCGGCGACTCAGTGCTTTGCACCATCGCCCAGCGGCTAAATAACTGCATGGAAAACATTAATATTGTTGCTCGTTTGGAAGCGGCAGAATTCGCGCTGATTCTTAAACCAGTTGCAGAAAAACAGGATGTGGCAAAGATTGCTCAAAACATTTTAGATCTTGTATCCCAAGGTATGATTGTCAAAGATTGTGAAGTGTATGTCACTGCTAGTATGGGTGTCTGCTTGTATCCCGGTGACGGCATCGACGGAGATGAAATACTGAAAAATGCTTATATAGCAATGTATCAATCTCAGCAGAAAGGCGGCAATACTTATCATTTTTATACGGCAAAAAATGCTAATTTTTTTATCAATACACTTCTTCAAGAAACTTGCTTGCGCCATGCTTTAAAAAGCTCAGAGTTTGAAATTTACTATCAGCCGCAAATAGAAATTAAAACAGGTAAAATTATTGGGGCTGAAGCTTTGCTCCGCTGGAATCATCCAGAACGGGGGCGAGTTTCCCCAGGGGAATTTATTCCCATGGCTGAAGAAATGGGCTTGATTGCACCGTTGGGTGAATGGGTATTAGAGACTGCTTGCAGGCAAGCTAAAACATGGCAAAGAGCAGGTTTACCGCCCCTCCGAGTGGCAGTTAACGTATCCGCCCGTCAATTCGAGCGAAAAAATTTCACGGAAAGAGTCAGGGAGATATTAACAGAAACTGGCCTCGATCCCAAGTGTTTGGAATTAGAACTGACAGAAAGTCTGGTTTTGCAAGACGAAATTGCAGCAGCTAAAGCTTTTACGGTGTGGAAAGATCAGGGGATTAGGATAGCAATTGATGATTTTGGAACGGGATATTCTTCTTTGAGTTATCCCAAACTCTTTCCGTTTGATGCGATCAAAATAGACAAGAGTTTTATTCGCGATATTGCAGACGATCGCCAAAATGCAGCGATAACAATAGCGATTATTCAAATGGCACACTGCATGAACATGACGGTGGTTGCTGAGGGGGTAGAAAATCAGCAAGAACTTGATTTTTTGTGCGAACACGAATGCGACGAAATTCAAGGCTATCTTTTCAGTCAGGCTTTGCCAAGGGCTGAGTTTGAAGCGCTACTCAAAAGCGATAAGTCCTGGGATTTATGCTGGAGGAAGCAGGAAGTTCGGCAACGGATTCGCTAGGGGAAGAAGGAAGTTCGGCAACGAGCACTGTACGGGATGTAACGGATGTCAGAAATAAGGAGGAAGGAAGAAGGAAGAAGGAAGAGGGAAGGGTGTCAGCAAATAACGTCCTAATCGTCTTAGTCGTTGCTAAACAATAGAATAATGGGGAAGTGGTAGTTGGTAATTGGTAATTGGTAATTTTGCCTAAAGACTAATGACTGATGACTAATTTAAAAGATCCGCTCGCCCAGCCAACCGTCCCAGCCACAGCCCGAAACCCGAAGTAGCCACCAACAGGATAAACGTATAAAGCCCGCTGCCGTTGTTGCTCAACCTTTCTGCAGCGACCATCCGCGCCACAACTCCAGCAATAATGCCGATCGCAGCCCAAGCCCCATAAACAGTCTTAGACCCGGCGATAGCGAAAGCTTGGACGATCGCCCCCGAACCCGCCCCAGCCCACACCCCAGCCCACGCCCCAATCCCCAGCCCGATCGCACCTCCGAGCCCGACGGGGCCGCCAGAATTCCCACCTACTTCCGCCGCCAGCCCGCACGTCAAGCCGACAATCGCCCAACACACGGCCGCCGCCAACACCTTGACCCAATTCCCAGAATCTGTTCCCGCCATCAATCCCACCACTGTCACCACTCCCCCTACACCCAAAACAGCAGCCACAGCCCGCGACTCGGCCTCGGAACTGGCGATCGCGCCCAAACCAGCTCCAACTGCGCCCCAAGCAGCCCCTGTTTCCATTCCTCCCGCCTGAAAACCGGCGATCGAACCCCCCACCGCCCCAGCCAAAACTAAGGCCGCCAGCCACACTCTAGGCGTTGCTGAACCCTCCGCCAGCAAAATCGCGGCCCACAGCCAATCGGCACCGCAGATTAAAGCCCACATCCACGGCCGGGCGACTGATTCCCTTGATTCCGTCAAAATCCAACCGGTCAAAGCGTAACTCGCCACGGCGATTGCCAGCGGCCACCAAGGGAAGCTTGAATAGTGTTGAGATGGCCGCACTTCCCTCGGCGCGCTTCGCGGTTTTGAGTATTGAGTTGAAAATTCTTTTTTCCTTTTCGAGGTAAGCTTTCGATAGTGTTGAGATGGCAGTGCTTCCCTCGCAACGCTTCGCCCTGGCTGCTTTCTGCCCCGCCGCGCTTGGCGATTGTGAGTGGTAAATCGTTTCTTGCTTGAAGAGTTTTTTTGAGTGAGAAATTTTTTGGAGGCGGCTTTTGGGCGGGTTTGACGGCGCTGGGAACCAGGCCTGGCGACTGATTTTCCAGAACGCCTTCTCAGCGGCTTTTCCGGCGCAGGGGGCGGTGGCTGCTGAAACTGTTTTTCGATCGACCTCGATTCAGGCTGACTCAAAAACGACAGCAACTGCTGGTAAGCTTGATTAATTTCTGTTAATCTTTGTTGAGCTTTTTGTTGGAGGCGATCGTTGTTGGCAAACCGATCGGGATGCCACACAAACACTAAATCCCTGTAAGCGCGCTTAATGTCTTCTAAGGAAGTTCCAGGCTCAATTTCGAGGATTTCGTAGCATCGGTTAATGTCACCCATAGGCTTCGATCGGCACTTGTTGGTAAATTTGCGTGAAGCGAAGCTATCCCGCAGGGAATCGTACTTAACATCTTCTACTATTCTCAGCCAAGCTGCACAGTCAAGCGACTTGAGATTTGAGATTTGAGATTGGGACTTACGCATCAAAACCTTCTGAAACCCGGTTTTTTACCGTTTCTGCGAGCTGTAACGAAGTATGATGCAACAAGCCCGGTTTCTGACCACCCGTGCGTTTACCGCTTGCGAGTCATAAAAGATAACATCCAAGATTTCTCTCTTTGACTGAGTAGGCGGTCTGGTTTTCTTGTTTCGTGGTAATAATGGCTCGATGAGTTCCCACTCTTTATCGCTTAAGCTGCGGGAGTACGACATTTTTTTCCGATCTTAGCTCATCATCACAGCTCCCCAATGGGTTCTATAAGATTTACAGCTATTTAGGTGTACCTCACCAAACCGTGAATTGCTATATACTGGAGAAGACAATTCGCCCTCAAAGGCCAATGTCAGAGTTGTACTATTGAACTAAGAATAAATGGCTCATGCTTCCTTTTGCATCTCGTATTGTATGCCAAGCTTTACTTTTATTGACTCTGTTATATCTCCCAGCCACAGTAACCTAAGTCGGGATTAGTGCTGGACGAATTACTGATGGTATTGGACAAAGAGACTTGGTTAAACTGAAACTATAAATTGACGGCAATAATGTCCGCTCAATATACAGGTTTCATTTGAATGGTAGTATCTATGATGGAACGATTAGTACAAAATTGGATCGTTGGCGGTTGAGACAGTGTTCACAAGATTTGTGTGTAACTTTAAACCGAATCCCACCCAAGCCAACAATTTTATATTGACTGCACCTCACAAATAAATAATATAAATATCGAATGAAGACTATCAGATATCGTCCCTCAATAGGTATTGGCTTAGTAACTGCTTGGAGCTTGTTTTACTGTGCAGTAGCTAGCAACTTACCTATGCTCAATAAAATGGAACTCGACATTCAGGATCATCTAATACGACTTCATAAACCAGCGCTTAGACCCAAAGAAATTCTACTGCTTAAGATCGAGCAGCCTGCCCTTTTAGGATATAACTTTCATAACTTATATAAACTGAATACTTTCTATGCAATTTTAGTGAAAAGCTTAATCAACAGTGGTGCAAAGGTTGTAGTCATAAATTTGCCTACTCAAATGAGCCAGTACATTGAGCTTGATACAGATACTCAGGTAGAACATCCCTTTCAAGAGTTGATTAGTAAATATTCAAACCAGATTGTTTTGGTGGCTCGTCCAAGTAAGTTCCCCTCAGAAAATTCAGTCATAAATGATTATCATAATTTACTTCCTTTCGATAATGAAAGTATAAATCCCTCTATTCCCCCAGAGCACATAGTAAGTTACTTCAGATATGCAGCACATCCCCAAAGCTTAGACAGCCCAGCTCGCAAAGCGGAGTTATTCTCCTATTTTAGCTATGAAGATGATCCCGATATTAATATACATCATAAGGTTAAATCTGTGGCAACGATGGCCTTAGAAAAATTCTATATGAACTCAGGAAATATCAAAGGTTTTCAAAAAATTACCACTTTACAAACTCTTTTATCTTTTCAAATGAACTTCTGGGGTGCGGCTGATACATTTCCTAGTATTGATATTCATTTTCAATGTCCTTCCTCTCAGCTAGAGATAGAACACTGTAATCCTTCCTTTGACCCCCAATCTCTTCAGAAGCTCCATGATAAACTTGTATTAATCGATCTTCCCGAAGGGAAAGGGTTTGAAACCTATCGAGAACTATCTCCTTTTGGGGAGATGTCTCTTGCAGAAGTAGAAGCTAATCAAATAGCTAGTTTGATGACCCATTCATTTCTCACAAGAATCCCGAATTGGTATGACTACATCATCACAACTTTGGGTCTTGACTTCATAAGCCTATATATACTTAGCCCAGGCAAAAAGCATAAACTTATACCTGTTCATCTGCTGGTTGGCTGGCTTCTTCCGATCTTGGTAGGAAGCTATGTAGCTCTAAGTTTTATCTTGTTCTATCAAGGGTTAATTCTTCCATTATCCATCCCCATCTTAGGTTGGGTTGGAACAGGTTCAGGTGTAGCAATTTATTCAATTCTCAGGCAGTCTATCCAACAACAGCAGAAATTAGCTGAGCGACAGGCTGTTCTTTTGCAATCGCGGAAACTCCTCCATCGAGTCGCAACAGACATTCATGATGGCCCACTTCAAGAACTAAAATTGGCAATGGATAGTATTGAGCTTCTAGCCCTCAGTCATCCATCTCCCATGATTAACTCAATCTTAGATCGATTAGAAGCAGTTGGGCTTGCACTTCGCAATCAGCTCAGCAGCACACGCACAATTGCAGAAAAGCTAGAGATTACACCAGAATTGCAATCTGGACTGGATCGGGGGATACACCAATGGCTCCAAAAACTAATTGACTCAAGAGAACTAACCTTGAGTGTCAAAGAGCATCTACAACCCTTGCGAGAACCCAAATCTGATAGTGCTTGGATTGATTCGAGAGAGGATATCTTTCGCTTTTTTCGAGAAGCGATCGCTAATGTGATTCGCCATGCCCAACCTCCAAACGGATCGGCAACGCAAGTTTCAGTCTCGCTTACTCAAAAAGATCATCAGTGCCGATTAGCGATCGAGAATAATGGAACTAGCCTAACCCCTCTCTTATTAGATATTCCTCACAAGAAACGTCGTAGTGGTGGATATGGCACTAAACTGATGAAAACTATTGCTGCTGAGATCCCAAATGGCGCTTGGCAAAGGGTTCCATTAGAAGAAGGTGGGATGCTAGTAACACTTGAATGGACTATGGACACCCCATAAGATGATAAAAAATAAGGGTATAACTACCCGATTAACCTACGTTTAATTGCCTCCATGCAAACTGCGATTCGGGTATTAGTAAGTTGACCATCAAGCTGATCGACATTCAGTTTTGCTTTGAGACTCTGGACGTAGTTCTGAGCTGTTTTGAGGGATATATGCATCCGCTCTGCAATTGCCTGATCGGTAAGGGCTTGGTTGCATAACAAGTCCAATACCGTTCTATCCTTATCAGTCAATGGCATTTCGTTCATTAAATTACGAGGAATCTTACACTGTCCAGCTAAAGCATTACGACCACCTTCTAGAAAAGCATTCCGTCTTTCCATTTTATTAACGACAGCAAATCCCCCTTGATGTTCAAATATTTGCTTCACGACTTGCCTTAAATAGCTTGGTTCGCTGGTATAGACGAGAACATTTAACAGAGGGTGATGCTCAAAAATGTGGTTGAGTAACGCTAAACCTGGCTTGGCTGACTCCTCGCCTGTCAAAGTCCCAAATTGTAAGTCAACTACTACTAAATCTATGTTATCTTGCTTGAGTTGCTCAATCCCCTCTTCAGGGGTTTCCTGAATAATGCAGGAACACTGAGGGTCTATCATCCTCAAAAAATCACAATTATTTTGACCCACTTCAGGGTGATCCTCAATGACCAGAAAGTGTTGTGTTTGATAACTCATAGTTTGATTGCCATAACTATTTTATCATTTCTTCAGCAGACTCGTTTTCACGACTATTTAGACTTGCTATATAACCTGTGCTTTTACTGATAATGATAATCGTGAGGGAGAGAAAAGGCGAGTGCTACCCGCCTTTTCTCTCCCTGCTCTATTGTCTAAGTCTACAGAGTTACTATTTTGGCTTTATAACCTTTATGCTCTAGTTTTTGAACCTCTTTGTTAGCAGCTACACGATCTCGGAAAGTGCCAGCATTGATCCATTTTTTTTGATTGGGGCGGTGATACTGGACGCGGTATTCATGGGTATGTGGGGATGTAACCGCAACTTTTGTTGTTTGCTTCATAGGAGGCTGAGCATTGGCTTGGAGGGGAACAGCAATGCCTAGCCCAAGGGTAGCTAGAGAGATGAGTGTAACCATTACCTTTTTCATAATTCAGACCTGTTTGTAAAGTTGATAGTTTTATTCTGTCCTTCAAGTCTTCCGGTTGATAGGGGAGTAAGCGCAAATAATATTGCGTGTTTACGCAAGTCCATTCAGAAAACGACTTAGAAGGAGAGCGATTGTTTTCGGGGAGAGGGGGGCAATCAGGGGTTTTAAAAATTTATCATCCCAAAGACCTTGTAGAGAAACCTTTTGAGATATTTTAGGCGAGCGAGTAAAATCGACGCAGAATAGCAAGAATCGTTGCAGTTGGTCTGACTTACCCAGATATCTACTCCATACTCTACTGTTTTTTGGCATTACAAGAATTGGTGCAAAGATGAGCTACTTCAAAACATCAGACATCCTTCTGCTATAGCTACAATGAGAAAATACTTTCGTGCGATCGGGATCTGTGTCAGTGTCGGAAAATCAAGCACCCACCTTCATCTTAGTTGACGGTCACTCCCTGGCCTTTCGCTCCTACTTCGCCTTTGCCAAAAGTCGAGACGGAGGCTTGCGAACTACGACGGGCATTCCCACCAGCGTCTGTTTTGGCTTTCTCAAGTCGCTGCTGGAAGTTATGGCGGCCCACGACCCCCAGTACATGGCGATCGCCTTTGACCTCGCCACACCCACATTTCGCCACGAAGCAGACGACACCTACAAAGCGGGCCGAGCAGAAACACCGGAAGATTTTAAGCCGGATATCAAAAACCTGCAAGAATTGCTCACCTATTTGAATTTACCTGCAATAACTGCTCCGGGCTACGAGGCGGACGATGTTTTGGGAACTTTGGCAAACAAAGCCAGCGCGGCCGGTTATCAGGTCAAAATCCTCACGGGCGATCGCGATTTGTTTCAATTAGTAGAAACCGAAAAACAAATCAGCGTATTATATTTGAGTACCGATGAGCTCCGGCGATCGGGCAAAGGCAAATCCCAAGAATACGGCCCGGAAGAAGTCAAAGCCAAACTCGGTATTTTGCCAGAACAAGTAGTAGATTACAAAGCCCTCTGCGGCGACAAATCCGACAACATCCCCGGAGTTAAAGGCATCGGCGACAAAACCGCCCTGCAATTGCTGGAAGCTTACAATTCCCTCGACGGAATTTATGCAGCAATAGACGAGATTAAAGGAGCAACTAAGAAAAAGCTAGAAGAAGGCAAAGAAGCTGCTTACCATTCTCAACGCATGGCGACAATTGTCCAAGACGTGCCCTTGGAAGTAGACTTAGAAAATTGCCAGCTCAAAGGTTTTGATGAAGCAGCCTTGATCCCGATGCTGGAAAAATTAGAATTTAAGACATTTTTAAGCAAAGTTAAACAAATTCAAAAAAGGTTCGGCGGTGTAGAAGAAACCGTAGTAGAAAAGGGCGTAGAAGACACAGTAGAAAAGAGTGTAGAAGCCACAGTAGAAAAGGGCGAACCCAATCCCCACCCCACAATAGATAAGTCACCTGCAACTTCTGAAAGTTCAGAAGACGATGCGTTGTGGTTTTTTAGTCCCGCAGAAACCCTAGCCGCCCAGCAGGAAAACAAACTGCCAATTAAACCCCGAATAATTCAAACAACCGAACAGTTAAACGAATTAGTCCAACTGCTGCAAACCTTCACCGACAAAGCCTCACCCGTGGCGTGGGATACCGAAACCACCGCCATCGAACCGCGAGATGCCGAATTAGTCGGAATTGGCTGCTGTTGGGGAACAGGCGAAGAGGATGTTGCTTACATTCCCACGGGACATAAAACGGGCAAAAACTTGGATAAAGCCACAGTTTTAAATGCTTTGCGTCCGATTTTGGAAAGCGAGAATTATCCGAAGGCGCTGCAAAATGCTAAGTTCGATCGATCGATCCTGCGCTGTCAGGGAATCAAACTAGCCGGAGTCGTCTTCGACACCATGCTAGCCAGTTACGTGATCAATCCCGAAACCAGCCACAGCCTCAGCGAATTGTCAAGGAAATACTTAGGCATTGTCGCCAAAAGTTACAATGAATTAGTACCCAAAAACAAAACAATTGCTGACATCAGTATTCCGGCGGTAGCCGACTACTGCGGCATGGATGTTCACACCACATTTCAGTTAGTAGGTAAACTGAGAACTGAATTAGATAAAGCTGATGAACATAACTTTCCCGATAAGTCTTTGCACAAGTTGCTGCTGGAAGTAGAACAGCCCCTCGAACCTGTTTTAGCTGAAATGGAATACTGTGGAATTCGCATTGATTCAGCTTACCTGCAAGAACTATCGCAACAGCTAGAAAAGAGCTTAAAAGAAATAGAAGAAAAGACTTATCAAGCAGCGGGGAGAAAGTTTAATTTAGGTTCCCCGAAACAACTCAGCGAAATATTGTTAGAAAAAATCCCGGATGAGTTTCAGAAAAAATCTCGCAAAACGAAGACGGGATACTCTACAGACGCCACTGTATTGGATAAATTGCAAGGAGACCACCCGATTGTAGACGATTTATTAGAACACCGAACATTATCCAAGTTGAAATCAACTTATGTCGATGCTTTGCCGCAGTTAGTGCGTGCGGATACCGGGCGAGTGCATACAGATTTCAACCAAACTGCAACGGGTACGGGAAGGCTTTCTTCTTCTAATCCAAATTTACAAAATATTCCCATCCGTACCGAGTTTTCGCGGCAAATTCGCAAGGCATTTTTGCCGGAAGAAGGTTGGCTGATGGTGTCGGCTGACTATTCTCAAATTGAACTGCGAATTTTAGCTCATTTGAGTCAAGAGCCTGTGTTAATTGAAGCTTACCAAAATAACCGAGATGTGCATACCGTAACGGCTCAACTGCTGTTTGAAAAAGAGGAAGTAACGCCGGACGAAAGACGGTTTGGCAAAACGATTAATTTTGGGGTAATTTACGGTATGGGGGCGATTAAGTTTGGTCGTTCGATGGGCAAAACTTCAGCAGACGGTAAAAAGTTTATTGAACGATTTAACCAGCGTTACAGTAAAGTTTTTGAATATTTGGAGAAAGTAAAAAAAGAGGCGATCGCCCTCGGATACGTTACCACAATTCTAGGCCGCCGCCGCTATTTAAAATTCGAGAGCGAAAGCCTCCTCGACTTAAAAGGCCGCAATCCCCAAGACATTCACTCCGATAGACTTAAATCTGTCAGCAGAGATGACGCCCAATCTTTGCGGGCTGCAGCCAACGCTCCCATTCAAGGCTCTAGTGCTGATATCATTAAACTTGCCATGATTGAAGTACACAAAATTTTGCAAAACTATCAGGCGCGGCTGCTGTTGCAAGTTCACGATGAATTAATCTTTGAAGTACCTCCCGATGAATGGGAAGAATTGCAACCGAAAATTAGAACTGCGATGGAAAATGCTCTGCCACTTAGCGTACCGCTGATAGTTGACATCCACGCTGGGCAAAATTGGATGGAAACTAAATAAAACAGAGAAATATGATCCCGACAAAAATCACCCTTTTCCCAACAATAAAAACCTTAAGTGCAGTTGCTATGCTATTGCTACTATTCGGGTGTCCACAAAAGTTAGCGCCCAACAACTATGCTGTCAAGCGAGTCAGCGACGGCGACACCCTTGTCGCCAGCGATAGCGCCGGAAAAGATATCAAAGTGCGTTTTGCCTGTGTAGATGCACCGGAAGTCGCGCACACAAATGCTGAGAAAAATAGCAAAGCATCAGCACTAAAAAATCAATTTAAGTGGGGAAATTTAGCGCACCAAAGAATGCAGCAGCTCGTCAAACAAGGGGGGGGTCGCGTTGTCTTGACAGTCACCGATACTGACCGCTACGGCCGCAAAGTTAGCGAAGTTCGTTTGCCAAACGGCACATTTGCCCAAGAAGTTTTGACCCGCGAAGGATTAGCAATGGTTTACCGTCCTTACTTGAAAAACTGTCCCAGTGCCAGTGTTCTGGAACAAGCGGAAGCCGAAGCTAAGAAAAATCGCCGCGGCGTTTGGGGAGATTCCAAGTTTGTTCCTGCTTGGAAATTTCGGAAGAGTGATAAATGATTGGAAGAAGGAAGTTAGGCAATGGATTGTAGAAGGGATTTAACGGAGGGATTTTGAGTAGGGACACGGCATTGCCGTGTCCTTACGGTTCGCTTTGACTTTTAATAATTGGTATAAGATTGAGGATGCTAGCAAGACTTTTTTAAATTTGTATTATGTTGTTGACAGAGAAGCTGGGAACCTGTATCAGAGATTTACAGTCTTGGACAGATTCAGGTCTTGTTAAACCCGGTCTCTACTATAAATCGTAGGTTGAGCTGCGAGGCATCCGCCCAGAAACCGGGTTTCTAGATACTGATGGCGATCGTCCTAATTTAGTAAAATACAATCAGGACGGGGTTCTGCTCCTACAGTCCGCAATCTGTAGAGTTTCGGCGATAGCTGACGCCAGATTCATCTAAAACCAGACATGAGTTCGATCGCACTTTTCTCCGACCTGTTTTTTCGGAAAAGTCAACAAATGTGATAGGCTCCAGATAAACTAATAGATTGCTGACAAAAGCGGTCTATTGCAATCACCCAAAATTAACTTTAAGGGACATCAATGAATTTCAAACATCTGGTTATTTCCGGCCTTGCCCTGCTCCTCGGTACAGCAATTGTAGGAAATGCGATTGCTCAAGAACTGACGGAAAACCAAAAAACGGTGATTTGTCGCTTGAAAACAGAAGTTGACCAGCGGAAAGGCAACGGTCAAAAATTAGTATTTGTGCCGTTGCTGGGCCAAGTTCGCAAGCAAGTTTCATCTCCTTTTAGAGCAACGTTGCATCCTAATGTGGAGTATGTTTTTGTTGCCACTTGCGACGGAAATTGTCAGGATTTAAACTTATCTCTCAAGGATGAAAGCGGTCAGGAAATCGCTGTGAGTCAAAAAACAGGCGAACTGGCGTCAATCTCTTTTACTCCCCCATCCCAAGGCCAATATCAAATCACTGCTAAGCCTGGGGAATGCACGACGGCAGAGGGTTGCAGTTATGGCCTGGGAATCTTCGTTCCAGCAAGTGCAAACGTACCTAATGCTTCCAAAATTCCTGCGGAGATAGCACAATTTCGACTTTGCCAGTAGGAGAACAGCGATAGAGTTGTGGGTTGCGAGTAGAGTAGAGTTTTAAATGAGAAATCTAACTCATAACTTGCAACTTATAACTCACCACTTATATCGCAACCACCAAAACGGTGAGGATGTTCTTAATTACTGAAACCATGCCTTTGACTCGTTCTTCCTTCTTGCTTTTTTTTACTCTGAGCGACTTGCACTACCCTTTGACTTCGCTCAGGAACCGCGACTTGCCTGCTCGCATCGCTGAAGGGAAGAAAGCTGAATACAGCCGAAGATACTTCTTCCTTCTGCTATAATTTTTTACGCATAACTGCTGCAAACTGTCAAGCCGATCGAGCTGTGGAACCCTGCAAAGACCCTACAACTACCAAAACCTAGTCCGAAGCCAGAACTTTATTTACCCTCCGGCAGGCATCAATTAGAATATAGATGGTGCCTCTCAAAGGTGACGAGTACATTGCCCATGTCTTTAACCTTAGCTTTGAAAAATCAACTGCATAACCGTCCTCAAATAGGGTTGAAAAGTCTGTTGGGCCGCTTGGGTATCAGGCAGAAAATCGGCTGCGGATACGCCTTGGTCATTAGTATTGCCGTTTTGGGTGCTGTGGCGGGACGCGGAGTAGAATCCTATCACAAACAGCAAGTTAGAGAAAAACTAGCGATCGACCGAGATAAAGCGGAAATCCTGACAAACCTCAATAACACGGTGCAGGAAGTCAGAATTCAGCAGCAAGAGCTGGCGAGTCTGACGGCCAAACCGCAAATTTTCGATCGCCAACGCTCGGAATTCCTGACTCGCGTTGCTCAGATGAGCGGCATCCTCGAACAACTGCAAACCCCGTCGCAGACGAAGAATCCCGAGATTGCCAAAGACTACCAACAGCTTCAACAGTTCGCTCAAGTCAACGGCAAAACCGTAGAATCATACTTTCAACAAGTACAAAAATTGTTGGCTGCTGCGAAATTATCTGCTTTGAATCCGAAGCAGCAGCAGGCATTGAGGCAGAACTTGAACAATTTTGTGGCGGGCGAAACTGCTTTGAAACTCAAACAGTTTTCCGAAGATTCTGCCCAACTGGCCGGCAACTTTCGCGATAAAGCAGATGAGGCATTTAGAACCTACGAGGAAGCAGAAAAACTTGGAACTCTGATTCTGGTTTGCTCTCTAGCGGTATCCGCCGGTATCGCAGCCCTACTTGCAGCATACACCAGCCGGGCGATCGCCCGCCCCTTAGAAGCCACCACCCTCATCGCCCAGCGAGTTACCGAAGAATCAAACTTTGATTTGCAAGTACCCGTCACTACTTCCGACGAAGTGGGAATGCTGGCAGTTTCGCTCAACGAACTCATTCAGCGCGTAGCAGAATATACAGAAGACTTGCACGAAGCAAAAGTAGCAGCCGAAGCTGCCAACCGCTCGAAAAGTGCATTTCTCGCCAACATGAGCCACGAACTCCGCACCCCCCTCAATGCCATCATCAACTACAGCGAAATGCTGCAAGAAGACGCTCAAGATTCCGGTTCCGAAGATTTTCTCCCCGACTTAGAAAAAATTCAAACCGCAGGCAAACACCTGCTGGATATGATCAGCGACATCCTCGATATTTCCAAAATAGAAGCCGGTCACGTCACCCTTTATTTGGAAAACTTCGACGTGGCAACGATGATTGAAGAAGTGATGACTACTGCTCAACCGCTAGTAGAAAAAAAAGGTAATGCTTTAGCACTGAAAACAAAAGGCGAACTCGGCACAATGTACGCCGACCAACCGAAAGTACGGCAAATTCTCCTCAATTTGCTCAGCAATGCTGCCAAATTTACCGAAAAAGGCGTCATTACTATCGGCGTCGAAAGAATGAAAATTGAAAAATCACGACCGACGAAACCAAATAAAAATAATGATTTTCAATCGGGTTCAAACTATACTTCTCAAGTTTTAATGTTTCGAGTCAGCGACACCGGCATCGGCATGACGGACGAGCAATTAGAGCAGATATTTAAACCTTTTACCCAAGCTGATGCCTCGACTACCCGCAAGTATGGAGGCACGGGTTTGGGATTGACAATTAGCCAACGTTTGTGTCAAATTCTCGGCGGCGAAATTAGCGTCGAAAGCGAAGACGGTAAAGGTTCAACTTTTATTGTCAGTCTCCCGGAACGGGTGGTGATGCAGGCATGAAGTCAGTCAGGCAAGATATGGATTTTGACAGGGATACACGGATTAATGATGGAGCATTCGTCAATAGTCAGGAGGCAGATGTTCAAGGAAAAAGAAAGAGGGAGGAAGGAAGAGGGAAATTTTAAAATGTATTGATATATCAATTATCAAAATAAAGAATAATTAACAACCCGATCGGGACTAACGCACAGACTCTATCTGTAGGTGGGCCGCGTGTACCTTACATATAGGGGTTCTGCGTAAGTTTTGATAATTCCCAGGTCAAAACCTGGGAATATAGCAAGCCTAAAGAACAAAGCCTTGTACAACAGTAGTTTTCAAGACTCCCTCAAAAGTGCGTTCTGTCTTGTCCACCAGGACAACGACATTGCGGCCGTTCGGAGACAAACGAACTTCTCGGATTGAATAAGAGAATACCCAATCTTCAAAATTGTTCAGCGATCCGAGGACACGCTGCCGACCGTTATGATTAATTACAAGACGCATTGCCGCGCTTTCTTTGCCAGCAGAAGCATTTTTTTGCCGCTGTTCCAGGCGAATTTGTAAAGGCTTTGCTGTATTGACTTTGACGGCGACTGTCTCGCTTCCATTGGCTCCGGGAGTACGAGAAATAATGTTCAGTTTAGTTCCAGCTTGAGGAGGAGTTAACTTCAAAGTTTGCCTGTTATTCCAACTTTTTTTAAGCAAGTCATCTTCTGCCATTTTAGTGCTTTTATTCGAGTCTGGCTCGCCATATTTAGTTTGGATACACCCATTTTTGATGCAGGAATTTGCAGCAACTTGGACAATTTGCAATTTTGCTTTGGGAATTCCCGCTCCTGTATCTCTGGAACTTTCTAGATACAAGTAGTAATTGCTGTCGGCGGAAAAACCAGACATCCGGTGTGCGGCACGCCAGGTATTTGCCAAAGCTTCAGGGGCTAGTGCGATCGCAGCACTTGCTATAATACCTAACGAAATTAAAGGTAAAATTTTCATAGCTATATTTTCTAGGTGTGAGAGTTATAGCGGCTGTTATTGATGAGTAAAACAATAACGCTTCGGGTTTAGCTATAGGACTGTGACGCTTCTCCAGTCCTCTCTCCTATTTACATGAGTATTTCTCCATTTTCCGCAGCAGGAGACTGTTTAAGAATGTGCAGTTTTTTCAAGTGGCACTAGAAAGCATTTTTAATGTGAGAGTTGCTTTTATCCAAGAGTGCAACTTTTAGGGGCGACAGTTTGCTTTTGGCTGCCAGAGACTGCGACAAAGGACGGAAATACCTATCTACAGATAGGGGAACACCGATCCGATCGCCCTCCGCAACTCCCTACAATGACAATTGTACGGGCGATCGAGCAATTGCCTCTACAGCAGTCATCATTTTTAATGCAGGGAATTAAAATTTATGCAACCGAATAATCCAAACCAATTTACCGAAAAAGCCTGGGAAGCCCTCGCCCGCACCCCCGAAATTGTCAAAGCAGGTCAGCAGCAGCAGCTAGAAAGCGAACACTTGATGAAAGCTTTGCTGGAACAAGAATCGGGGCTCGCTAGCAGCTTATTTAACAAAGCGGGAGTTTCTGTAGCAAAATTGCGCGATCGCACTGATGAGTTTATCAGTCGTCAGCCGAAAATTACTGGAAGCGGCGGCAACGTTTATCTAGGTCGTTCTCTCGACACTTTGCTCGATCGCGCCGAAACTTATCGCAAAGACTACGGCGATGAATTTATTTCGATCGAGCATTTGATACTAGGTTACGTTAAGGACGATCGTTTCGGCAAAAATCTGCTGCAAGAATTTAAACTAGATGAAGCCAAGCTCAAAGATATCATTACCCAAGTCCGGGGGAAGAACAAAGTGACCGATCAAAATCCAGAAGGCAAATACGAAGCGCTGGAAAAATACGGCCGAGATTTGACAGAAGCCGCGCGTCAAGGCAAACTCGATCCGGTAATCGGACGGGATGACGAAATCCGCCGCACGATTCAAATTTTGAGCCGTCGCACCAAAAACAACCCGGTATTGATTGGGGAACCGGGAGTCGGCAAAACTGCGATCGCCGAAGGACTCGCCCAGCGAATTATCACCGGAGATGTGCCGCAATCTCTCAAAGACAGACAATTAATTAGCTTAGATATGGGCGCGTTAATTGCAGGTGCAAAATTCCGGGGAGAATTTGAAGAACGCTTGAAAGCGGTGCTCAAAGAAGTTACCGACAGCAACGGCAAAGTCATCTTATTTATCGATGAAATTCACACCGTTGTCGGTGCTGGCGCAACTCAAGGTTCGATGGATGCCGGTAACTTACTTAAACCCATGTTAGCTAGGGGAGAATTGCGCTGTATCGGCGCTACAACTCTCGACGAATACCGCAAGTACCTCGAAAAAGATGCGGCACTAGAACGCCGTTTTCAACAAGTTTATGTTGACCAACCGACAGTTGAAGATACTGTCTCAATTTTGCGGGGCTTGAAAGAACGGTACGAAGTTCACCACGGCGTAAAAATTTCTGACAGCGCCCTAGTGGCGGCGGCTACTTTGTCTACTCGATATATTAGCGATCGCTTCCTGCCCGACAAAGCCATTGACTTAGTGGACGAAGCAGCCGCTAAACTCAAAATGGAGATTACCTCCAAGCCGGAAGAACTAGACGAAATCGACCGCAGGATTTTGCAGCTAGAAATGGAAAGACTATCCCTACAAAAAGAAAGTAACTCTGCTTCGATCGAACGTTTGGAAAGACTGGAAAAAGACTTAGCCAACCTCAAGGAACAGCAAAACGGTTTGAATGCTCAATGGCAATCGGAAAAAGGTGTCATCGGCAGCATTCAAAAGATTAAAGAACAGATTGATAAGGTCAATATTGAAATTCAGCAAGCTGAATTAAAATATGACCTGAACCGCGCTGCTGAGTTGAAATACGGCACGTTAACTCAGTTGCAAAAACAATTGCAAGAAGCGGAAACTCAACTGACAGCAACTCAAACCACAGGTCAAACTCTGCTGCGGGAAGAAGTTACAGAAGGTGACATTGCGGAGATTATTTCCAAGTGGACGGGAATTCCGATCAGCAAGTTGGTTGAATCGGAAATGCAGAAACTTCTGCACTTGGAAGATGAACTGCACAAGCGGGTAATCGGACAGGATGAAGCGGTGACGGCGGTTGCAGATGCAATTCAGCGATCGCGCGCAGGTTTAGCCGATCCAAATCGTCCGGTTGCGAGTTTTATCTTCCTCGGCCCCACGGGTGTGGGTAAAACCGAGTTAGCCAAAGCATTAGCTTCTTATCTGTTCGACACCGAAGAAGCGATCGTGCGAATTGATATGTCGGAATACATGGAAAAACACGCGGTTTCGCGGTTAATTGGTGCGCCTCCGGGATACGTCGGCTACGATGAAGGCGGACAATTAACTGAGGCTGTGCGCCGCCGTCCTTACTCGGTGATTCTATTCGATGAAATCGAGAAAGCGCACCCGGATGTATTCAACATCATGCTGCAAATTCTGGATGACGGCCGCGTTACCGATGCTCAAGGTCACACGGTAGACTTTAAGAATTCTGTGATTATTATGACATCGAATGTCGGCTCTCAATACATCTTAGATGTGGCGGGAGATAACGAACAAATGCGGAGTCGGGTGATGGAAGCGATGCGGGGAACTTTCCGCCCGGAATTCTTGAACCGGATTGATGAGATGATTATCTTCCACGGTTTGAGTAAGACGGAACTGCGGCAGATTGTGCTGTTGCAAGTTAAGCGCTTGGAAAAACGGTTAGCCGATCGCAAAATGTCTCTGAAATTGTCGGAATCTGCGATCGATTTCTTAGCAGAAATAGGTTACGATCCGGTTTACGGTGCGCGGCCATTGAAGCGGGGAATTCAACGCGAGTTGGAAACGCAAATGGCGAAGGGTATTTTGCGGGGAGATTTTGCTGACGGCGATACCATTTTTGTGGATATCGAGAATGAAAGATTGGCGTTTAAGCGGCTGCCGGCACAGTTGGTGACTGCGAAATAATTTGAATAGGGTGGGCTGCGGCCCACCTTATTTTTTTGAGGCGATGGTTCTTTTTTTGACCGCAGATGTAGGCGGATGGACGCGGATGGACGCGGATGGGATGGCGGGCGATAGTTCTTAAGGGCGATCGCTTTCTGATTTATCTTTTTTCTGTTCTTGGCGTTCTCGAACAGATTTCGTCAGCAGGTACGTTGTCAAACTGCTAACGGATCTGCTTTCTTCTTCTGCCCATTCTTCGAGAGCTTTTTGAATCTCTTCTGGTAGGTATGCGGTAACTCTTCCCCGTGAAGCCATTCGTTGTACTGCAAAACATTTCAACACAGTCCATCTTAAGCTGTTTTGAGTTAAGACAGATAAAAATATTTCATTTTAAGTCATTTTATATTGTACGTCATAATGCGTTATAAAGCGACCTGTAAACAGTCAAAAGCCAGCCCCTTACTGTCCAAGGTTCCGGGCTGGCTCTGGCTCCAACATTCAATGGAGATAAATTCTATGATGACATACAAACAACGCTTGTGTTGTTGGGCGATCGCCCGTTTGTTACCCTCTCAGCAATGGATTATTGTTGCCCGCTTCCGCAGTCGTTCAGATGCAGACGGGCATTTTCAGTTTCTGCGTCAAACTATACCCCACGTTAAGTTTGAGGTTGTGTTCGATCGCAGTGGGGACAGTCACCGTTTATCGGCGTTGGGCCGCCCTTCCAATTACGTCAGCAGCCCGTTATAAATGGTAATTTTCGCGGCGATTTCAGTTAACTAAACATTGGCGATCACACTTTTTTGATAAGTGCGATCGTCTTTCCTTTCTTGAGTCCCCCTCTGCTGGGACGATAGTTTCTGTAGAAGCGATTTCAATCGCCGAGTTATCTGTTGGGCTGTCTCTCCTAACTTACTTCCGCACCATCACAGATCGAATCACAGCATTCGGCTGATACTTATTAGTCTGATAAAATCCCCCTTGACCAGCGCCATAAACTCCCGCAAATTGTTTCCCTTCAGCCTTGGGAACAAACATAATTTTTCTAGTGGGTTGCTTGGCAAATACAACCCCTTCTCTCATTTCATTATCCACGTTATAAGATAAAGTCGCTTTGCCGTAAATTGCCTCGGCTTGTTTCAGACTCATTCCCGGCCCGACGCCCTGACCTGTTTTATAACTAGAATTGTCAGTCATCAAAAGTTCAATGACATCGGTATCTTTTAGCTTTGTACCCGCAGCATAGATAATCCGATATTGCACTTTTCCCGACTGACTGACAGCCACAGCATCAAAGTCTACCATAAAAGGAGACTGTACCTTAAACTGTGCTGTGGGGCCCAAAGCCTTTTTCAATTGTCCGAAAGCCATCCCCACCTTCGCCGCTCCAATTGTGCGATCGGAAATTGTTAAACTTGCAGAAGGTGTTTTTTGAGCAGCATTTGCCGCTTCTCCCAGCACATTTGTAGCCCTCAGCGCAACAGTGGAACCGGGAGTAGAAATTAAGGTGAGGTAACTGCCGATCGCCAGCAAAGCAGCTATCATTGATCCAGACAAAACTTTAACATTAAACATGACTAATTCTCCTAGATTTCAAATGCGACTATCTACCCGCATCTTTTTGACGATCCTGGGCCTCACCCTCCTAGTTTGGATTCTCAGAGGTGTTGGCCTCTTGACATTCATTCCCGGTGGTGTCATTTGGATACTGATTTTTCTGTCTTTTGTTGCGGGCATCCTCAGCACTGTACTCCGTAGGTAAGCCAGCATCCGGCAAATAACAATTAACAAATCAAAATTAAAAAATTATTTTAATTTTGATTGTTTAATAGCCTTTCCCACTGTCACATTCAACTGAGCGCCTATCAGCATTACCAAAGAAGAAATATCGAGCCACAGCAGCAACACAATAAAACTTCCGATTGTGCCGTAAGTCCAAGTGTAATTGCCCAAATGCAAAACATAAAACCGAAATAAAGCTGAAAATAGCGCCCACAAAATAGCAGCAAAAACAGCTCCTGATACAATAGGAATATCTGGTTGACGGCGGCTAGGCCCGTAGCGGTAAATAAATGCAAAAGCCAGTGATACAATTCCCAAAGAAATCGGCCACCTCCACAGCCGCCAAGCACCTAACAGTTGCGACTCTAAAGGGCAATTGCCGGCGAGGAGCAAGCAATTTTGGACATCTTTTAAATCGCAATTGGCGACGGACTCCAGCAGGCAGCTCTGGCGGGCAATAGCTTGTACAATTAAGTCGCTGACAAATACTACTCCCGATGCTAGAATTAACAGCACAATTGTACCGATACTGAGCGCCAGAGAAATAAGTTTGGCTTTCCAAAATGGTCTAGTTCGATCGATCGGGGTTTCATGGATGCGATCGAGTGCAGCCATCGCCGCGCTCATTACTCCAGAAAATGCCCAAATCGCCCCAAGAAAGCTCACCGAAAACAGCCCTTTACTCCGAGTTAACAGAATTTCTTTGATTAAGCCACCAATTAAATTCCGCACGTCATCGGGTATAATTTCGCCCAAAAGACGGGCGATTTGATAAAGTGTTGACTGCAAAGGTTCAAACAGAGCGATCGCAGATAAAATAGCCAACAGCCCCGGAAACAGCGCCAGCATAGAATTGTAGGCCATTTCCGCAGACAGCCCCGGCAAGCGCTGCTCTCCCGCCTTCGCCCCGACTTCCTTGAGCGTGCCCCAAGTCAAACACCGACAAAACAGCCAAAAACCCCCAAATTTCCGTTTGAGAGCTCGAAGCAAGCTTAAAAGCGCCTTAAACAAAGCTAAAATCAGGTAGCGCAACCAGTAATAAATGTTCATAGCGCACAGGAGAGGGGGAACTCGAAAATGGAAAATGGATGCAGGACGATCGCGCAACTGGAAATAAGGAGCGTTACTTAATTAAGCCATTGCTAATTTAAAATCTAAAATCTAAAATCTAAAATCAATATGGCTCAGGATGTCAGACAGTGGTTAGATGAAATCAAGCGGCTGCAACAGCAGTTAACAGAAGTTTCGCGCGATCGCGATGAGGCCGGTGAAAGTGCGGCTCAGTGGCGGCAACTCTACAATACCGAAGCCGAGCAGCGGCGGAATGATGCTAAATTAACTCAGCAAAGCATCGCTTCTCTGGAAGCACAAATAGAGCAATTACAAAATTTTTCCCCCCTTGTGCCCGAAGGCGACGATGCTGGAGTTGCTCGCCAGCAGGAAATCGCACAACTGCACACAGTAGGCGAACTTAAAGCTAAGTTAGCAGAAGTTCTCGAAGAGCGCGATCGGGCGATCGAACAAGTTAAACAACTCACTCAAGCCCTCAAACAAGAAGAAGCCCGCCACGCTGAAACTAGCAAAAATTTAACTAGCGCCCTCGGAGATGCTGTTGACTTGCTCGCGAAAGCCCAAAATCCCGCTCCTGCAAAAACCGAGACAGTATATTCTTTGGAGATAGTACCCACTCGCACTGCAAATCCCGGCGAAACTGCTCTGGAAATCCGCCAAACTTCCGCCCCAGGCAAAAATCCCGCCCAGCTTCCACCTTCTAAAAATCAGTTACTCGACTTACCGCCCTTTGGGAATTAGGAGCTAAAAATTCAGGAATTGTCGGCATGGCGAGTCCCCTTAGCAGATGGGATTTAGTCACGGATGCGTTGTTTTTGCTTTTCCTGCACTTAGAGGGCATTAATTCATCCGCTTCTTTATTATTCCTCATCCACAGATGGTTTACTAATAGATTTAAATGTACTCTATCTCAACCTATAATCCGCATTCAAAATTTTGAGGAGTGCCAAAAAATATTCCTCGCGTCGTGCCGACCTACAGTCTTTAGATAGAACTTAACAGAGCTAAATTTTAGTAATATCTACAACGACTGATACGTGAGGAAACTTTATGAAGGCAGAGATATCCGCAGTCGGGGCAAAGATGGAGAGCATGATTGACAGCTTGATTATCCTGTTGCCCAATATTGTGCTAGCGTTAATTGTCTTTGCAATCTTTTTCTGTGTGGGCGGGGCGATTAAAAAAGCGGTCAGGCGGCTTACCCGCAACCACCACCAAGCACGAAATTTGGGGCTGGTGTTAGGACGGTTGGCGCAGGGTACGATCGTTCTAGTTGGCCTGTTTGTTGCTCTTTCGATTGTAATTCCCACATTTAAAGCTGGGGATTTGATTCAATTGCTGGGAATTAGCGGGGTGGCGATTGGTTTTGCCTTTCGCGATATCTTGCAAAACTTCTTAGCCGGTATCCTAATTCTGTTAACTGAACCTTTCCGAATCGATGACCAGATTGTGTTTAAAAACTTTGAGGGAACGGTAGAAAATATTGAGACCCGCGCTACAACAATCCTAACCTATGATGGTCGCAGGATTGTCATTCCCAATGCTGAATTGTTTACGAATTCGGTGACAGTGAATACCGCTTTCGATAAACGCCGCACGGAATACGATGTTGGTATTGGTTACAACGACGATATTGACCGCGCCAAGAAGTTAATGCTGGAAGCATTGTACAGCGTAAATGAGGTGTTGAAAGATCCTGCACCCGATGTGCTGGTGGTTGAGCTAGCAGAAAGTACCGTCAATATCCGCGTTCGGTGGTGGATTGCTCCGCCGCGCCGAATTGACGATATGCGATCGCGCGACAAGGTAATTTGTGCTATTAAAAAAAAGCTGGTGGAAAACGGCATCGATTTGCCTTATCCCACGCAACAAATTTTGTTTCACGACCAAACCGAAGAAACCGATGGCGATCGCTCCCAGCAGCGTGAAGGATGGCCCGCTGGTAAAAGTAAAGTTCCGAAACCTCGCCCTATTGGGGGCTCTGTGGGAAAACTTGCCCAAGGGCGATCGCAACAAGACGGCAACGGAAAATCTTAACCGCCTCACAAGTCATGAAAAATGTCAAGTGAGCAAACTTTTAGATTCGCTGCACTTGGGTCGTGCAACTGGAATTTATATTAATCACCGAGCGATCAAAGGAGTAACAAACCCGATCGATCTCATGCCTAATTTTCAAGCAAAAACCACAGTCCTATTGCCATAAACTAAAACACGATTTTGTAAATGATATCGCACGGCTCTTGCTAACACAACTCTTTCTAAATCTTTACCTTTGCGAACCAAATCAGACACTTCATCGCGGTGACTGACGCGCACAACATCTTGTTCGATAATCGGGCCCGCATCTAAATCTGGTGTAACATAGTGGGCTGTTGCACCGATAATTTTTACCCCTCTTTCATAAGCTCTTTCGTAGGGATTTGCACCCACAAACGCGGGTAAAAATGAATGGTGAATATTAATTACATTGGGAAACTTTCTGATAAAGTCTTGGCTCAAGATTTGCATATATTTAGCCAAAACTACTAAATCTATCTTATATTTTTTAATGATTTCTAACTGTTGTGCTTCTTGAATAGCTTTATTCTCTTTAGTAATGGGAATATACTCAAAGTCGATACCGTATTGTTCGGCAATAGGCTTTAAATTTTGATGGTTGCTAATAATCAGGGGTATTTCACCCTTAATTTCTTGCGCTCGCTGTCGCCAAATCAAGTCTAACAAACAATGATCTTGACGGCTTACCCAAATCGCGATGCGCCGAGTTTGATGGGAGAAATGCAATTGCCAATTGGCTTGTAAGTCCTTGGCAATTTCAGTAAAAGCAGGTGTTATTTGTTCGGTGGTTAAGTCAAAATCATCTAATTGCCATTCTAGCCTGCTTAGAAATAATCCGGCGGTAAAATCTGTATGGTGATCCGCGTGAATGATATTGCCATTATGGGAGGCGATAAAGTTAGCAAGTAAGGCGACGAGTCCTTTGCGATCGGGACAGGCAATTAACAGGGTTGCAGTAGGTTTAGTCATTGTATAATTGCAAAAGTGTTGAGTTTTATTTTAGGCGATCGCAGCGGGTTAGTTGCGATGGGCGATCGTCAATACTCCGGACAGTTTTGGAGGCAGAGACTGAAACCCTCATTCTACCGTTAGCATTTGACCTCACTGAGAAGGCCCAAACTCGCATTCTGCCGTTAGTGATGGAAAACTGTCCGGACTATCGATCGTCAATCGTTAGTGAAAACCGAGAAAGCCAGTTTTTGCGATCGACTGAGTTTCTGAAACCCTGCATCGGGTAGGGGTTAAATACAAGTTTTAATCATCTTTCATCGGCGAAGGGCATTCGCTAATACACATTATGACTATCCATAGAATAGAGTACCTGATTCTTTCTTCGGTTATAGAACATTATGAAAGTCTCAAAAATGTGGCATCGGATTGGAGACTCTCTCATGCTGAGGTGGCAGTAGCAGCCGAGCGCTTATTTCAGAAAGGTTACATCTTAGCTGGATTTTGCACTGAAGATGACAAATTAATTGAAGGTATTACCTTGAATCGCTCTCAAATTCAGGCACACTTGGATGGAAAACTCAACGCTCTTTACTACTTAACGCCTCAAGGGGGAGCAAGGTGGGAAAGCTTAACTCATCCCAATTGGAATCATTATAGACAATGGTATATGGGTTCTAGACGTGATGAAATAACTGGCTTAATTAAATCAGAAATAACCTGTTGTTCTCGGCAGATAATCGAAAAAATTATAAATCTTAGCGAACATTTAGAAAGCCAAACTATTCTTCTAGAAACTTGTGTTTGGGAGAAAATAGAGTGCTGGGAGGCAACGTACTGGAAAACTTTACCCAAAGCTTACAAAGTTACTTACCAGTATCGACATTTTGAATGGTGTATCAACTCAAATACACCCCAAGAGTGGATTGACAAAGATCGACAAGCAAGGCAGTGGAACTCAGAAATTTTGCATTGGTATACGGAGCCAGAATTAGATACAAACCCATCAAGTTTGTTTGGAGATGAATATCTCAACTCTTACCCAGCATTAGCACAAACTCCGAATCCAAAAATCGAATACTTGATTCTTGAGTTTGCTGTAATAGACAACTACTACGGACTAAGAAGAGTTGCATACTCAATGCACTTATCTCATGCTGAAACAGCACTTGCAGCGGATTCCTTATTTCAGAGAGGGGACATTAAAGCAAAGGTTTTTGCCGATGAAGATGACACCGAGGGAACTTCAAATGTTATCTTAACAAGAGCTGGCATTCAAGACCACTTAGACGGGAGACTTCTAGTTAGCTACTATTTAACTCCTCAAGGCGGTGCTAGATGGGAAGCAATGGCTGATCCTGATTGGAATAAGTTTTTCATTCTTAAATTTTTTGAACCGTTCCCTTACGAAGAGCAAATTCTAGGCACTCAGCGACAAATTATCGAACAATTGTTGGGTTTAGAGCGCTTTATTTTTGATCGTCAACATATCCGAGGAAAAGAAGTTTGGGATATCTTGGAACCTTGGCAAGCTACCTACTGGAAAACTCTACCGCGAGGCTATCGCGTTCGTTGTGAATCTCAGCCCAATGCTTCGGATGATTCGGACTTAGATTACCTAAAACAAGGAGCTCCCCCTGAGTTAGTTGAGGAATACGAGCAAGCAATGCAAAGGTACGAAAACATGAATAAATGGTATACAGATCCGTCCTTTGACTAGGATTTAACTTTACTATAAATCCTTACTTGTCATGCTGAGCGGAACACAGTTAAGCGAAGCCTCGGGCGAGATTCTTCGCTTCGCTCAGAATGAAAACTAATTTAGGACTTACGCACGGGTGGTCAGAAACCGGGTTGATGGGCGAAAATACTGCATCCCGACCTTTAAAACTGGTAAAAACCCGGTTTCTTTGGTATTTATGCGTAAGTCCTACAATTAATCAGAATGACAGCTACTCAAGCCGATTTGATATAACTTCTGCTAAAACCCCATCGCCCCAGCTACTGCATCCAAAGTCGGAGCAATGCCACTTTTAAATTGATTGTTGCTGTGATTAATTGCCGTATCCGGGTCTTTCAAACCGTTACCAGTCAACACGCAAACCACCGTCGCCCCAGTCGGAACTTGGTCTTTTACCTTCAGCAAGCCGGCCACAGAAGCTGCACTCGCCGGTTCGCAGAAAATCCCTTCCTGCGATGCTAACAAACGGTAAGCGTCGAGAATTTCGGCGTCGGTGACTGCGGCAAAACCGCCGCGGCTGGCTTCCGAGGCTGCGATCGCCTGTTTCCAGCTAGCCGGATTCCCAATCCGAATTGCCGTCGCCAGGGTGTCCGGGTGCGCCACCGGTTCTCCCGTTACCAACGGCGCAGCACCCGCCGCTTGAAATCCCATCATCTGCGGCAAGCGCGAACATTTTTTGGCTTGGTGGTATTGACAAAAACCCATCCAGTATGCTGTGATATTTCCCGCATTTCCGACGGGAATGCACAGCCAGTCCGGGGCGTCGCCTAAAGCGTCAACGACTTCAAAAGCTCCGGTTTTCTGGCCTTCCAAGCGGTAAGGATTCACCGAATTTACCAAGGTCACGGGGTAGTTAACGGCCATTTCGCGGACAATTTCTAAAGCTCGATCGAAATTTCCCCCAATCGAAATTACTTCCGCACCGTAAAGCAAAGCTTGCGCCAACTTGCCCAACGCCACGTAACCCTCGGGAATCAACACGAAAGCTCGCATCCCCCCGCGTCGGGCGTAGGCAGCGGCGGCGGCCGAAGTATTGCCGGTACTGGCGCAAATTACCGCCTCGGCGCCTTCCTCCTTCGCCTTGGAAATCGCCATTGTCATCCCCCGGTCTTTGAAACTACCAGTGGGGTTGAGGCCGTCGTATTTGACCAGGACGCGCACGTCTCGACCGATGATAGAGGCGATCGCAGGTGCTGGAATCAGGGGAGTATTGCCTTCTTGGAGGGTCACTACCGGCGTGGTTTCCGTCACCGGCAGGTAGGGGCGATAAGCTTCGATCAAGCCGGGCCAGCCGTGGCGCTTGGGCGAGGCGGCGCGGGCAGCAGAGTTAGCAGCAGAGTCAGTAGCAGGTAGAATCAGGGTCACGGTGTCAATGGTTTTAGGCAATGGCCGAAGAATTTACACTAATTTTAGCTCGATCGGTTAATTTGATGTTTAATACGATCGGTTCAGGTTAAAGTAACTTAATGGTGTGAATGTGTAGATATGTCTACTCAATTACTAATGTCAAATAATTCATCCACTCTTTCCCGGCCTCAAGTCACCGCGAGCAACCCCGAAATGGCTAGTTCTTCTACCCTATCGACCAGTTTTGCCCGCAAAGTAGATTCGGTGAAGTGCCCCTACCAAGCCGATCAGCAAGTTAAGTTCCTGCACTTGCAAGCGGAAATCGAATCCTTGCTGCTGGAAGTGCAAAGCCTCAAACAGCAACGCTCGATCGCTGGCTTGCGGGATCTAGACCCCATTTCTGGCAGCAACAGCAATTAGCAGACAACAGTCGCTAATGCTAATTGTCCTGCCCCTGTGTTATAAAAACAAAGGTTTTGCTACCCGCAGTATTTTTTGCCGAAAGTGCTAGAAATTCCTAACTGCGGATAGCGATCGCTAGCTTTTGCTAAAACGCGCTTGCCTACAGCTCAACTCGTCTGCTGCTTGCTGGCAACGAGCTGACATTTTATGGCGCTTTTTTATTGCGCTAATTTGTTAAGCCATCCTCATGGCATACGGAGAATCGAAATCAATTTATGACAGCATCGATCGAAAAACCACTAAATTTGACATCCGCAAGTGACACTTCCAACCTGCGCCTGAAAGATATTCTCAAAACCCTGCCGCGGGAAGTATTCGTCAAAAATCCCCGCAAAGCTTGGACAAAAGTAATCGTCAACGTTCTTTTAGTTGCTGTCGGTTACTGGGGCATAGCAGTCTCTCCTTGGTTTCTACTACCCCTAATGTGGATTTTCACAGGCACCGGATTAACCGGTTTTTTTGTGATCGGTCACGACTGCGGGCATCGGTCATTTGCTAACCGCCGCTGGGTAAACGATTTAGTCGGACATATCGCATTTCTGCCGTTAATTTTCCCGTTTCACGCATGGCGGCACGGACACAATTATCACCACAAGCACACCAACAAAATTGGCGAGGATAATGCTTGGCACCCGATGACAGCAGCAGACTACGCTGGCGCGTCCAAGCCTTTACAAATCGCTTATAGTTTAATATTTGGTCCTATGTGGTGGATCGGCTCGATCGCCCACTGGGCAAAAGTACACTTTATGTGGTGGCGGTTCACAGGAAAACAGAAACAAGAACAAGTGCGGTTTTCTGTCTTAGTGGTTTTAATCGGTGCTGCGATCGGATTTCCGATTTTAATTGCAACCACAGGCATTTGGGGATTTGTCAAATTTTGGTTGATGCCCTGGCTGGTTTACCATTTCTGGATGAGCACTTTTACGATCGTCCACCACACAGCACCAGACATTTCCTTTAAAGAACCCGAAGAATGGAACGAAGCCCAAGCGCAACTGTCGGGAACAGTTCACTGCGATTATCCCCGCTGGGTAGAGTTTCTGTGCCACGACATTAACGTCCACGTTCCCCACCACCTTTCAACTGCTATTCCCTGGTACAATTTGCGCCTCGCCCACAGCAGCTTAAAGGAAAATTGGCAAGATCATCTCTACGAAACAGAATTTTCGTGGTCTTTAATGAAGCGGATTGCCGACAACTGTCACTTGTACAATCCCGCTGGTGGCTATCAAACATTGCAGGAATTTAACGCTAAAACAAAGTAAGTTTTAAATGCGATAAATGCCAGAAAAACCCGGTTTGTCACACACAACCGGGTTTTTCGATATTATAACCCATAGCCTTTGTAAGGGGCGGAATGCGCGCCCTACTGTCAACATCACAATCCGTACCATGATTAAATCAGTCATTCCCAATCTAAAATCTAAAATCTAAAATCTAAAATCGAATGACTTTCAATCCCAATAACTGTCGCAACGAAAGCGAAGTAGAAAGCAAACTTATTGTCAGCTATCTGCTACCAAAGTTAGGCTATACCCCCGACACTTGGCACCAAGAAATCGCATTTGGGAATATTCGTCTAGACTTCCTCTCATTTGCCACGCAAGTTATCCCCATAGTTGTCGATGCAGACTCGCCGATGAGTGTAGTAATGGAGGCTAAACATCCGAAGGAAAATTTAGACCGCCACCTGCGAAAACTCCATCGCTATTTAACAAGTTTGAGCATCCGCTACGGACTCATAACTAACGGTAAAGAAATTAGAATTTATGAACGAGTAGCCGATGATATTGAGCTAGTCTTTAAGTGTGCTGGAAAAGACATTGAAAAGAGAATTGATGAAATTATCGCTTTAATTGGCAGAGAAAGTTTAAAATTTATAAAAAATCCCGATAATCTCGAACTGGAAGATAGTAAAATTAATTTGGTTCGTCCTGAGTTAGTTAGCGAAGTCCCAGTACAGCCGAACAATCCCGCCACCGCAGAACCTGAGCCAAGTCAAATCTCAGAACCGGAACAAATACCTGAAAATTATTCAGTTAAGCCTCAAGTTAAATCCGATGTAACCGTTCCCCAAAAAAGGCAAAATAGTATGAAAGTTATTGCAGTTTACCATAACAAAGGTGGCGTGGGCAAAACTACAACAGTAGTCAATTTAGCTGCTGCGCTGAGCAAGAAAGCTAAGAGAGTATTGGTGATAGACTTAGACAGTCAGGCTAATACAACCTTTGCGACGGGTTTAGTAAAATTTGAGGATGAAGAACAAGATGATTTGAAAGATAATAATATTCTTCAAGTTTTGCAATCAGAAGACTTTTTCTCGATCGCAGAAGTAGCTCGCAAGTCTAATTTTTGCCATCCAGAAATAGATGTGGTTCCTTCCCACATTGATTTAATGCAATATGAAATGGAACTGAATCAACTAGATTACAGCCGAATGATTTTAATTCAGAAACTAGCAGAAGTACAGAATAAATATGATATTGTACTGATCGATACGCCGCCATCGTTGAATTTTTATGCTAGAGTTGCCCTAATTGCGGCAGATTATTTAATTATTCCTTCTGACTTAAAACCTTTTGCGAATCAAGGGCTGATTAATGTCAAGGATTTTATTAAAAAAGTTAATGGATTCAAAAAACAAATTGGCAAGAAACCTCTAGAAGTTTTAGGCGTACTCTCTTGCAAAATCTCAACAAATAGTAAATTTGTACAGTACAGTTTGCCCAAGCGGAGGGAGGCAATTCCCAAACGCTACGGCTTTGAAATCATGGACAGCGTAATTTACGAGAGAGACGATTTAGCAAAGTGTGCAGAACAATTTCAAATCGTGGGAAATATGGAAATCGCAGATCCCATTTCAGTGCTAGACTTTAAGCCTGATTGCATCGCATCCCAAGAATTTGAAATGCTAGCACTCGAAGTTTTAGAAAAAATAGGTAAAAACTAATGAAAAAATTATCTCCGTCACTGGTTGCAGTTAAAAAAATTACATCCGCAGTTCCCCGTTCCAATTTTGCAGAGGCTGATTTGGATAAATTAGCGAGACTGATTTTAGAGTCAGGAGGATTGATTAACCCGATAATTGTCCGCCGCAACGGTATGGATGCTTACGAAATAGTAGACGGAGACTTTGAATACTATGCGGCGGCGAGAGCAAAGGAAATAGAACCTCAAAAAGGCGAGACAATCGGAGCATTTATCCTGGAAGAAGAAAATGAAGAGCTTCTCCTACAACAACTTGAAATTCTCAGAAAAACCGCAATCACTCAGACGAAAAGTGTAAGTGACGTTCCCCAGCAGTCCTCTAGCTTTGAACAGCGGCTGACAAATATTGAAACTCGATTGGAAAACAGAATTAATGAATTGAAAGCCGAGTATACGCAGGAAAAACAGGCGCTCATAGAGAGGGTTAAAGATGTTGAAAGCCGGATTCCAAAACCTGTTCCGCTGTTGGAAGCACTCAACACTCAAGATAAATTCAAATTGGCTACAAATTTGAAAAATGCTGGCATAAAAGCTCAAATAATAGAACAAATCATCAAAGAGCGAGATTTGGAGCAGTTTGCATCTTTTGAAAATGTGTTGGAACGCATTAAAGGTAAAGGGTTAGGCGAGAAAACAATGATTAAGCTTATTGACAAGTGGCAAAAATATTTATAAGCTTTCACCCATCTCAATTGCATTTTTGGGGCGCTCAAGTCCCGCCCGACAAAAGTTGAAAAACCCGATCTGACTCGGCGGTTGAAACCCATCCTACACGAACTTCCGTCCCTCTCGCTTGAGACTAAAGAATAAGGGCGATATTAAAGCTGGCTTTCGTATAAATCGCAATTGCGATCGCAACTCGCAACGCCAGCCCGCTCGCCCTGACGCCAAAATAAGTAAAGATGAGTAAAGCAGTGGATCATTGGTGTCCCGCAGCCAGTTAAACTCTTCACAGTCGCTTTTTTTAGGAATTGCAGTAACTTTTGCCGTAGCTTGCGGGGCGGGACGCCATCGCCCGGGCTGTCACCGCACAGCCAGCAGCACAGTTACAGCAGCAAGGGGATATTTCCCCAGATAACCGAGTTCGATCGCAGACTGGGAAGACTCAGCCCAAGAAACCCTTTAACTTACCACGGTCTGGGTAAGGTGTTTGTCTCGCACCCTACAATTAGAGTTCTTGGGTTAGTCCTGCATCCCTTAAAACACAGGCTGTAAAGTGAAACATACATAAATACCCAAACATCAGATTTTCATGACAAAAGGGGACTTGTAACAAGATGGATCGATCGTCCGATCAAAACCAAATAGTTGAATATTTGCGGATTAAGCCAATTAGTCACACTCAGATTTACACTTCCCAAATTGCCATACCAGAGCCTCATCGGGGCGAAATTCCTCGCGAACGCCGCGAAGCTCTCAGGAGAAGTCTGATCGAGCAAGGCAGCAACTTAATTCCTTTAATTGTACGCCCTACCGAAGCTTACAGCAACGAAGAAGAATATGAAGTAATCTGCGGCTCAGATTGGTGTATTGTTGCTAAAGAACTCGGCACCGAGCAAATGTGGGCGTGGGTATTTGAAATGACCGACGAGGAGGTAGCTGTTGCTCAAGCAGAAATGGAACATTTAGCTCCGCAACCGACTCCTAAAACAGCACAAATTGAGACTCTCCTGCAACAATTTGAGCTATCATTTCAAAAAAAGGTAGATAGTCTAACAAAACAAATAGAACAATCTGTTAAAAAAAATGAAGACCTGCTAAAAAAGCACGTAAAAGCTCTAACTGAGCCGAACTTTGAGCGTAACCAAATAGAACAGATTAAGCATTTGCTCGAACAAGTGGAAAAAGCATTTCATGAAAAGGTAGATAAAATGGCTAAAAAAATTGAACAATCGAGCAGCGACCGTCCGCCAACATCCGCTGTTATTTCTGAGGTAAATCTTGAAGGTGCTTTGAGACAGTTGGATGAACTGGAAAGACTGCTGTCAATCAAATTAGAACGCACAGTCCAAACAATTAATCAGTTTGTTTCCGACGCCATTGAAAACGTAGAAAATGACCTGAAAAATCAAATTGAAACGCTCCGGCACCAACTGGGAGCCGCAGGGACTCACTCAGAAAGACAGCCCGAGGCACAGCCGAAGAAGCAGCCAAAAACGCAGCCGAAGAAGCAGTCGAAAGCACAGCAGAAACCTCAGTTACCGCAGTTGCAGTTGGAGTTGCCGTTTCCGTCCCCGTCGCCAGAAGAAGACTACGAAAGTCTTTCGCTGAGGCGGTTGAAGGCGATCGGCAAAGACAGGAAAGTGCGGGGCTACGCGCGCATGAAGCGACCGGAAATTCTGGAGGCTCTCAGACAAACTGACGGTCAATAAAAGCGTAGTTGCTAATAGTTAAAAACTAATTATTGGGTGTTCGATCGCGTTTTTGGGCAAAAAGCGCGCTCGGGCTTTCAGAATAGTCCTGGGCGCAGAAACGACCCGATCGCCTGGCCGCGAAACTGCGAGAATTAAATATTAATCCCGATACAATTTAGCGATCGTCCTTTTTATTCTAACTTTCTGTATTGTAAGCGCGTTTAGGCGATCGCATATCCCGTATGTTGCCGAACATGATACGGATGAAACCCTAAAACTATCTTGTCTTTAGGCACTCCTAATTCTACAAGTTCTGCGGTAATTCCCGTTTCTATACCATCTTGTTGAATCCAGATTTTGCCGTCGATAATTTCCACATGAACGATACAATCGTGAATTCTTTGAGGCCCTTGCCAGCCTTCGTGCATCAGTAAAAAATTGTTTTGTTCGCGGTCAACAATAACGCTGCTTTTAAGTTGTCCGTAACTCTTAGGAATACTGGCATAACTATTTAAAACAGTGCGAACAATTTGGCGATATTCATCTAGTCTATCCATCTGATAATTATCTCCCTTGATGAATCAAAAACAATTAGTTTGAGTCTTTTTTTTGTAACAAAAGTTGCCCAAGTGGCTCGGATAAAATATCTAGATAAACTTCTTTCCGAACAGCCAGATATATATTCCGTTCTGGTTCTGAGAACTCTAGGATATCTTCATAGACAATATACTGTCCCAGAGCTTCTTCTAAGTCATGAACGGGTGAAATACTCAAAAAACTTTTTACTTCAACAGCAATTTTGCGACCTTGCTTTTCGGCAGCCAGTATTTTTTATGCACCCAAATCGACGAATAGGGAACGATCGCCAATTTCTAAGGTTAACGGATCGTTTGTTATCATCCAGCCGTCTTTTTCTAGAGCTGTTCTGACAGTATTGTGGTAGATGTCTTTGGCTGGCATATTTTAAGCTGAACCATCAAATCTCACCCTACTTATAGAATAACATAAGACTTTTGAAAACTGATAGCTCATCAATTCCAACTACTTATTGCCGCGTGTATCTGTGCTTCACCCCCATCGGAAAATACTCCGCATCGCCCGTCGCAGTTAATGTCACCACAGGTAACTGATATTCTGGCGGAACGTAATTAGCAAATTCGCTGTTTAGCCGTCGCAATTGCGCGAGAATTGAAGATGCGATCGCCTGCTTCATCTCCTCGTCGCCCTCCACCCCCGCTGCTAATTCCACAACCACGGATAAAAACCGATTTCGATCCGCATTTTCCTTGACTTGCAGCACAAATTTTCCAGTCACCCATTCCCGAATGGTGGGAACTTCTAAACCTACGGTGACATTTTCCGGGTAAATGTTGGCACCGAAGTAGGAAACGGTAAAGTGCGATCGCCCGAATACATAGACAAATGGCAAGCAGCGAATTCCTCTGGGGAAATCAGAAACTTTCATACCTGCTTCTTGCTGCAAACGTGCCACAGGGTTAAATCCCCATTCTGCCAAAAAATTGAGCATTGCTTCGTAACAAATTAAACCGCCGTTATCCGAGATGTGATAGCGTATTAGCGGGATGCCGTTGTCGCCAGAAAATAACAGCGTGCCGTCATTATTCACTTCAAAAAAGCGACTTTTCGGATCGTACTGCACCAGCGTTGGCAACCGCGATTCCCCGAATAAATTGCGTGCTGCTTCGGGATTGTTTGCTAAAAAGCGGCGGATGCAAATACTCAGCGGTGTCTCGTTGGCCAAAACGCCTGCATCGGCAGTACCGTAAAGGCTCGCAGAGTTGTAATATAGATTGTCAGAATTAGTACGATCGCTCACTAAACTCCGCCATTCTTCGCTAAACACTTCCCCCGCAAACACCATCTTAATTCGGTATTTTTGCCACTCCACACCCCCAGCAATTCCGCTATCAATCACATCCTTGATAAATGGCGGATATCCCAACAAAACTACTTGCTCGAAATGCTCCCCAAGTTCCTGCACAACTCGAAATATCTCAGTCTTATTATTCCCAGGCGTTACAACTGTAACGGGATAACCCTTACTCGCTAGATAGCGGCAGCAATTCGCCGTGTACATTCCCCCAACCCAAGTCCCCAAAGCAAAGCAAATCACAGCTAAAGTTGAGCGAGTATCGGCGGAAAAACTGTCGTGAAATATTTGTTCAAAACGAGTAGCTATTTGCAACTCGTCACTGATAAAACGCGGCCAAAATGTCGGGTTTCCTGTCGAACCCGATGAAACAGCAATGAAATCGCAAGTTTCTAATTTGCCCTGGTGGCACAACTGAGGTAGCGGGTGACAGCGTAAATAATTCTCTTTGGTAATTAGCGGCAATTTTTGAAAGTCTTCAAAGGTTTGGATTGAAGCGGGATTGATGTTATGTTCAGTTAAGAAAGTCTGGTAAGCTGGTACTGTAGCCGCGACTTTTTGAAAAAGCGCGATCGCCCCGGATTCGGCAACTCGATTCTGCTGGTGTTGCAATCGTTCCTCAAGCGGCGCCCTCAAAAACTCTTCAAACGCCCCAATTGCTCGCTGACGCTGTTCTGGCTGCATGATTTGCTCCTTAAAATGGGTATTTTGCACCCCGATCGCTCAAGATTCAATTAGTAGCGCTAACGCCCGATCCCACATTGGGCTGGACACTAAAAATTTGAACACATTTTGAGGTCGATCGAAAATATGTCGCAGTAGATAAACTTCCATAGCACAAAACCGCTGTTTTCACAATAACCACAGGGGATAGCCAAGCTGCCGATCGACTAATCAACACTGACACACTATGTCAAGATTAATTCAGCGATCGCCCAAAACTCCTAGTCTCAGTCAAGCGTGAAAATCCGACGCAGCAAGTTCCAATGAACAATCCCATCTACCCCGGCATAACTCTCAACAACCACTACCGCATCGTCCGCGAATTGGGACACGGAGGCTTCGGGCGCACCTACCTAGCAGAAGATGCCCACCGATTTAACGAACCCTGCGTTTTAAAAGAATTTGCGCCCCAAGTACATGGAAGTTACGCTTTACAAAAATCCGAGGAACTGTTCGAGCGGGAAGCAGGAGTGCTCTACAAGCTGCAACACAATCAAATCCCCCGCTTTCGCGAACTCTTCCGGGTCAGTATCAGCGATCGAGGCTACCTATTTCTCGTCCAAGACTACGTTCCCGGTCAAACCTACCGCTTTCTGCTCGACGCCCGCAAGCGTCAGGGTTTGCGGTTTATAGAAGCAGAAATCAATCAATTGCTGCTGCAGATTTTGCCCCTGCTCGAATACATTCACTCTTTGGGAGTGATTCACCGCGACATCTCCCCGGACAACCTGATTCTGCGGAGTTCTGACGGGATGCCCGTGCTAATCGACTTCGGCGGAGTAAAACAAGTCGCCGCCACCGTAGAGTCTCTTTTCGCTGAGGCTAACGGCGCTCCCGCCCCCGCGACTCGCATCGGCAAGCTCGGCTACGCTCCCGTCGAACAGATGCAGATGGGAATCGTCTATCCCCACAGCGATTTGTACGCTCTGGCGGCCACGGTTTTGGTGTTGCTGACGGGGAAGGAACCGCATCAGTTGCTCGACAGCCAGACGCTGAATTGGAACTGGCGGGCGGAATGTTCTCTGTCTCCAAATTTGTCCCTGGTGCTGGATAAAATGCTTGCTCAACAGCCGAGCCAGCGTTACTCCTCGGCTCGCGAGGTAATGCTCGCTCTCTCCGGCAATCCGCCTTTACAGCCACCTTTGCCACCAGCCCCGGATTTTGGGATCGCGCAGCCGCCGGCTCTCTCGCCTATACCCGTGCCCGCCCCCGCGCCAAAACTGCCGGGAACTCCGGTGCGAGTTGCTGCTATTGGCAATCAGCAAAAAATGCCTGCTTGGAAAATGGTTTTGTTGGTGGTGGCGGTGCTCTCAACTATGGGGGGAGTTGGCTGGTTTGCGGGCAATTCTTTGTTAAATCTGCAATCAAAAGTACAGAAAGTTCCCCGGCCTCCCAACCCGAAGCAGCAGCAAGAAGATGCTTTGCAAGATCGCTTTGTCAAGCTCAAAATTGACGATCGATTCTATAACGGTTACGTCAACCTCGTGGACGAGACTTTTTATGCCAAATACCCGGAATTGGGCGGACGATTGTTAAAAGAAGGCGATGACGATCGCCAGTGGCGTGAAAGGTGGCAAAAAATCGGCGACGAGTTGCTCGACAAGCTGGAAAACCTCAGCAGCGACGCTAGAGCGCGGTTGGGCAGTTACGACACGGCCGATATCGATCGCTGGAAAACTGAGGTTAACAAGCTGAATTTGAGCAGTCGGGCTTTGTACGATTTGGCTGATGCTAGGTTCTTTTATTGGTTTCCAGAACAGCCGCGCGATCGCAATCTCATTGGTTTGCCGATCGGACAAATTTGGCAAGCAATTACCGCCGACGAACTCGAAGCCTTACAAGCTGGAGCAACTATCGAAAGCGTTGAATTTGACCGCCTATCGAAGAGCAAACGCCTCACAGGCAATCTCAAACCCGGAGAAGGGAAAGCTTACATTGCCAGGTTCGCTCAAAATCAAACTTTGCGCGTGAATTTGCAAGCACCGCCCAAATCTACTCTACTGTCAATTTATACTCCGGGGCGGACAAAGGGCGCGCGAGCTTTGCTGCAAGATGCAGAGGGGCTGAGTTGGTCTGGATTGCTGGATGATGCTGGTTATTATGAATTCGTGGTAGTTTCTCAAGCATCTGAGCCGATCGCTTACGAGTTGAACCTGACGGCGGAATAACTGCTATTGACGCTCTCGATCCACCCAGGCAATAATAAGGTAATACCAATCAGATAAGTTGTCGGGTTCAAACAAAGAATATGCTGAGATTCGCGATCGTAGCTTTAGTGACTTTGGGATTAGTATTAGTGACTGCACTAGGTTTACATCCGGCCAATGCGACAGTCAGCACTCCCGAATTTTATGCTTGGAACTTTGCCTCTGTAGGCAGTAGCGAGCTGGTTTGTAAAAAGACAGTGGTAGTTCCGCAAGACCTGATTATTCCGTCATCATCACTGCACCCTGTCAGTATTACTTCGGCAATTGTAGATGAAAAGTTTTGCGCGAATTCCACTAAGCCAGTGAATTAATAAAGTGGATAATATGATGTCTGGTTATACAACCATAATTAAATTATTCTTCAGTCGATTTGAGATTTGAGATTGGAGATTTACTTTACGGATGAATCTGGAAGCTTGAACCTTAGTCTCAAATTGTTATTTCTCCCCGACTGTTATACTTCGCAGCCATTTTTGGGGTGGGTCAGGAGGTACCGTACTGATTCATCCATCAAGAGAAAACAAAAGTCCTAAGTACAAACACGGGCTAATTATGAACAATTAACCGGACATCATATAAGTGATTGCCTGAGTAATTTCCGCCATCCGCGCACTGAAACTGTTGGCTGATTTTTTTTAATGACAAACGGGGGGTATTTTGTAATAAAAATTTATCAAACGAGTCGGGCCCAGAAGTTTTCTGCTCTTGAAAGAGATCGAACTCTTCCCTATTTTAGCAGTGCTTTTATTGTGACTTAAGAACCGAAGTAAAATATTCAGCCATTTGGCTAATCGTTTATTGGCTAATTGGCCGACTCGGTAATTCGTTAGTTTGAATATGCTAGAGTTAGTCAGGTTGATATAGAGTGCCATCTGTTATCTAAGTATCATGCTCAAAATTTTGGTAATTGAGGACGACGAATTAATCCGGGAAACTCTTCTGCAACTCCTGGAATCTCACAGCTACCGGGTCATTGCGGCTGAAAACGGTCGAGCTGGGGTGCAGATGGCACTTTCGGAGATACCGGATTTAATTTTGTGCGACGTGCAGATGCCGGAGCTCGACGGTTATGATGTGTTGCGGACTCTGCGGCAAAACTCGCTAGCTGCAACAATTCCATTTATTTTCCTCACGGCTCAAAGTGACAAAACCGATTTTCGTCGGGGGATGGAATTGGGCGCAGACGATTACTTGACAAAGCCGTTTACCAAAGCTGAATTGCTAGGAGCCATTGCTTCTCGCGTCTTGAAACGGCAAACTATTACTCAACCGCTGACAATCGCGCTTCACCAAGCAGAAGCCAGACTCAAAGATTTAGTTAACGACTCCACTAAGGTTACGACCCTCTCTCCTGAAAAGTTTGCTCTCGAAGCTTTGTTGCGCCACGCTTTGGCACAAGGTGAGTTTCAGGTATACTATCAGCCACAAGTGAATATTGCTACCGGCCAAGTTATCGGCGCTGAAGCTTTAGTGCGCTGGCAAAATCCCGATCGAGGTATAATTTCTCCCTGCGAATTTATTCCATTAGCAGAAGAAACAGGTTTAATTATTCAGATTGGCGAGTGGGTACTGCTTTCAGCTTGCGCTCAAGCCGCTAGTTGGCTGGCGGCGGGGTTTTCGCCCTTTACAATATCAGTAAACTTGTCTGCCCGGCAGTTGTCCGACCCGGAACTAAAAGCGCGAATCGTCCAAATATTGGAAACTACAGGTTTAGAGCCTGCTAATTTAGAATTAGAAATGACCGAAAGCGCTTTGGTGGAAAATGCGACTGTAGCAGGCGCTACTTTAAACGAACTTAAAGCTCTAGGAATTCGGATTGCTATTGACGACTTCGGCACTGGTTACGCTACTTTAGGATATCTTAAGCAATTTGCTTTTGACACTTTAAAAATTGATCGAATTTTCGTCCGTAATGCCAGCGAAGATACTCAAAATGCTGCTATTACTACAGCAGTAATTTTACTTGGTCACAGTTTGAATATGACAGTAATTGCTGAGGGAGTGGAAACAGAAGCAGAACTAGATTTTTTGAAACAACATCAGTGCGATATCATGCAGGGGTATCTGTTCAGTCGCCCCGAACCCGCACCGATAATTGAAAGTATGTTGGTTGCCGACCCGAGTTGGTTCGCGCCGCCCCCAGCAGCAGGACCTGCTCGCGCTGTCCCTTTTGTACCTGTATCCGAACCTGAGAAATCTAAAAACCTTTCAATGTCGGGTCTAGGAATAGTATAAGTGTCACCCAGATTTCAGTTTTATAGGATTAAATTCTTTCTTTTACCTTCTATTTTCTGCATAAAAGTTGACGCTTCCTCATAAAAAGTTGTAGCTTTTGATGATATGCGAATCAAAGAAGGATATTCCCCATATTGCTCTACTGCTTCCGCTTTTATGCGCTAGGCGCCCCTAATTGGACTATTTGAGAAAGTGTGGCGTCTTGAAATTGTGAGCCTTTATCCAGTTGCAGGAGGTAAACTCATTTAAGTTCCTACTTTGGGACTGGCAGTTTCAAGAACTGTCCAACTGGAATTGGTGCAAGCCTGTCATGGAAAGAATATTAGTGGTTGACGACGAAGCAGACTGTCAAACAGTCTTAGCAATGTACTTGGAAAGTCAGGGATATCGGGTGGAATGCGCTAATTCAGGGGTGGAGGCGCTCTCAATGTTTGAAAATGCCCCCCCAGATTTGGTAATTTCAGATGTGATGATGCCGGAAATGGACGGGTTTGAGTTTTGTCGCCGTTTGCGAACTACCCGTTTGGGACAGTTAGTCCCGTTTATATTTTTGTCTGGTCAAGGGGAGATTGAGTCAAAAGTTGAAGGTCATTCGATCGGCGCTGACGATTATCTGGTAAAACCTTTTCAGTCTGAAGAAATCTTAGCTAAGGTAAAGGCGCAGTTAGAGCGCTCTCACCGGATTCACGCCGAGATTGTCCGACTGCTTCAAACTGCTAGCGGTAGGGCGGTGGAACCACAATTTGTGGCAGTATTGCCAGCACCTGCACCTTTGCCTTTAACACCAGCCGAAGAAAGAGTTTTTTGGGAGGTTATCCAGGGTTATACTAACAAACAAATTAGCGATCGGCTGTTTATTAGCCCCCGGACTGTGCAAGCTCATTTAGGCAGCATTTTCAGCAAATTACAGCTAGAAAATCGGGCACAGCTTGTGAGATTTGCCCTAGAAAGAGGGTACAAACCGCCTCAAACTTAACTCGGATCTCAACCTAGGGTGCGCCAGCCAGCCAGTCAGTAGATTTTAGATTTTAGATTTTAGATTTATTCCACATATTCATCTGGGAGCTACAACTTTAGTCTAAAATTTTGATCTTTCCACGGCTTAAGTCGGAGACTTCTAGGGGTTTTTGGGCCGGGTCAGTCGATTTTAGATTTTAGATGTATTCCACAGATTCATCTGGGAGCTACAACTTTAGTCTAAAATTTTGATCTTTCCACGGCTTAAGTCGGAGACTTCTAGCGGTTTTTGGGCAGGGTCAGTCGATTTTAGATTTTAGATTTTAGATTTTAGATGTATTCCACAGATTCATCTGGGAGCTACAACTTTAGTCTAAAATTTTGATCTTTCCACGACTTAAGTCGGAGACTTCTATCGGTTTTTGGGCCGGGTCAGTCGATTTTAGATTTTAGATTTTAGATTTATTCCACAGATTCATCTGGGAGCTACAACTTTAGTCTAAAATTTTGATCTTTCCATGACTTAAGTCGGAGGCTTCTATCGGTTTTTGGGCGGGAACACAAATTCCTGCTGCTGCAAAAAAAATGGAGGCTGACGCACTCAGCAAGCAGATTATTCCACATTCAAAACACAATAAGGAAAAGTAGTGATCACGCAAACCCCAGGCCCCAAATTCGTACCTCGCAAGTTGGCACGTTCCAAATCAGCCTGCCGCACGTTATTCGCCGCATCAATATTTGTCCCGGTCAATTGAGCCCGAGGAAGCCTAGTATTTGACAAAATAGCATTCTGCAAATTAGTATCGCGCACATCGGCGAAAGACATATCCGCTCCGCTTAAATTCGCACGATTCAAATTAACTCTAAACAACAGCGAACGCCTCAAATCTGCATTTGACAAATTAGCTTGGAGCAGATAAGCTTCCCCCAGATTGGCATTAAACAGTTTAGCACCGCGCAAATCCGCACTCGTCAGATTCGCTCGCCCCAAAAAAGCATTAGACAAATCCGCATTTCGCAGATTAGCACCATTCAATTCAGCACCGTACATCTCGGCATTAACTAAGTTAGCATTTGCCAAATTAGCATCACTTAAATCCGCTTCTAGCAAATTAGCTTCATAAAGATTTGCTCCGCTTAAATCGGCTCCTCTTAAATTAGCTCTGTACAAGCTAGCCTTGAACAAATCAGCATTTCTCAAGTCACAGCCCTCGCACTCTTTAGTTTCCAGCAATTGCCTAACATGATCTGGATTTTGAGCTTTAACGGGAGCTACCAGCCCAAACAAAGCTAAACTTGCCGTTACAGTTGCCAAGAGTTTAAGTTTCACAAACAAACCTCACTGCTACTTCAAACAAATTATACTAGCAAACTCTAGACTTTAAACCGATATCCTTCTCTCTTTTCTCTTGCTCTGCGTTCTCTGCGCCCTCTGCGGTAAATCTTCAAAAAAATGATTCCCAGCCAAGGATATAGACCTGCTGACAGCAAGGCGGGCAAAGCCCGCCCTACTTAACTTAATTAAGCTTCATCTAAAGCAGCAACACCAGGCAATTCCTTACCTTCGAGCAGCTCCAAACTAGCACCGCCACCAGTAGAAATGTGGCTCATTTGTTCACCTAAATTCAACTGTTCAACAGCCGCCACCGAGTCACCACCACCGATAATTGTGGTAGTACCAGTTTTAGTAAGTCCAGCCAAAGAATGAGCGATACCTTCAGTTCCCACAGCAAACTTCTCCATCTCAAACACGCCCATGGGCCCGTTCCAGATAACAGTTTTGCAATCGGCCAAAGCATCTTGGAAAGTTTTTACTGAATCCGGCCCGATATCCAAACCCATCCAACCGTCGGGGATGCTTTCAACAGAGACAGTTTGAGTGTTAGCATCAGCAGCAAACTTGTCAGCAACTACCACATCAGTAGGTAACAGAAAAGCAACTCCCCGTTCCTTCGCCTTAGCTTCCAAAGACTTAGCCAGTTCCAGCTTGTCCTCTTCCACCAAAGACTTGCCCACGTTCAAGCCGCGAGCTTTGTAGAACGTGAAAACCATGCCACCGCCCAACAGCAGTTTGTCGCACTTTTCCAACAGTTTTTCAATGACTCCAATCTTGCTGGAAACCTTTGAACCGCCGATTATAGCAGCTAAAGGACGCTGAGGATTGTCGATCGCACTGCCGAGATATTGCAGTTCCTTCTCCATCAAAAACCCAGCCACAGAAGGACTCAGATACTTAGTAACGCCTTCAGTAGAAGCGTGAGCCCGGTGAGCCGTACCAAAAGCATCATTGACATACAAATCGGCGACAGAAGCTAACTTCTTAGCAAATTCCGGGTCGTTTGCTTCCTCCTCTGGGTAGAAGCGGACATTTTCCAGCAACAGCACGTCGCCATCTTGCATCGCCGCGACTGTAGCAGCGACTTCATCACCGATGCAGTCGTCAGTCTTTTTGACCTCTTTGCCCAACAATTCCGACAGGCGCACAGCAACCGGCGTCAAGCGCAACTTCTCTGTCACACCCTTGGGACGGCCGAAGTGGCTGCACAAAATCACCTTAGCGCCCTTGGACGCTAAATCTTGAATTGTCGGCAGAGCCGCCCGGATGCGAGTATCATCGGTGATATTGCCGTTGTCGAGCGGCACGTTAAAGTCCGCCCGCACCAATACCCGTTTGCCCGATAAGTCCGATGCCGATAAATTTGCTACAGTTTTTTTTGTCACAGGATTAACCTCCTAATATGTGTGTTTTTGTCGAATTCCGTTGAAATGGCGGCACTGGTCACTTGCACTTGGGCCTCGGACGCATTCAACCGCGTCCGTACAAAAAACGGAAGATGAAACAAACGGCACTGATTGGCTCAACGTAAACATTTTATCGGAGTCCGCGTCCCGGAGATGCGCAGTATGTTCAAGACTGTCTTATTTCCTGTAGATCAAAGCCGAGAAGCCCGCGAAGCTGCCGAAAAGGTGGTCAATATCGTGAAAACCTACGCCTCTCGCTTAGTTATTCTCTCCGTAGTCGAGCCCCCAGCCGAGGAGGCCGACGCCCCCGCGCGAGAGGTGATGACTTCCCCCGAAGCAGTCGCCAAACTTCTTGCTGAGGCCCAATCGATGTTTTCCCAGCAGGGAATTGAAGCTGAAATCATCGAACGGGAAGGCAAACCTGCTTTCACGATTTGCGATGTGGCTGACGAAATTGGGGCCGATTTGATTGTGATGGGCTGTCGGGGGATGGGTTTAACCGATGAGGGGGCGTCTGACAGCGTTACCAATCGGGTGATCAATCTGTCTCCTTGTGCAGTTTTGATTGTGCCTTAAGGAAGGAAGAAGGAAGAAGGAAGACGGAAGAGGGAATAAGGAAGAAGGAAGAAGCAATAAGGAGGAAGAAAGAAGGAAGACGGAAGAGGGAATAAGGAAGAAGCAAGAAAGAAAACTCTTTCTTTTTACTTAATCTCAGCAGTGTAAGTTAGATACCTAACAGCTTACTTTTTCATTTTCCCTTTTTCATTTTCCCTTTTCCCTCTTCCATATTCGCTTCTTACTTCTTGATTCCTTACTTCCTGATTGCCTCCCTAGTTCCTTCCTTTGTGATTCTCTCTTTCCTTAAACTCATCCTTCTTCCTTCTTCCTTCTTCCTTCTTCCTTCATATTATGAAAATTCACTGGTATCCCGGTCACATTGCCAAAGCTGAACGGGCATTAAAAGAACAGCTAAAGCGGGTAGATGTGGTGCTCGAAGTCCGAGATGCCCGCATTCCATTGGCTACTTATCACCCCCAAATGCCAAGTTGGGTGGGCGGCAAGCCGCGAGTGTTGGTCATCAACCGCATGGATATGATTACGCCTCGATCGCGCGAGGCGTGGGAAACATGGTTTGAGGCCCAGGGGGAAACTGCGTATTTTACTAATGCCGAGCACGGTCAAGGAGTAGACGCTGTGGCGGATGCGGTGCAGAATGCTGGGGTGCAGCTAAATAAAAGAAGGTTCGATCGAGGTATGCTGCCCCGTCCAGTCCGGGCAGTGGTAATGGGATTTCCCAATGTCGGAAAATCTGCTTTAATTAATCGGCTGTTAGGGCGGAGAGTGGTGGACAGTGCCCGCAGAGCTGGAGTAACTAAATCGCTCCGATGGATTCGCATTTCTGACGAAATTGAATTATTAGACGCGCCCGGAGTGATCCCAACCCGAATTAACAATCAAGAAAATGCCATAAAATTAGCTATTTGCGAAGATATTGGCGAAGCTGCTTACGACAATCAGGTAGTAGCAGCAGCGATGGTAGATTTGCTCCGAGGGCTGCAAGTGGCTGATGAGACTTTGATATCAATATCTGGTTTCAAATCCAGGTATAAATTAGATCCAGCGTCTAGTAATGGTGAAGATTATTTACACGCCGTCGCAAAAGACAAGTATAAAGGAGATGTCGAACGAACAGCGCGGCAGATGTTAAACGATTTTAGAACTGGTGTGTTGGGTCAGCTTTCTTTGGAGTTGCCACCGGCGTGATAAGGCTCGTGCCATACAACTAATCAGGAATGGTATTAAATAGAGACTTGCTGACCGTGAGAATTTGAATTTCGTCTCCTATGTGTACTATTTTTTCGGCTGATTGAGGTGGCACTCTGGTGTTAACTATCAGCCGACTAATGGGATTTAAATGCCTTTTTACCAAGTCAGGCATGATTTCATTGTGCTTTGCTGCTAGTATTTTTTTTAAATTTGGATAAGCTTCTTTCGCTGCATAATTTGGCATAGATAGGAGACAGGCCTGACCGGGATTAATACCTTCCAATATTACAGTCCCTATTTTAAACCTAACAATGTCATCAGATTGTGAGAAAAGTTGGTCTTCCCAAAAAGCAGGGACATCCCCTATTTCAATATTAGCTCGCAAGCGATGGCGCATCTCGTTAACGCAAACTCTCGGAAACCAAGATGCAACTTCGGCAATTGTTTCGGTACTGATAATGGTTGGCCCTGGTGCAGCAAGATTGTCGGGAAAACCAGTCAGCAAGTTTTCAATTAACTTGACGGAGAAACCGAAGTAATTGCTCAACCAAGATTCTATTCCCAAACGTTCTCGATCTACATGAAAAAATATTTCTTGTTCGGTGCCTTGAATTTTCAGGCCGGCAATTCTCTTTTTAATGTCAAAGGATAAACGTAGAAAACAGACTCCGCTGTTGTGCTTAGTGTTAACCAATTCTCCTGCTGCATCGCAGATGGCAAAAGAGCGATCGCCTTCTAGAGCTCCGCTGGCTAGAATAGTTGCTTGACTGACTGCTATGCCGTCAAGGGACTTGACCGGATAGATATGAATGCTGGCGACGTAGGACATTTCGAGCCCTTGATAAATAATTCTCGTTTTAGATACATTCTAGCATCCCGGTAGAAGGATGACCGCAGTTGACTTTACTAAATAAAATATGAATGAAATAAAAATAGGTCACTGTTTTGAAGTTTACATTTTGCCGTAGCTGCGTGTAAAGAAAAATCAAAGAAGTCTGAGTGAGGTTGTGGTAGATATTATGCTATAAAATAGAAAAAATTGAACCTAGTTATAAGCAATGACTGAAAGCGGAAAAAAAGGCATGATTTCGCGACGCAATTTTATGTTGAAGGCTGGTGCAGGGATGCTCGCGGCAAGCTTGGCACCAGTGCTTTTACAAGCCCAAGCAGCAAAAGCAGAGGCAATCTCTGACCTGACTCCCGACGGTGCTCTCAAGAAATTGATGGAGGGGAATCAACGCTACATTGAGCAAAAACGGACATTTCCCGACCAAGCTCGATCGCGGATTGTAGAAGTAGCACAGGGTCAACATCCGTTTGCAACCATCCTGGCTTGTTCTGATTCGCGCGTTGCTCCCGAAATTATTTTCGACCAAGGATTGGGAGATTTATTTGATATCCGAGTAGCTGGCAATTTTCTCGACGATGTGGTTCTCGGAAATATAGAATATGCGGCCTTAGAATTAGGCGTGCCACTATTAGTAATTCTGGGTCACGAACGCTGCGGTGCTGTTAAAGCAGCTTTAGATGGCAAAGCTGTGCCGGGTCACATTAGCACTTTGGTGGCGGCGATTAAACCAGCAGTTGATTCGACTAAAGGTCAAACAGGCGATGCGTGGGATAACGCAGTCAGAGCTAATGTGAAAAGGAATGTAAATAACTTACAATCATCATCGCCTATTTTAGCTGAAGCAGTCAAAGCGGGCAAGCTTAAAGTTGTTGGGGGTCGCTACGATTTGGATAGCGGCAAAGTGGAGATAATTGCTTGATTTTACTGGTTGTATCTCATATCTTGGAATATTGTTAATGAACAGGCTTTCTGGCCTGTTCCACGAGAATTTGATTGTGGGGTGGGCATCCTGCCCGCCCATGAAAGCCATAATTTCAGTTACATTAAACCCATTTCTTGCAGTCCCCGGCGCAGGCGTTCTGCTTCAAATGGGCGGCGCTGTTCATGAAGGGCGATCGCTCTTTTGAATTCTGCTAAACTCTCTGGCATTTTGCCAATTTTTAACAAGGCTACTGCCAAGTTTTGATGAGCTTCGGCGTGTTCGGGATCGATTTTTATCGCTTGTCGGTAATAGGCGATCGCATCTGCTAAATTTCCGGCGGCCTTCAGCGTCAGTCCTAAATTATAGTGACCTACTGCAAAATTGGGGTCAATTTTTAAAGCTGCTTTGTAAGCTTTTTCAGCAGATTTTAAATCTCCTTCATCTTTGAACAAATTGCCCAAATTATTGTAAGCGCCCAACTTGAGCGGGGGGAAAACAGTGGTATTAATTGCGGCTTGATAGTGTTTTTTTGCTTTACCAAATTGCTGCTGCTGGCGATAAGCAATTCCCAAATGATAGTTCAGCTCGTAAACAATAGAATCATCAATGCCCTCGGCAGTTAAGCCTTTGGTTAATAAATTAATTCCCCGCCCAATTTGCCCGGTTTCTACATACAGCGCACCTAATTTGCTACAAGCATAAGCATCGTTTGGATAATAAGCGATATACCGTTCCATGGCTGCTTGAGCTTTTTGGAATTTGCTTTTTGCTGCTATCGCATCTTTTTGATAACCAGAGTGCCAAATCGCCACATCGGGGAGAGCAGCTATTTTCCACTCCGGTTCCCTCTGCAAAATCTCACCTACGCTGTCGTCTACCATGGCGTGGTAAGGGCGAGAAAAGCGGATGTCGGGGCGATTGCGAAACAAGCGCGACACCAGGGAATAGGGAGATTGAGAGGCACCGATTTCTTGGCGGATGAGATTGATTAGCAGCAGCCGATCGCTCGCAATTGCCTGCTTCATTTGAGGTACCATCTCCGGTACCAAAACCTCATCGGCATCCAACACCAAAATCCAGTCGCCCTGGGCGTGCTTCAGACACTCATTGCGCGCCGCTGCGAAGTCGTCGCACCATTCAAAGTCATAAACCCTCGCCCCGGATTCTCGGGCAATTTCACGGGTGCGATCGCCCGATCCCGTATCCACCACCACTATTTCGTCCACAACACCCTTAACGCTGTCCAAAGTCCGCGACAGTGTTGCCTCTTCATTCTTCACAATCATGCACAGAGTCAGATCCATCGGGCGCAAACTTTCCTCGTTTCACAAAATTATTGTAATTTTTTTACCAGTAAAACACAAAAAGTCCCAGAAACAATTCTCCTATTTCCTTTTTGCCTTGAGCATAAGTACCTTTCTTCCCTAGAGAAAGTGGGTTAACTCTTTTGAGATATTAAAAAGCCTCAAACTCGGACAATTAATGGGAAATCCTACCACTTTCGGTTCCTCCCTACGGTAGAGGTAAGGACGGGATAGCACTTGTTATTCTAAAAACATAAGACAAGGCACGAGAAAAGTTTAAGTATTCAGGAGAAAAAGAAATGGGAATTATTGCTTGGATCGTTTTAGGACTGATTGCCGGTGCGATCGCCAAAGCCATTTATCCGGGAACTCAAGGCGGTGGCTTTCTGGCAACAACAGGTTTAGGAATTTTGGGCGCGCTAGTGGGAGGTTATCTGGGTCAAGTCTTGCTGGGGACGAGCGGGGGAGCATCCTTTGGAGCATTGACTCTACCCAGTATAGCTTTTGCAGTTGTAGGTGCGATCGTTCTACTTTTCATCTGGGGATTGTTAACTCAGCGTGCTGCATAACAAATATTGCCAATTCCCAGTCGATAGACTTTTAGGGTATTCATAAACCCGGTTTCTTGAAGAAACCGGGTTTTTCAGTTGTTGGTAGGATGCGTCAGCCTACTTTTACCAAATCCGCGTTAAAAACCCGATCAGACTCAGCGCTTGCAACGGTTCAAGAGCAAAACTTTTGTCCGCACAGAGGGGGACTGAAGAATAAAGGGGTAAAAATCCCGGACTTGGTATTAATTAATCAATCCGCAAATTGAAAGGCAAGCGAACATAAATCCCCTGCGGGTCGTTCATAGACTTAATCACAGCCAATTCATCTTGCATTTTCTTAAATTCGGCCGTTAGCGGGTCGAGTTTGGTGGCTGGTTTCAAAACGTGAACGCCTGAAATTTTTTCCAAAATTCGCTCCTCCAGACTGCGGCGTTTGGGATATTCTTCCACCTTCCAATCGTCGCCGAGTTTAGCTTGCTTAGCAGCCTCTCTGACAGCATCTTCAAGCCCGCCAATTTCATCGACCAAACCCAACTGTTTCGCCGCCGTACCAGACCACACCCTGCCTTGAGCAATTTCTTGTACCTTGTTTTTCGGCAGTTGGCGGGAGTTGGCGACTTTAGTAATAAATCGATCGTAAATGCGATCGACTATCCTCTGAATATTCGCCAGTTCTTGAGGATTTTTGGGACGGGAAACCGTGTTAGTATCCGCAAAGCGGGCTGTTTTTACCACGTCCCAAGTTAGGCCGTTGTTAGCAGCCAACTTTTCGGCGTTGAACAGCATTCCAAAAACGCCGATCGAACCGGTAATCGTATTGGGTTCGGCAAAAATGCGGTTGGAACCCATCGAAATCCAATAGCCGCCGGATGCTGCTAAATTGCCCATCGAAACGATAACTGGTTTCTTTTTGCCCGTCAGCATCACTTCGCGTCCGATTACTTCGGCCGCCGTCGCGCTACCTCCGGGACTGTTGACGCGCAAAACCACTGCTTTTACGTCGTCATCTTCTCGGATTTTCCGCATTTCTTTAGCGATGCGATCGCCTCCTACTTGAGTCGGACCCCCTTCGCCGTCTACAATCTCTCCCTCTGCGTAAAGTATAGCAATTTGGTTTTTCTTGTCAGCGCGAGTTGAGTTTTTATCCTCAGCAACTCTGGCGTAGTTTTTCAAACTAATTTGCTTGAAAGATTTGTTTTCGCCATCGGTTCCTGTGAGCTTTTTAAGTTCAGTCGATATTTCGTCAAAGTAAACAACTTTATCAACTAACTTACTTTTTAGAGCTTCGTCAGCCATCAAAGTTCCGCCCTTATCTGCAAGCGCTTGCAGTTGCGGAACAGTCACTTTACGGATCGGGGCGACAGTTTTCAGGTATTCTCCCCACATATCTCCGAGCAACTTTTGAGTTTGCTGGCGATTTTCGGGACTCATTTTTGTGAGCAAAAACGGCTCAACGGCTGACTTGTATTTGCCGACGCGAGTCACTTGCACTCCCACGCCGTATTTCTCCAAAGCACCGGTGAAAAACATTGCCTGACTGCTAAAACCGTTGAGTTCCAAAGCGCCGTAAGGATTGATTGCTATTGTATTAGCAACGGAACCGAGGTAATAATCTCGCTCATTCCAGTCCATCTGGTAAGCAAAAATGGGCTTTTTGGCATCTCGGAAACGCTGCAAGGCTCCTCGAACTTCTTTGAGGTTGGCAAACCCGCTGCTGCTCGAATCCGAGCTGCCTTCGAGATAAATGCCAACGATTTTGGGGTCTTTTTTTGCATATTCGATCGTGTCTAAAACAGTCCGCAGCGTCACTGTATCCCCGGAATCTTCCGAAAGGACTTCTTCAATCGCCGCGCCAGTGCTACGGCTCGGTTTGCTGTCGGTAATATTTAAAGAAAGGTCTAATACCAATACCGACTTATCTTTAACTTGCGGGCTCGAATCCTTAGACGACGATGCGGCCAGAGCAATTAGCAGTACCAGTCCTCCCAATCCGATGCTGCCTAGCAGCAACAGTCCTAGGAAGGTTCCCAGTAAACTTGCACAGGTATATTTTAGGAAATCTTTCATTTAGATAATTAGTCAGTTGACAGTTGACAGTTTTCAGTTTTCAGTTTTCAGTTGACAGTTGACAGTTGCCCTTAATCAATAAAGTTCAGACAATAAATTGTCTTGAAATTATATGCGTTTATCTGTGTTTATCTGCCTAGCATCTGCCGTTGACCTATTAATCAAAGATTCAGGCAAAAGCTCTTAGGACAACTGACAACCCTTCGACTTGCTTCTGCTACGCTCTTCGGACAAGTCGCTGGCTGACAAGCTGTCAACTCTCAACTGTCAACTGACTCACTTTTATCTTAACCTTTCCAAAACCCCAGAATGTTTTAACTCATCCAAGCTAGCGCAGCCCGTACAGAACATCACGGTAGCGATTTCTGCAATTAACACCTCAGCTAGAAGGGCTGCGGCTGATTCCGATTCCGCTGCAGCTTGCAGAAATGGCCGCGCCAGTCCCGCAATATCCGCGCCAAGAGCGAGAGCCTTCGCTGCATCCAGCCCGTTTTGCAAGCCTCCAGAGGCAATCAAAGGAACATCCGGCGCTACGGCGCGGGTGCTGACAATGCACTCGGCTGTCGGTATTCCCCAGTCGGCAAAGGTTGCGCCCAACCTGCGCTGCTTGCCATCTTTAGCTCGCTCTCCTTCTATTTTCGCCCAAGAAGTGCCTCCGGCCCCGGCAATGTCGATCGCACCTACCCCCGCAGCGAGCAATTTCTTTGCCATTTTTCCTGAAATACCGTTGCCGACTTCTTTCGCAATAACTGGTACTGGTAATTTATCGCATAATTTGGCAATTTTATCTAGTAGTCCTTTAAAGTTAGTATCGCCTTCGGTTTGAACGCACTCTTGCAGCGGATTGAGGTGCAAAATTAGAGCATCTGCTTCGAGAATATCAACAATTTTTTGGCACTCTTCCAAACCGTAATTATAGTTTAATTGAACTGCTCCGATGTTGGCAAATAGCAGAATATCGGGAGCGCGGCGACGGACGGCAAATGTAGGAGCTAGTTGAGGATTTTCTACAACAATTCGCTGGGAACCGACTCCCATTGCTAGTTTGTATTCTTGAGCGACATCGGCGAGGCGATAATTGATTGTCTGGGCTAATTCTGTGCCACCGGTCATCGAGGAAATGAGCAGGGGAACGGCTAGTTTTTTGCCGAGAAATGTGGAGGTTAAATCAATTTCAGCGCGATCGAGTTCTGGCAAACAGCAGTGTTCAAAACGGTAGCGTTCTAGGCCGCTGGTAGTTTCGCGAAATTGTACGTCTTCTTCGAGGCAGATCCGCAGGTGGTCTGCTTTGCGGGTTTCGGTTTGCGAGGGGGAGGTTAGCGGCAAGTTCACTGTGGCTATTTGGCGAAAGAGTTGTGATTTGGGAATATAGCAATTTTATTTCATTTTTGAGATTTTTTTTATGAACCGCAGAGAGTGCAGAGGGCGCAGAGGAGAAGAAAATAGAGATGTGCGTAAATCCTGTAAGGGTTGCTGTATTATCCAGGAACAGTAAGCGGCATTCCGTTATCTGAAGGTTTTAACTTGAGTAAAAAAGGAACTGCTTTTTGCACCCATGCTTTGACTGATGTGTAACTTGCCGCCTCTTCTCCGAAACAAATTTCCAGCATATCCGTGTGAATGATCCCCGGATTCAAAGGAACTGCTGCCATACCTGCAGGCAATTCTTGAGCGAGCGATCGCGTAAGTCCTTCTATTGCCCACTTGGAAGCGCAATAGGGCGCGACTTCCGGCGAAGTTGACCTTCCCCAACCAGAACTAAAGTTGACAATTATGCCGCTTTTTCGAGCAATCATTGCCGGGACAAAGTGACGAATTACATTAGCCGTACCTTTAATATTAACATCAATTACTTGGGAAAATTCTTCGTTACTGACATTCCAAAGAGGCGCGAGACGATTAACTACACCTGCATTATTAATTAGCAAATCTGGCGGCTCTTTTTTTGCCATAATTTCTGTTGCCCAAGCTTTTACTTGCTCATCGTTGGTGAGATCCAAACAAGTAAAATGATGGGGCGCACTATGTTTTTTGTTAAGTTTTTCCACCGCTTCTGAAGAACGGGCGCATCCCACAACTGTATGTCCCAATTCAATAAACTTTTCGGTCATGGCAAGACCTAGACCGCGACTAACTCCGGTAATTACAATTAATTTTGTCATAGATTTGCTCCAAGTTTGAGATTAAGTAATACAATACATATTGACTGTGAATTGACAAATAGAGCGCAGGGAGAAAGGATGAAAGTAAAAGCAGCAGTTGCTCGCAGTGCCGGCCAACCTTTGAGCATTGAAACGGTGGATCTGCAGGGGCCGCAGGCTGGAGAGGTGCTGGTGGAAATTAAAGCCACGGGTGTTTGTCACACTGATGCTTACACTCTTTCCGGTGCCGATCCTGAAGGTTTGTTTCCGGCTATTTTAGGCCACGAGGGAGCCGGGATTGTCGCAGAAGTTGGGCCGGGAGTCACGAGTGTCAAAGTGGGCGATCGGGTAATTCCTCTCTACACTCCCGAATGTCGCAACTGCGAATATTGTTTGAGTGGCAAAACGAATCTCTGTCAAGCAATTCGCATCACTCAAGGTCAGGGAGTCATGCCCGACGGCACGAGCAGGTTTTCCCTAGACGGGCAGAAACTTTACCATTACATGGGAACTTCTACCTTTGCCAATTATACAGTATTGCCAGAAATTGCAGTAGCCAAAATTCGCGAAGATGCTCCTTTTGAGAAAGTTTGTTTAATCGGCTGCGGCGTAACAACTGGCATCGGCGCTGTCATCAATACGGCGAAAGTAGAACCGGGTTCTAATGTGGTAGTTTTCGGTTTAGGCGGCGTGGGTTTGAATGTAATTCAAGCAGCTCGTATGGTGGGAGCTAACATGATTGTCGGCGTAGACTTGAACCCCAACAAGCGAGAGATGGCGGAAAAATTTGGCATGACTCACTTTGTCAATCCCCGCGAAGTGGAAGGTGAGTTAGTGCCTTATTTAGTAGATTTAACCAAAGGCGGAGCAGATTACAGTTTTGAATGTATCGGCAACATTAATGTGATGCGCCAAGCTTTGGAATGCTGCCACAAAGGTTGGGGTGTGAGCGTAATTGTCGGGGTAGCGGGAGCCGGTCAAGAAATTAGTACCCGCCCGTTTCAGCTAGTAACTGGTAGGGTTTGGAAAGGGACGGCTTTTGGCGGGGCGAAAGGCAGAACAGATGTTCCTAAGATTGTTGATTGGTACATGGACGGTAAAATTGATATTGACAGTCTGGTAACTCAGGTAATGCCGATCGAGAAGATCAATGAAGCCTTTGATTTAATGCACAAAGGCGAAGTAATTCGCACAGTGTTGACATTTTGAGTTTTTGAAGGAAGAAGGAAGAGGGAAGAAGGAAGACAGGACTTACGAAAAAAGGGTTTTTACACGCTACTCACAGCCGTAACGTGCACGACTGCACCCAACATAACTGCTCTCTTCTCTCTTTCTTTGCGCCCTCTGCAGTTAATAAAAAAAATCTAATTCACAAAAGAAATAGAATTAATATGATATCAGAATCCCTAAAACTGCACAAAGAACATCAAAGTTTCGGTGGCAAGCTCGGATTTTACAGCCATCAATCCTCCACTTGCAACAGCGAGATGAAATTCGCTATTTATCAGCCGCCACAGGCTTTATCTCAACCCGTACCAGTTTTGTATTTTCTATCAGGTTTAACCTCCACGGAAGAAAACTTTATGGCAAAAGCGGGGGCGCAACAGTGGGCGGCAAAATACGGGTTAATGTTGGTTGCGCCCGACACTAGCCCGCGCCAGACGGGCATTCCTGGCGAAGATGACGATTGGGATTTAGGAAGTGGTGCGGGTTTTTATGTTGATGCGACAGTCGCACCTTGGAACTCTCACTATCGAATGTATAGTTATGTGGTTGATGAATTGCCGAATTTAATCGCCGAAAATTTTCCAGCGATACCGGAAAAACAGGGAATTTTCGGTCATTCGATGGGCGGACACGGGGCTTTAATTTGCGCTTTGAAAAATGGATCTCGCTATCTTTCTGTTTCCGCTTTTGCGCCTATTTCCGCGCCCATGCGCTGCCCTTGGGGACAAAAAATATTCGGGTACTACCTCGGTGGTGACAAAGAGATGTGGAAAGGTTGGGATGCTAGCGAGTTGGTGCTTGAGGCGCAATACAACCGTCCGATTCTGATTGACTGCGGCACTGCTGATTCGTATCTGGCTGACGGGCAGTTGTTGCCGGAAGTGTTCGCCGAGGCTTGTGCAAAAGCGGGACAGCCACTAACTTTAAGGATGCAGGAAGGTTACGATCATAGCTATTATTTTATAGCGAGTTTTATGGAGGATCACATTCGGCATCACGCGGGTGTTTTGTGCGGGTAAGTAATATCAAATCCGGTTACATCTTACATCTTCGCCATTCTCAATAACAGGCTTTCCGGCCTGTTCCACAAACAGTGAATTTGTTGTGGGGTGGGCATTCTGTCCTCCCATAAAAGGCTTATTGAGAATGGTGCAACATTTCAGTTACAGCCGAAAGATACAAACGAGTATTTTTGCACTATCTATGGGGTAAGGTGCGCACTGCGCACCCTACAATCTGAGTGAAGTCGCTTCTACGAGCACAGGTATTTTCGGTTAATTAAGATTAATCGGAAATACCCATTCTTTATAATTGCTGTCGCGATTTTCGATAATCTCCGTCAGTTTGTCCAAAATCTTTTCGGTGATGGGTCGATTTTTGGGCAAGTGATAGTTTTCCACTCGCTTAATTGGGGTAATTTTTGCTGCGGTTCCGCAGAGGAAAATCTCGTCTGCAATCAACAATTCTGATTTATCAACTGGTCTTTCTGTGACTTCAATTCCTAAGTCCCTAGCGATAGTTATAACGCTGTCTCTGGTAATTCCTTCGAGAATATCTTGCTCGAAACCGGGAGTAACTAATTTACCGTTTCTGGCGACAAATATGTTCATCCCTGAAGCTTCGCTGACTTTTCCTTGAGAATTCATCATGATCGCTTCGTCGAAGCCGGATTGTACTGCTTCTGTTTTAGCTAAAGCTGAGGTGATGTAAGCGCCGCTAATTTTACCTCTTAAGGGCAAACTGCGGTCTTCTTGGCGGTACCAAGAGCTAATTCTACAGTTGACTCCTTCTTTGGGTAAATAGTCTGAAAGTTCTAATCCGTAGACAAAAAAGTCGGTTTCTACGTTGTGCAGTCGCGGGGCAATTCCTAAACTTGATGTGTAGATAAAAGGGCGGATATAAAATGATTTTGTTGGTTGGTTTTTCTGAACAAAATCAATGATTATTTGTTGGATTTTGCTGGCAGGTAAATCGCAGTGAAGGAAGCTGGCACTTTGACTTAATCTTTGACAGTGGCGGTCTAATCTAAATAGCAATATTCGATCGGCATTTTGGGGGTCTGGGATTCCCCGCAACCCGCCTAAGACTCCAGTTCCGTAGTGCAGTGCGTGGGTGGCTATCGAAATTTTGGCGTCGGTAAAGGGGAGAAATTGGTTTTGAAAGTAGGCAATTGGTAGAAAACTATCCATGATTCAAGCTGGCGATGAGTTTTGCAGTCCGCTAGGAAAGCTGAATTTGGTTATATTACCATAAGTTATACCAATTTAGATTTTAGATTTTAGATTTTAGATTTAAAATGACTGATTTGGTATCAGTTTTGAGGTTGTCAAAAGTTACATCTTTTTATTGAATGAGATGATTAGTGTGTTATTTGACTGAGCGATAAAATAATATAATATGCGGTCATTTGGGTTGATAATTGTTTTGGGGAAAAGTGCGATCGACTAAAAAGAAAAATCAACCAAGGGGCAACTATGGCACGTAAATGTTTCATCATTGAAATGGGGATGGGTATAGACCAGCACGGGCAGGAACCGACTGTAGCCTGTGCAAGGGCTGTACGGAATGCGATCGCCCACAATGCTTTGCTGGGTGTCTGGGAAGTGGCGGGTTTGACTGACCCCAATCAGATGATTGTTGAGGTAAAGGTAGCTGTTCCTTACCCGGAACAAGTGCGGGAACAGGAGGTGTTGGCGGTGCTCCCTTTCGGCAGCAAAACTCTGATTGTGGAGCAAGGAGGCATGATGGTGCCAGGAAGGGCGATCGCCTCTCTGAATGATAAAAATGACGAAATGCTAATCGCTGTGGCGGCTGTGAGTGTTTTTGTGGACACTGAGGACTAATTAATTTGGTGTTGTTTGAATAATTCTGCGGTGAAATTACGATCGCCCGATCGCACTTGCTTGTTTCCGCGCTCGGGCGATCGAACGCCTGTCTGTAAAAAAATGATTAATTTAGGCTAAGTCTCAGAGCGGCAAAGGTAGAGTGCGATCGTCTTTTAGCCGATCGCACTCTACCTCCTCTACCTCCTATTTGGGCTGGCTGGTATCTGCCAACATTTGGTTAACCATTTGCAAGTGCGCCTGAAGGTTCGGCAACTTCTGGGTGGCCCAAGCCTTCAAGTCGGGATCTTGTCCCTGTTGAGATTGAGCCTGAAACAGAGCAATAGCCTGATTGTGGCTCTCGATCATAGCCTGCTTGTAAGCAGTGTCAAAACTTGTACCGGAGAGTCCCGAAAGTCGATCCATCAAAGCTTTGTTCTGGCTGCTCATCTCGGTTGGCAATTCAGCCTGCTTTTGCATTACTAACTGCATCAATTCTTGATTTGCCTGAGTGTGTTCCTCTACCATTTCTTGGCCGTATTGTTTCACACCAGCACTCGAACCGCGCTGCACTGCCAATCTGCCGAGCTCCACTTCCAGCATACCAAGTTGACCTGCTTGCATGGCAAAAGTTCTGTCTCTGCTGCTGAGAGAATTAGGCGAAGTTTCGCCACTTGTTGGAGTGCTGGGAGAACGGCCGGGAGTGTTGTTGATGGGGCTATTTGGAGAACGGCCGGGAGTGTTGTTGATGGGGCTATTTGGAGAACGGCCGGGAGTGTTGTTGGTGGGAGTATTTGGAGTGTTGGGAGAACCGCCAGGATTGTTGTTGTTGTTTCTATCTGTAGCAGGAGGTCCCGGAGAATTAGGATCGTTTAAGTCGCTATCAGCAAGCTCAAAAACCCGATCGCTCGACTGGTTGAAGCCGTGAGTCTGGCGGTTTAATTCTGCGAATCCCGGCACAGCTATCAAAGAACTAACGCCGGCAATTCCGGCAACTGTTACCAATTTTTTGAACAAACTTTTGCGATTGAGTGAAGTCATGACTTTCTAAGCCTCTAAGTTGTTTTCAAAAGTACGTGAAGCGAAGCTATCCCGTAGGGAATCGCCCGAAATTACCGATGGGAGGGTGTACTGCCTTTCCTAAACAAGTTGATCAAACCAAACGCACCCAGGGCACCCAGCCACCCGAAATTGTTGGGGCTATCGCGCCGAGCACTCAAAACTCCTGAATTAGTATCAGCCGAAGTCGATGTGGTACCGGTTGTACCGGTTGTACCCGTACCAGTCGTACCGGTTGTACCGGTTGTACCGGTTGTCCCCGTACCAGTCGTACCGGTTGTACCGCTTGTACCCGTACCAGTCGTATCGGTTGTACCCGTACCAGTCGTACCAGTCGTATCGGTTGTACCCGTCGTGCCAGTCGTACCGGTTGTACCCGTCGTGCCAGTCGTACCGGTTGTACCGGTTGTACCCGTACCAGTCGTATCGGTTGTACCGCTTGTACCGATGCCAGTCGTACCGGTTGTACCGCTTGTACCCGTACCAGTCGTATCGGTTGTACCGCTTGTACCGATGCCAGTCGTACCAGTCGTATCGGTTGTACCGCTTGTACCGATGCCAGTCGTACCAGTTGTAGCGCTTGTACCCGTGCCAGTCGTACCGGTTGTACCGCTTGTACCCGTACCAGTCGTACCAGTCGTACCACTTGTACCCGTACCAGTCGTACCAGTCGTACCACTTGTACCGCTTGTACCCGTACCGGTTGTACCGGTTGTACCGCTTGTACCCGTGCCAGTCGTACCGGTTGTACCGCTTGTACCCGTACCAGTCGTACCGCTTGTACCGCTTGTACCGCTTGTACCGCTTGTACCCGTACCGCTTGTACCAGTCGTACCGCTTGTACCCGTACCAGTCGTACCGCTTGTTCCCGTCGTACCGCTTGTGCCACTGCCGACGCTACCGCCTGCACCCCCGCCTGCACCTCCTCCAGCACCGCCCGACTGGGCAGAAGCAGGCACTGCGAAGGAAACCGTTGCTAAACCTAAAGTACAAGCGCTTGCTAAAACAGTTTTCAACAATTTAGAAGATTTCGATTTCATGGTAATGCTTGCTTTTACGTAGAGTCTTGCGATCGCTTGTGATGCCAAAACTGCAGGGTCAAATTGACAGCGTAACGTGCAAATTTTCTAACCTTCGCTGCGGAATAATGAAGGTAAGGGAGCAAATTTAGTCCCGTTTCCTTAATGATTTTTCCCTGATTAATTACACCGCCGCGTTAACAGTTTATAAGCTATTACGTATGCTTCAAGTTCGCCATTCATCTTTAGGAATATTTGACAAAATGGCTTTTTATTTCAGGTGGTGGATGAAATTTGATTGAGCGACCGACTAGCTTAATCAAATTTTGTGTGCGGGGGATAGAAACCAGGTTGATATGAAACATTTTGGGTGGAGTAACCAGACATATACGAATTAACCGGCTTTCTCAGACAAGCGCCCGCTTCTTCCTATGAATTTTCCCCGGATGCAGGTGCTTTGAGGCAGAAATTGTTGATTTTCTCACCGTCAATTTTGGTTTAGCACTCCGCCAGATGAGTTAGTTTAATTTTTTTTTGAGCGCTATTTTTTCTTAACTTGCGGCGGACAATTTGGGCACTGGCAGAATACGGCTCAAACTTTCCCAGGAAACTAAATTATCTCAAAACGCGCGAGCGACCGCTCCAAGTCGCAAAAGCGCCTGCTACCCCGCAACAGCAAGGCTTTTGACTGGGATTGGAGTTGTCTCAAACACGAAGGCGAACTGAGGGTTATGCGAGTTGTGGTCGCGCGACATGAAATTAACCAGCGGCCACACTCGGCAGAATTGCTTGTAAGTGCGATCGGGCAAACTCTGATATAGTGAAGCCAAAGGTATGCCAGAGAGCGCTTGTTCTCTAACAAATTTTCCAAAGAGAGATCAACTATGCTGCATCGAATTCTTGCTAGAAGTCGCTATCTAATGTTAATCGCTGTATTCGGTTCTTTTGCAACGTCTGTGACGCTTTTGATCTACGGTGCCCTGGAAACCGTCATTACCATCGGCCACACAGTTACAGTACCGGTTTCCAGCGAAAACTCCAAACAACTGATTCTGTCAGGCATCGAAGTTGTAGATTTGTTTCTCCTCGCCACAGTATTTTACATTACTGCACTCGGACTTTACGAGCTGTTTATAGACGAGCGCATCAAAGTACCACACTGGCTGGAAATTCACACCATCGATGACCTGAAAACCAAACTCACCAGCGTGATTGTAGTAGTGTTGAGTGTATTGTTTCTCTCTGAGGTAGTTCGGTGGAACGGCGGGACGAACATCCTTCCCTTGGGAGCGGGTACCGCTTTAGTAATCGCTGCGCTGACGTATTTTCTAAGTTCGCAGGTGAAAAAGCCGAAGTCAGATTAATGGCTGTTTGAGGAGGGAAATTAGCCAAATCCGGCTGAACCAGCAACGGCAATTAAGTTGCATTATATTTTCCCAATAAATTTAATATTACATCTGTCTTCGGACTGATAAGAATGCAATCTTAAACTTGCTTTTAGAGAGAGGAAAGGAATGGGTTCTAGTATATAACATTTAATTTGTGTTTAATAATTAGAGGTCATTATGCCAGAACAACAATTTGATACCTTACCTTCAGAAGCACAAGAACTCCCCCAAGGAGCGAAACAAATTTTTCAGGCGGCTTTTAAGAGCGCTAGTGAAGATGGAATGAGCGCCGATGGTGCTACTAGCGTTGCTTGGAACAGCGTAAAATCTGAATACGTTCAAGGCGAAGGTGGCACGTGGCATCACAAGGGCGACGATACTAACCAAACCCGCAAATCTGTACAGTCTGGTGGCAATTAGTTATCAGCCATCAGTAAGATCGTGTCCGCTAAAATAACCGTTATCCCGTGTGTAGTGAGGACTTCATTCCTCATTTTAGTGGAGTCCTCACTACCAACCAATGTGAGTAACGTTATTCTAGCGGTCATGATATCATCAGTAATTAGCAAGGTACTGATGACTGGTGGTTAATTATTTACCGTTGATAGCTGTTGGAATCGCGGTGGTAGTGAAGTTAATGCAGCCTGTTAAGAGGCTGGTGCATATCCCATTGCAACTCGGCTAAAACGAGCAAGCTAAATACCATTACGGCTCCCGTAAATAGGAAAGACCAACTGCCCGTGAAAGGCAAAATAAAAATCCCTAACAGGTGAAATAAACTTGCTGCTAAAAGCGCGCGCGATCGCACTGCAAATCCAGTCCCCAAATACCCTATTCCGCTCATTCCCAACCACAGGGGACAGAGATTCGCCAACACTTTTCCCCAACGGAGAAAAATTGCTAAATCGGTCAGCAGCAATCCTAATAACATTAGTATTACCCAACCGTAAAGCACCCAAGCCAGGCGTTCTATTTTGACCCAAGAGTATGTCATGCTTACCATTGCTGCTGTACCTACGAGGCTGAGCGCTGACCACAAACCAGCTTGCAGCATCCAACTCACAGAAAAAAATTGTGCTGTGCCGAAGATTGGTATTAACAGCAAGCTCCACAGCAAGCAAGTACGATCGAGACAAGTATAAAATTTTGAATAAAATCGCTCTTTGCCAATGGGAAACTGAACGTGCCAAATCCCTTCTAAATCCTGAACGGCAATGTTAATCTGTTTGCGGCGCAGAGGCGGAACTGAATAATTAAAAAAGGTCATGTTGGACAATATTAAAATTTAAAATTATTTGCTTAGGTACTATCTCACCAGCAATCGCTATAATTGCAATCTGTCAATCGGATTAATCTAGTTAATTTGATAATCTGTCGGCAGTAATAGTTATTTGATCGCACGAGATAAAACAGGAAGAGAGAGATTGCAGAGTTTGATAAAATAGCTCTTGCGACAGATGGCTGGGATATTACTTATTCGATACTTTGAAAATAGTCAACTTTGTTACAGAATTTATGCTCACTTCATCCCATCCTCTGAAACAGGTATTCCACTGCCCGGAAGAATCGGATTTTTACGCGCACTGCTTGGAAAGTTTAGTGTTAAATGCTAGTGACAATTCTCGACTTATCGTAGAGTTTGGCTCAGGAGAGGGAAGTCCAGTTATTAAGTCTTTGCTGAGAAGTGATTTTGATGGGACAATACAGGGATTTGAGCTAAATAATGTAGCTTGGAAAATTGCTCAGTCTCAAATTAAGGAATATCAACTGAGCGAAAAATACACTGTCAACAATTGCTCTTTTTTTGATTCGCCTTTATACGAGTCGGCGGATTGTGTCATCTCAAATCCGCCTTACTTGCCGGCGGTGGATGATAAGATTTACCAGCCGCTGTTGCACGGCGGGAGTGATGGTTCGACAATTGCTAAAAAACTTTTATCTCTGGGCAGTGATGAAGTTTTGCTGATGGTTTCTAGCTATTCTAATCCTGTGGGTTTGATCGATTATGCCTTGGATCGAGGCTACTCGGTTGCGAATTTTGAGATTGCACCTTTAACTTTTGGCTATTATAGTTCGGAACCCAAGGTGAAAAGCGCGATCGCCACTCTCAGAGAACAGGGAATGGCTTTTTATACGGAAAACATCTATCTGCTGGCTGGAGTTTTGTTTAAGAAGCACCAAAAGTCGCAAAGAGATTTGTCGATCGAGCTAATTCAGTTAATGACAGCATTTTAAAATACAGCGCTGGTTGGATGCCTCTGAGAGGTTGCACCATTGTCAGCAACAGGCAAGATTGTCAGCAACAGGCAAGATGCCTGTTCCACAAGAAATACACTCTTTGTGGAACAGGCATCTTGCCTGTTCCTCAAAGGCTTATTGACAACGGTGCAACATCTAGGGTACATCCAAGACTTATGCACCCTAAATAGCCGTTAATTCCGTTCTGCGGCTTGGATCGATCGCACCACAGCAGCCCCAGCCCGATCGCCGATCGACTTCTCCTGATCGTACCCCAACACCAGCTCCCACGCCTCCTGCGGGTATCTATCAACCAGCGGGATCGCCACTTCATCCAACATCCAGCGGCCGTGACGCTCGTCTTCTTTGATGTGTAGTTCCCAATAACCCATCGCAGCCTGCGAGAGGCCCAGACGCTGGGCGGCGGCTAGATAATTGCGGTAAGCGACGGGCCCCGCCACCTCAAAATAAGTGAGTCCGCCGTTGTAGCGCAGAAAATGGCGCTTGCGTTCCGTCAGCAGAAAGTTGTGATTGATGCTTGCGAGCACTTCCCAAGGCACTAAATCGAAGTACGCTTCCGGTTCCGTACTCATATCGAATTCTGCCAGCATTTGAGCAAAAAAGGTCGAGTGCTTGCGGGGGAGACGACCGCCTCCGTATTCTTCCATCAGCACTCGCGTAAGGGTACACTGAATTTCGTTGCCGGCGCCGCCGAGGATGCGAGAAAGGCGGCTGGCTTCAACTAAACCGTCGAAGGACGCGATCGCCAGCAGGTGTTTGTATCCCTCTTCAGTCATCTGTTCCCGCTGGTAGCGATCGAGCTCAGTTAGCGGAGGATCGACATCGGCGGCCGCGCGATCGCGCAGGGCTTGCTTGACATCCGGCAATTTTTGCAGCGCTGCAACGTCGATTTGCGCTAGTTCCCACTGCTGCCAAGGTTCCTCTATGCGATCGCGCACAGACCGCAAATAGTGCGATCGCTCGTTATTGTAGCGGCGCAAATCGTCGTACCAAAACAAGTTGAGGCGGTTGATGCGGTAAAGTACGCGCTGCAAGAAGCGGTGAGCGGCCTCATCGCCGGGTTCCTGTTGGTAAGCTGCTTGAAGTGCATAGGCGATCGCGCTTTCAAAATCGCTAACAAGCAACGGTTTTGCCGCCACCGTCTTGTCTAAATCCTCGACTTCTAGCAAATTGACAAATTGCCGATCGGCTGCTTCGTAATTTGGGGGTGCGGGTTGCTTTTTGGGAAGACTCGGCGAGTCGGAAGAAGCAAGTATCTCTAGGGTGTTTTGCATGGAATAAAGTTATGCTAACTCTAATTATTGTGGTGCCTGCCCAAACAGCCAACCGTTGCAGATTGCTGAGGATAATGGCTACTTTTCTTGAAGATAGCTAATCTGTCAGCACGATACACCTTTCTATTGATAGAGATTTGACCAAAATCTATTTTGTCACAACTGCCCCGATTCATTCCGAAAGCATGGTGACTGACGGAGACTTTATCAAACTCCGCAAAGTAATTGGGGCTAATATCTCGGCATCTTTTGGAGCCGGCACTGCTTGCCGCCACGCTTTGATACCGCCTGAAAGCACAACAAAATTAAGGCTAATATCCTTAATCTTATTAGTCTGGTTTCCTCCAGATTCGTGGGAATACCGATCAACTTTTTCCAACTGTTTGTATGCTTTAACCGCTCGCCCTCCTCTGGCACAATAAAGTACAATTACGGGCTGAGGTTGATCGGATTTCACCCTAGCTTTTACAATGGATTGAATCTGCTTTACACCGAACCCCATCTCAATATCAATTATGGGAACAAGGGGACTTTCACCGATGCGGTCTTCCGCGTATTCTTCTGGCGATCGCACATCTATCAAAATCACTGGTTTCAACTTACCCTGCTGCAATTCGGCAACAGTTACTTGTTTCGTATTTAAACTGGCGATAAAAGTTAGGATATCCATGTGATGAAATAGGGACACTGCACCCACAGAAGCAACACTCGTCAAGCCAAAACCCATAATTACCAGCAAAATCCGAAAATAGCGATTAATACCTGGTTTTGCATTTTTATCTAGCATTTTTCATCATCCTTGAAAATGGAAAGAATATTTGTCCGACATATCCAACAGGTATAGAATCAGAAATTCCATATTTATGAGGCATTTTTTTCGCTGGCATATACATAGTACCAAATAGCAAATCTAACAGTGGCAACTGAACAGCAAAATTTTTGTTGTAGATTTCGGGAATTTTACTGTGATGCCAGTGATGAAATTGTGGGGTGGCTACGAACCATTTTAGAATGCCAAATCTTAACTTAATATTAGAATGAATTAAGAAAGCTATCGCCGCCGAATAAAGAGCATAAACCACCAAACTCTCCTTAGTAAATCCCACCCAGTAAAGAGGCATGATTTTGCAAATCTGAGTAAAAATTTGCTCGCAGGGATGCACCCGCACTGCGGCTAACCAGTCCATGTGTTCAATGCTGTGATGGACTGCATGAAATTGCCAAAGCCAGGGTACTTCATGCAGCAGCCGGTGAGCGATATAATATGCCATATCTGAAACGATAACTGCTTCTGCAAACTGCAACCACACAGGTTGAGATGCTACTTTGCTTTGCAATTCCAGGTTTAGTAAATTAGTCATCAGCGACAAAGTTACAGTCACAACAATAGCCCCGGATCTGCCAATAAAGTGACCTGTAAAAAAATAAGTGGCATCGGTTGCCCATCCGAGACGAAATATCTTTTGCTTGTGCAAGGATAAGACTCTTTCGAGGGGAATGAAGATGCAAGCTAAGATGATGAAGCCTTTGACAATTTCTGGCATAATTTTGGTCGCGATTTACTTATTCACTTCTACTGTCCCATCACCGCAAGCTAATTTACCGTTAATATTTATTGGCTCAGCAGGTGGAGTTTGACTATCAGATTGGGCGATACATAATATAGTTAGCACCGTACTTATATCGGCAGTTTTATTCGCATGGGCAAGAGGAGTGGCTACTAAAAAAACTCCTCCGACAACGCTCTTGATATCCTTTTGTACCGTGCGGGATACGCCGTAACTAAATGCAGCTTTTTTACCAGTAATTACTGAATAATTGTAGTTGGTTGTTTGAGACTTGAGGCCAAGAGCGAGGGCATCAAAGGAAGTTGCAAAAACACCTTTTTCGGCAAAATAAGCTTGTTGAGCGCGGTTCATTGAGCTAACGTATAGTTTAGCTTCTGACTGCTTCGCTTTATTGCCACAAGAGAGCAGATTCGGCAACGCGATCGCACCAAGTATTATGCTACCCAAAGGAAAATAAATAAAAGTTATTTTCAGAAAAGTTCCTACCCATGATTTACGTTTTTTGTCAGGGAGAATGTTTTTTTCTGAAGATTCCGCTTTTTTATCGAGTGCATCGAGTTGAGGATTTTTCTTAAGCTGCATGATTGTTATTCAAATGTGTTAGCCGGTTAGTTTTCCAGCGAGTAATGGTTGGAGGAGAGGCGCGACAATATTCAGGTTTCAGGTAAATGCCTCATTGAGGTTAAACTGAATATATTACTGAGTGCGGCGGGGTATGCAAACCTCGCATATTGTGCCTCGCTTCTACTCTATCTCTATTAAATCACCAGGGTATTTGAGAACTCGACTGACTTTTCATCGACTTCTCATCGACTTTAGACATCCCTGGCATTTAATAGGGCGTGTGACTATAATCGAAGAAATAATTAGAGGAACGGTAAGTTATGGCCGTGCAGTTGCTCAAAAGACTTTTTACAGTAGAAGAATACCATCAGATGAGTCAAGCTGGGATTCTTTCAGAGGGCGATGGCGTAGAATTGATAGAAGGAGAACTTGTTCAAAGGGCCGCAATTGGAACTCGTCAGGCTTCGTCTGTGAGGCGCTTAGCCAGACTGTGCAGCCAAATTCCAGAAAATTTGGTTATTTTCGACGTGCCGAACCCCCTGCTGTTGAGTGATCGCACGGAACCGCAACCCGATTTAGTATTGCTGCAACCTCGCGCCGATTACTATTCAACCGCCCATCCCCTACCATCGGAAGTTTTACTGTTAATAGAAGTAGCTGACACTTCAATAGATTATGACAGAGACGTGAAACTTCCTATTTACGCCCGATCGCAAATTCAGGAAGTATGGATTGTCAATTTGCAGGAAAACTGCTTGGAAGTTTACCGCCAGCCAACGGTTAACGGTTACAGTTTAATGCTGAGGTTTTGGCGTGGCGACGAAGTTTCGCCGCTGGCTTTTCCCGAATTTGTAGTTAGTGTGGATTTGGCGATCGGGTAAATAGGGATTATTTGCAGTCAAGGCGATCGCGAAAATACTCCTCATACAAATTGCATCTCGCACTGCAATAATTACCCTCCTGTTTCACCAACCCCATACTGTTTAATTTGAACGCCAATTCTAGCCTCAATCTGACTGGCTTTGACACACTCGAAACCTCTCTCATCGCCTCGATTAATTCTGGATATTTTTCTAAATTCCACAAATGCCGACGCAAATGATCGCTGTAAATCCCTGCCTCCGTTGTCGCCGATTTCAGCAATTGATTTAAAGTCACATCTTGACGGGAAATGCGATACATTGCCAGCCGCACTAAATAGGGATGTCCTCCTACTAACGCCATCAATTCGGCAACTTCTGTATCACTCCAATTTATTCCGTGTCGGGCTGCTAAGTCTTGCACTTGCTGCGAATTAAACTCTGGCAAATCAATGGGCAACCCCACATTAAACGGCGATTTATTCACATCCAGCGGGATGTAGACTTCTGTCGAATGCACCACAATCAAACGCAATTTTTTCCAAATATCTCGCCGTTTTGCTTCTTCGTGTAAAGCTCGCAATAACCCAAAAAAGTCGTCTGCAATTTCCGGTGATTCAAACAGGCGATCGCTCTCATCCAACCCTAACGTCAGGGGTTTTGATGATTCAGACAGCAAATACTGTTCAAAATAAGCCTTGCAGCACTGATTGCTGCCAATCAAATCGGCTAACTCCCAACACTTGGGCAACTGCTCCAGCATTCCTAATTCTTGACCGATGCTAGCACAAAACCACTGCAAAAATGTGTCTGAATTAGCGAATATTTTCCTATTGGCTAGCTGAAAACTCAGCGCTACCGTGCGAGAACCTTGCTGTTCTGCATGATGCAAAATCCTCGCCATCAAGGAAGTTTTGCCCATTTGTCTGGGTGCTTTTATGCGGATCAGCGCTCCCGGTTGGGCGATCGTCTCGTAACAGCGGGATTCGATCGGAGGGCGATCGATATAAAAACGAGAAGCTATTTCCACTTGTCCTCCCGGCAATTCTGGCGGCGCTGCTGGCAGGGGTTGAATTATTGACTGTTTGGTGCTAGTAATTACTTTCCATTCTACAGCCAATTCATGGTCGGCAGTTAACGATGTGCGACCTTCTTTGATAATGGTTAAAATTTGTGATAATAACTTAAATGAGTCGCCAACACCGCGCCACAGCCAGGGCTGAATTCCTGCTAAATAGCTCAGTAAATCAAAAGAAAGCGGTGTATTTACTTCAAGTAAAATCGGTAAAAGTGCGGGTTTATGAGCATTAATATTGTGCAGTTCTTTGGCTAGGTGCACTTGTTCCAATATCATTTCGCTCGCGGCAGATTCTTGGGAAATCAGCAACAGCAAATAATCGCAACGCTTTAAATATGAGGCTGAGTCGCTGCTGTTGTTAATAAAAAATACTTCGTGGCCTCCCGCACTCAAAGCTTGGTGTAACTGCTGAGAAAGGGTGGTGTTTGAGGTCGATCGACTCTTGGCGTTAGCGAAGCGATCCGAAGGAAAGCCCTCGAAGACGATCGCCACTTTTGCCCTCACCAGCAATACTTCCTCTGGCTCTGAATTCGCGTCAAAATCGGCTATATCGCGCCATTCCTGCCCCAATCCGCGACAAATTTCGATGAAATTTGCATAATCCACAGGTTTGCCATTCAGAAAATGGCTGACAGTAGATTGCGCCATCCCTAAATCCTCAGCCAGGATTTTCTGACTGGGAAAGCCATTTCTCAGGAGACAGGATTTAACTGCGCGAATGCACTCTTCGCGCACCCTTAGCGATCGTGGCATTGCTTATCACAATCAAAACACTGAAACCATCATAAATGCCAACCGTCCCTAAAGTCGATGAAAAGTCGATGAAAAGTCGATGAATTTTCAAATAACTCAGTCGCCAACTCAAATAGCCACCTGATTAGATTAGAAATAACAAGGTTGAATCCCATCGCAACGAGGTAAAAGCATTGTGTATTCTATCCTAATTTGGTCGCTGGCCTCAGCCACTAATCAACCAGGTTTCGCCTTCACCCCGCCCCTATTCTGGCTGCTGCTGGGAGTTGTGCTTAGTGCGATCGAGCTATTAATCATCAAAACTCAGCCCCAAAAATACAGATTTTACCTGCTAATGATGGGAGCTTCTGCTTTAATTGAATCCTTTATTTTGTGGAGAGGAGCTGTCGCATTTCAGTTTAGTTGGGCGAACATAATGTATGAAGATTTTGACTGGCAAATCTTCTACTGGATGGGGATAGCCCTCGCGCTGAGTATCTGGATTCGACCGATTTTCATTGTTCGCAAAAAGTTTGTCATTCCCGAAGCAACCGAAGCGACAACAATCTCCGAGATTTTCCCCGGAGAAACGGGAATGGTGATTTATGAAGGGGCTTCGTGGAAAGCTCGCAATGAAGATTCCCAAGGGGCGATCGCACCCAGACAAAAAGTTTACGTTTTGCGCCGCGAAGGAAACACACTGATTGTTGTACCTGACAGATTAATTCACATCAACGGCTAAATCTTAGCCGCAACCTCAATTCCTCTTTAGTTCACAGCTTAAAATTACCAGGAGATTCATTATGTATCAGTATTTTTTGATGGTCTTGTTTGCAATCACCGGAGTATCCTTAGCCAGCAGCGTCAAAATCGTCCGTCAAGGAGATGAGGCCTTAGTTGAAATTTTCGGGAAGTACGATCGCAAGAAACTCGAACCTGGTTTGACTTTTTTGATTCCCTTTGTCGAAACAGTGGCTTATAAACAAACTCTGCGCGAGCAAATTTTAAACCTGCCACCGCAACAATGCACGACGCGCGATCGCCTTGCCATCACCGTTGAATTTATTGTTTACTGGCGAATAATTGACTTAGAAAAAGCGTCCTACAAGGTGCAGAATCTCAAGGAAGCGATGTTAAATATGCTGATTCTTTCAATTCGGACTCACATTGCGACATTATCTATGGAGGAACTTTACACGGCTCGCCATCAAATCAATAATGCTTTAGTAGAGGAGTTGGATACAGCGACAGATCCTTGGGGTGTGAAGTTTACAAGAGTGGAATTGCGCGATTTTGCGATCGGCAGTAAAGTGGTTCAGCCCACATCTATTGAGCGGAAAGAAGTACAAAAGCTGCGAGCTTAGAGATTAGTATTTCCTCCTTTTCCTCGTTACCAGGCTCTTCCTGGTAACGCAGATCCAGAGCCTCTGCCTCGCCGAATTTAATTCGCTATATACCATTTAAGGAAAAAAGACCATGACTAAATATCAAGAATCAAGTATTAGCAATTCAGGTTATAACGGTTGCGGATGCTTATTGCTTTTAATGGGCATTGGAGCAATTGGCGCGATCGCTCTGCCATCATTTCTGAATAGTACCCATCAACCTATGATTTCAGAAGCAAAACAGTATGTTGGCTCAATGAACCGCGCACAGCAAGCTCTATTTATAGAAAAAAATGCTTTTGCTACTTCTGTTGATGCTTTGGGAATTGGGATTAAAACCGAAACAACAAATTTCAAGTATTCAGTTCGAGCCACTAAAAAAGCAGGATTTAATTATGGAGTATCCAAGGCAAAAAACTTAAAAAGTTATGTCGGCGGTGTCTTTCTAGTGCCTGCTAAAAATTTTGCTCCCAATCCTCCTAAAGATGAAATAAAGACGATATATATATTGTGCCAAGCTGATTCTCCCGGTACAATTAAACCAGCGGAACCCACCTATGAAAATGGTAAAATTGCTTGCGGTACAGGCACAACACAAGTGACAAAATAATCTAATTATATGCCAGATTATTCCTCCTTCCCAATCTCGGCAGGGTAACGCAGATCCACAAGCTCTGCATCGCCGAATTTAATTTGCCTCGTATCTACCATTTCAGGATATAAAAAAAACATGACTAAGAATCAAGCATCAATGGTTAGCAAATTTACCAAGGGCTGTTGTCGATTCTTATTGCTTATAATCGGCATTACACTAATTGATGCCACCGCTCTGCCATCATTTCTGAATCAGCGCGAGAAGGCAAAGCAAGCGGAAGCAAAACAGTATGTTAGGTCAATGAACAAAGCTCAGCAAGTGGACTTTTTAGAGAGAGGTAGTTTTTCCAATTCAGTTGAAGCACTGGGGATTGGCATTAAAACTGAAACAACAAACTACAAATATTCAATTCGCGCAACCAACCAAGCAGTATTTAATTATGGAGTCTCCAAGCAAGAACTTAAAAGTTGTATCGGCGCTGTCTTTGTAGTTCCTGCTAAAGAAGTTGATGCCAAGGCAGCTAAAGATAAAATGACAACAGCATCCATCTTGTGCCAAGCTGATTCGGCTGGTACACGTAAACCAGCGGAACCCACCTATGAAAATGGTAAAATTGCTTGCGGTACAGACACAACACAAGTGACAAAATAATCTAAGTATAGGCAATATAATGACAGTCGATTACCAATATCAAATCGGCGGCAGTCTCCCGCAAAATGCACCTACTTATGTAGTGCGACAAGCTGACTCAGAACTTTATCAAGCCCTCAAAGCCGGAGAGTTTTGTTACGTACTCAATTCCCGACAAATGGGCAAATCCAGTTTGCTGGTGCGAACTGTACAAAAGCTCTCGGCTGATGGCATTGCCTGTGCTACGATCGACCTTTCGGACATTGGCAACCAGCAAGTCTCTCTAGATAAGTGGTACGGCGGCGTCGCTTACAAGCTATTGTGCAGTTTCAACCTGTTTAACCCAGTCGAGTTTATGACTTGGTGGCGGGAGAGAGAGTTGATGCCCCCGGTGCAGCGCTTAGGAGAGTTAATTGAAGAGTTGCTGCTGGTCAAAATTTCTCAAAACCTGGTCATTTTTATTGATGAAATTGATAGCGTTCTGAGTTTCCAAGAACCGCTAGATGATTTTTTTGCATTAATTAGATCTTGCTACAATAAACGTGCTCACAATTCAGAATACCAGCGCATTACATTTGCTTTGCTGGGAGTAGCTACGCCATCTGATTTAATTAGCGATACAACTCGCACGCCCTTTAATATCGGTTTAGCTATTGAATTGCACGGTTTTAAGTTACAGGAAGCTCTGCCTTTAGCAAAGGGGTTTGAGGGAAAAGTAGACAATCCTCAAGAGGTTTTAAAAGAGATTTTGGACTGGACTGGAGGGCAGCCATTTCTGACTCAAAAGCTTTGCAAGCTGATTCTGCGCCATGTAAAAAGCTTAGCTTCGGCTTCTATTAGATCAGATTCAACAGATGAAATTAAAACTGAAATTATTACTACCAATCAATTATTAATTAGCGAGCTCGTGCAATCTCGTATTATTGATAATTGGGAATCATCCGATGAACCGGTACACATCAAAACAATTCGCGATCGCCTTTTCAGAAGTCAGCACCGCGCCAGTAGGTTATTAGGACTATATCAAAAAATATTGCCACTTTCAGAACCCCCCTTGTTAAGGGGGGCAGGGGGGATCTGCGCCGATGATACTCCCGAACAAACAGAATTGCGACCCAGCGGAAATCAGCAATTTTCAGAACTCCCGTTGTTAATGGGGGGTGGGGGAATCTGGGCGGATGATACTCCCGAACAAACTGAATTGCGGCTGAGCGGATTAGTAGTAAAACGAGCCGGAAAATTAACCGTATCCAACCGCATTTACGCAGCTATATTCAGCCATAGCTGGGTAGAAAAAGCACTCGGCGACTTGCGCCCCTATGCTGAATCCCTAACATCATGGATAGCTACAAATTGTCAAGACGAATCTCGCTTGTTGCGCGGTCAAGCACTGGAAGATGCCCGACAGTGGGCGGCAAATAAAAGCTTGAGCACCCAAGATTATCAATTTTTAGGTGCGAGTCAAGAAGCGGAATTTGCCAAGTTCCGCTATCAAGAAAAACAGCATCAAGCTGAAATTGAACAACTGCGCCGCGAAAAAAAGTTACTAGAGGAACTAAGCGAAGCACAAAAGCAGAAAAAAGCGATTGCAGTTAAACTTTGGCGCGAGCAACAACTGAGAGTGCAAACAGTTACAGGAGCTGCAGTCATATTAATATCAATCCTGATAGTAGCCTTTTGGGTAAAACCGTCAATCGAAGAAAGAAACAACAAAATTCTCACTCTCAGTTTGCTATCAGAAACGCTATTTGCCGCAGATAAAAAAGAAGAAGCTTTGCTAGAAAGTATCAGAGCTGTTACAGAAATGAAACGATCGCTCGGAGTGAGTTCAGATATTCAGATGCGAGTGGCGATCGCCCTCGAACAGGCAGTTTACAACTTTCGGGAACGCCGCCGCTTGCAGACTCAAGCCAGTACCCTTGCTTTCGCGAGTTTCAGTCCCGACAGTCAAACGATTGTGACTGCTACGGATGATAATTATATCAAACTTTGGCAAACTAATGGAACTTTGCAAGCAACATTAACAGGGCATACGGATAAAATTATCAGGGCTATATTCAATCCTAGCAGTCAGATTATTGTCTCAGCAAGCGACGACCAAACTGTAAAAATTTGGCAAAAAAATGGCAAATTGATCCACAATTTAAAAGGACATAGCGCTCAAATAACAAGCGTCTCTTTGAGTCCAGATGGTAATATTATTGCTTCTGCCAGTGCCGATGGCACTGTTAAACTCTGGAAAATCAGCGGTGAAGAATTGTCAACTTTTCAAGTGGACCGAGGTTGGATAACCAGCGCGAGTTTTAGCCCAGACGGTAAGATAATTGCTGCGGCTGGTACTGATAGCACTATTAAACTTTGGAGCTTGAGAAAGGTTACGGAAAAGTTGCAAAAACAGCAGTCAATCGAAGCCAGCACCGATATCAAATTGCTCCGAACTTTACAGATGGAAACTGATAAAATTATGAGTGTAACTTTCAGTCCCGATGGAGCAATGCTGGCGGCTGCAAGTGCTGGAGGAACTGCGAGAATTTGGAGCAAAGACGGCACACCGCTAAGTATTTTAAAGCATACAAGTGGAGTGACAAATATCAGCTTTAGCCCCGACAGTCAAATTTTGCTATCTGCAAGCACAGACAAAATGCTGAGGCTGTGGAACATTGACGGTACATTGCTCAAAACTTTAAAAGGTAACAAGGATGCTGTTTGGAGTGCGAGTTTTAGTCCAGACGGCAAGGCGATCGCTAGTGCTAGTGCTGACGGTACGGTGATGCTGTGGAATTTTAATCTTGACGATTTATTGCAGCAGGGTTGTAATGGAGTCCGCAATTATTTGCAAACAAATCCGATCGCAAATCAAAACAATCGCCACCTCTGCGACGGGATTGGAGATCAGTCGGAACTCACGCAAAAAAAACCGGGTTAAGAGTCAAACTCTTGAGTTTTCCAGCACAGTATCTAGGCAGAAACTGGCTTTTTGACCGCCCCTGCGTCTAGGGCTGATATGGTTAAAATTGGTAGCAGCTAATAGGTAATAGGTCAGCCCGATCGGTGTATTCAACTCTAGAGCAAAAGTACCAGCGCCTGCAAAAAGACTTAACAGGCGGAGTCATCGCCCTGGGCGGCATTTTCTGCACGGGTACTCTTTGGTATTGGCAGGTGGAAAAATGGTCTTTGCTAGATGCCGCTTACATGACAGTATTTACCCTAGCAACTGTGGGCTACGGTGAACTTCAGCCCCTCGGCCAACGCGGCCGAATGTTTACCATATGCCTGATTTTGATGGGGGTGATTGTGATTGGTTTCATCGTCAACCGCTTTACAGAAGCGCTGATTGAAGGATATTTTCAAGAAGGAGCAAGAATTAGGCAGCAGCGGCGATTGGTAGATTCTTTGATCGGGCATTACATTCTCTGCGGTTTTGGGCGCACTGGCCGCCAAATTGCCTTGGAATTTCAGGCCGAATATATCTCTTTTGTGGTGATAGATTCGGCGATACAGTCGGTTGAGGCAGCTTTGGCGCTGGGGTACACGGCTGTCCAAGGAGACGCGACTCTGGACGAAATTTTGCTGAGTGTGGGGATCGATCGCGCAATCTGCATAGTAGCTGCTTTGCCATCGGATGCGGAGAATTTATACACTGTGCTGTCGGCGAAAACTCTGAATCCGAAGGTACGGGCGATCGCCCGCGCCACCACAGAAGAAGCCGTAAAGAAGTTGCAGCGGGGCGGGGCCGATGCCGTCGTATCCCCCTACATCACCGGCGGAAAGCGGATGGCGGCGGCTGCTTTGCGGCCTCAAGTTATGGATTTTTTAGACGGTGTTTTGACGGGCACCGATAGTTCTTTTTACATGGAAGAATTTCTCGTCGATCCCAATACTTGTGTCTACGTCGGGCAAACTTTGAGAAATGCCAAGTTGCGATCGCAATCGGGGGCTTTGGTTTTAGCGGTGCGGCGTGCTGGCGGGACTTTGATTGTGGGGCCTACGGGAGAAACTGCGATCGAAGGAGGAGATATGCTGATTTGTTTGGGAACTGCTGAACAACTGCGAACTCTCAATCAAATCCTCAGTCCCCTGAGTTTTCGCATCCCCCGGCCTCCCAAGTAGTCGCCCGGTAATTACCGATGAGAAATGAGAACTTCTGCCGAATGCCTTCTTCTCTATAGCGGTTATTTCTTGAAGCGAGGTACGCACGCGAGCCGGCCCAGCAATTCTTTTGCATGAACAGGAACCACCAATGCCCTATGCCCTATGCCCTATGCCCGGTAGCACCTCCAGAAACCTGAGAAAGGCTATATCAATCGCAGTTTAAACCTGCCGCTGCTGCTGTCGGAAATTCGATCTGCACAAAAGTTACGCCAAACTGCTCCTTAGAACACTTGACAATATGCACTAATTTAGGACTAAAATTTTTGCGATCGCCCGTTGTGTCAAACTGAATTGTTCCGGTGGCTCCGGTAGCGCTAAAATTTGGATCGACCATAGTTTTTTGCATCCCTTCGCGGCTGGGTTGCTGCTGCTCTTCTATAGCTTGAATCAGCGTCTTAGCCGCATCGTAGGTTAACGCAGTTCGGTGACTGACATTTCCTACCCAAAGCTTGCGAGTATCCTCAAGAAATTTGGGGTTGGGAGAGTTTAAAGGATGCCAAGAAACTGCGGCAGCCATTTTCTCAAAAGACGGTAACTGAGCAGCAGCTTCTAAGGTTTTTTGACTGTATATTCCCCCGGTTCCGACCACCCAATTGCGGTCGAGATTGGCTTGGAAAAGTGCTATCGCATTGTTGATTGCGGTCTCGTCCTGACTCGTACTTAAAACAATTGTTGTTTTTTCCGTTTCCCCTGTTTGCCTAACTTCTTGGATGGCTTTTTTAACGTCAAAGTCACTTCTTGACAGGTCGAATTCGGTGATATTTGCGATAGTTCCTCCCCGTTCTCTAAACTGTTTTCTGAATTCTTCCCAAAAAGTCGAAGTGGATTCCCTGCTGGCATTGTAGAAACCAGCTACTTTGGTTTGACCTTGCTTTTCAATCAGATATTTCACGAATACTTCAACACTAACTTTAGTCCGAGGAACAGTCCTAAAGAAAAATTCTCTGTCTTTTTCTGTAACTTCTTCCGTTGTACTGCCTGGGGAAATTAATACTAAATGATTTTGGTTGTAAATATCGACTGTATAGGCTGTCATTTCGTTAGTGTAGTGACCGATCGCGCCCAAAACACCCGTGAGCTTGACTAGGGAATTAGCACGGGCGATCGACTCTTCTTTTAGATTGGCATCGTCAGCAATGATAACTTGTAAACCTTTACCTTTAATAGCTTGATTTACTGGGAATTCTAAACCATTTAGGTTGCGTTCTATCTCAGAATTGAATAATTTAAAATTAACTTCCGTTTGCGCTTGAGCAACTCCCCGCAAGATTTCTTTAGCCAAATCGATATCGACTCTACCTTGTTCATTTTTGCGAACCGGAACGATAACGGCGAGCGTGTAATACTCGGCTTTTTTAGCTTTTAATAAGGCATTATTCATGTAAATTAAAGTTTCGGGATCTTTGCGTTCTTCTTCATGCCACGACCTTTTAAAGTAATTAAATGCTTCCCGATAATTTGATTTTGCAAATTCATTAACTCCTGCTTGCTTTAATCGAGGAGTCGAGGATTTTAGTAGAGATTCTTCGCCGCAGCTTAAAGCATCACCTTGCAGTAAAAGACAAGTTTTTGGGGTAAAAACGTTGTGAAAAAAAAGGGCGATCGCACATCCGGCAATAATTGCTGCAATTGCCAACAGCGATCGGCGAAAGTGCGATCGAGAAAATCCCGAAAACCGATCGCGTTTCGGCGGTGGCGATAGGGATACGATTGAATGATTATCTTGCAACTGTTGCGGTACATTCAAATTCTGTGATAGTGGGGGCGGCGGGTGTAAGCTTGCGATCGAATTCAAAGCCTGCAAAACATCAGCAACAGATTGGTAGCGATCGGGGAAGTTGTAGCGCACCATTCTGTTTAAAATCGTTTCCATGCCGGCGCTAATCTGTACCATAGGGCGATCGGGAGTCGAGTAGCGCCAAACGATATCGCCCCGCCGGGAATCTGTCAGGAAATCTTGAGCAGGAGACAAGCCTGTGAGGGCTTGAATAGCGACAATACCTACAGAGTAGATATCGCTACAAAATTGAGGATTGCCAGCAATTTGTTCGGCCGGCGAATATCCTTGCGTATAAATAGTTCTGCTGATAGTGTTTCCCGAATCAGTTATTTCCAAGGAACTGATTTCTTTGACAGCCCCAAAATCAATCAGAACTATTCTTCCATCGCAATCGCGCCGAATTAAGTTAGAAGGAGTGATATCGCGGTGAATGACATTGTGTTCGTGAACAAAAGCGATAACTGGCAAGATATCCTGCAAAAATTCAACTACTTGCTCTTGAGTCCATTGAGTATTTGGAGCGAATTCTTTCCTCAGCGGATGTCCTTCAATGTATTCTTGAATTAAATAAAAATTGTCATTTTCTTCAAAGCTATCGAATAACTGTGGAATGCGCGAATGTCCGCCCAATCGGCGCAAAGCTCGAACTTCTCTTTCCAATCGCTGCTGTGCTTCTGGCAAGAGTTGCGGATTGCTTGGCTGCCTAATTTCCTTAACAACGCACAGGCGGTTATCCGGTATGTCTAAATCCCTAGCTGTATATGTCCTCGCAAACCCTCCCCGATCTAATTCACTGACAATTTGGTAACGTTGGCGCAGGATATCTCCTGGTTGCAGGCACATAGATTTTTCGCTATTTTTTTTACTGTCTGCGATTTTAAAGGTTAATTTTACCGCATTTTTACAGCGATTTCTGTTAAGTTTCTGTTAAGTTTTAGAAACACTAGCGAGCGGCAAAGTAATTACAAATTGTGTTCCCTTTCCTCTTTAGCAATTTACCTCAATTGGGCCTTGATTTTTGGCAACAATTTGACAAGCAATAGCCAGCCCCTATCTGGTATTTTTGCCATCGACAAAATCCGCAATGCCATAGGTTTGCAGCATCGGACTTCTGTCCTTATTAAAATCAGAGGACTTTACTCCTGACTAAAAACCATAAAAATTGGTAATCAAATAGCTTCGTAGTGAAGAGTTCAGTCCTCCTTAAAATCCGCGATGAAATAGGTTCCTAGTGAGGACTTCAGTCCCCCTTAAAATCCGACGACTTGCATTCCTCACTAAAATAGGCAAACCATAGACAAGTCATGGAAAAAACAAAGGTTCTACAGCATTAATAAGCTATAGAACCATTGAAAATATGTGTTTTATTGCAAGCCGATGGTGGGATTTGAACCCACGACCGTTCGATTACGAATCGAATACTCTACCCCTGAGCTACATCGGCACAGACAATTTTGAATTATAGCACAGCCTAAATGAAAAAAGCAAGGAGTTGTAGAATTTAATTCACAACTCCACAACTCCTAGCTCACCAACAGTTAAACGGTCACTTCCGCGTCAGTTGAGCCGCCTCTGGCCCCGGAATAAACTAAACCCCGCTGCATATCCAGCGTCAGCATAGTTCCGTCCCGAATGACCCGCGTGGCATTCTTTACGCCCACCATCACCGGCACGCCCAAGCGCAAACCGATAATCGCGGCGTGAGAAGTCAAACTGTCCTCCTCCGTCACCACACCGGCTGCTTTCCGAATCATCTCCACAAAAGCGACGCTGGTGTGTTCCACTACCAAAATTTCTCCAGGGTGGAAATTTCCTACATCCGCAGCAGTGCGAGCAACCCTGGCCATGCCACTCACCGATCCCAAACCGACACCGGTGCCTTTGCCTAAAACTGCTGTCACTACCTCAACTTTGATCAAATCCGTCGATCCAGCAACCCCTTGCAGAGTACCGGCGGTCATCACGACTAAATCTCCGTCGCACACTAACTCTTTTTCCTGGGCGACTGTCATGGCAGAGTGAAATGTCTGGCCGGTGGAGGGCAAATCCAGCACCAGCAAGGGTTTGACTCCCCATACCAATTGCAGTTGTCGGGCTACGTCTACGTGAGGAGTAACTGCCAAAATCGGAGTTTTGGGTCGGAATTTCGAGACATTTCGGGCTGTGGCGCCGGTTTTGGTCAGCGTCATGATGGCTGCGGCGTTCAACTGTTCGGAGATTTGGCTGACTGCTTGGCTGATGCCGTTGGGGATCGAGCGACCAATATCTTCTACATTCCTAATATTCCGTTTAATTCCTTCCCTCTCCATCCGCACAGCAATTCTCGCCATCGTCGCCACCGCTTCGACGGGGAACTTGCCGACAGCAGTTTCATTCGAGAGCATCACGGCATCAGTTCCGTCAAGAATCGCGTTGGCCACGTCGGAAATCTCGGCGCGGGTGGGACGGGGATTGTTGACCATGCTGTCGAGCATCTGGGTAGCGGTAATTACCGGAATACCCAGGCGGTTGGAGGTAGCAATCAGGCGCTTTTGCAAAATCGGCACGTCTTCGGCGGGCAGTTCCACTCCCAAATCGCCGCGGGCGACCATCACGCCGTTGCAAAGGGTGAGAATTTCCTCCATTTGTTCGATCGCCTCGTGCTTTTCGATCTTGGCAATCACCGGTACTTGCTTGCCCGCACTAGCAATCAGTTCTTTAATTTCGAGCACATCTTGGGGATTCCGCACAAAGCTCAGGGCCACCCAATCGACACCTTGGTCGAGGCCGAACATTAAATCTTTGCGGTCTTTATCAGTCAGCGCCTTAATTGACAGGTAAACTCCTGGAAAATTCACGCCTTTGTTGTTGGAAAGCGGCCCGCCGACGACGACGCGGCAGTGTAATTCCCGCGCCGCCCGGTCTACTTTTTCCACCAGCATTTCCACTTTCCCGTCGTCGAGCAAAATCATTGCTCCCTCTGGAACTTCGTCTGCTAGGGGGTCGTAGGTGACGGAAGAAATGAGCTCGGTACCTGGAACCTGGCGGCTGGTGAGAATGAAAGGATCGCCGTTTTTGACAACTATAGAGCCTGTCTCAAAGCGCCCTAAACGAATTTTCGGGCCTTGGAGGTCTTGGAGGATGGCAACCGGCTGGTTGAGTTCAAAGGATGTTTGCCGGATTAAGCGAATGCTGCGCTGGTGGTCTTCTTCTGTTCCGTGGGAAAAGTTGAGTCGCAAAGTTGTAGCACCGGCTTCTATGAGCTGGCGCAGCACTTGTGGGTCTGAAGTTGCTGGGCCAATGGTGGCGACGATTTTAGTCCGGCGTAGGGCTTTTGGCAATTGCATCAGCGGTGTTCTGGGGAGGCAGGTGGATTTCTTGTTTAAATTTCGGCTAACGTTTCATCTTTCACTACAAGCAATGACGCTAGTCTCAAGTCTTAAAAATTTTGATAGTCGTCAAAAAAGCAGGTATTGAACAATATATAGAATATCTGACTTTTTACCCATCGGTAATCTTTTCTTGGGCAGCGCGCTTTTTGGCAAATTTATCTGCTCTCAGGCTTGACATAAATACAGAGATACCCATTGATTTTATTTGGTCTGCAGAGCTCTTTTGGCTAATCTAGCACTGGTATCCTTGCACAACAGCAATACTTTCCTGGTTGTGCAGAGGCTAGTTTCTGGCGATCGAACTGTGTTCTTTCATAAAACTTTACTATTGTCCGGCTTGTATCTTATACTACGCAAGAGTGAAATATTAAGGAGTCTTAACAAAAATGTCGGAGGCAGGACGGCCGCTGACAGTGCCGAAAGAGTTTCTGAGTCCTCCCGGTGACTTTAATCCGACACTGCTGCTGTTTTTGAGTGCAGTAGCGATTATCGTGATTTCTTACTTGGGTTTCTGGTATTGGGAATGGCCCCAATGGTGCTGTTTTTTATTGAACGTGTTGGCTTTGCACATGGCTGGAACTGTGATTCACGATGCGTCTCATAATGCGGCCCATCGCGATCGCACAGTTAATGCTATTTTGGGACACGGTAGCGCCCTGATGTTGGGTTTTGCTTTTCCGGTGTTTACACGGGTACATATGCAGCATCACGCCCATGTCAATGACCCAGATAATGATCCAGACCATTATGTTTCGACCGGTGGGCCGCTGTGGTTGATTGCTGCGAGGTTTTTTTACCACGAGATTTTCTTTTTTAAGCGCAAACTGTGGCGGAAATACGAATTATTGGAATGGTTTCTCAGTCGTTTGTTTGTGATCGCGATCGTGTATATCTCGATTCAATACGATCATTTAGATTACGTGCTGAATTTTTGGTTTTCTCCGGCTTTGGTGGTGGGGTTGGCCTTGGGGTTGTTTTTTGATTATTTGCCGCACCGTCCGTTTCACGATCGCGATCGCTGGAAAAATGCCAGAGTATATCCGAGTCCTATTCTGAATATCTTAATTTTGGGGCAGAATTATCATCTGATACATCACTTGTGGCCTTCAATTCCTTGGTACAATTACAAGCCTGCTTACGAAGCTGTGAAGCCGCTGCTAGATGAAAAGGGTTCTCCTCAAACTTTGGGAATATTGGAAGGGAAAAAGGACTTTTGGAGTTTTATATATGACATTTTTTTAGGGATTAGGTTGCATCACAAAAAAGCGTCTGATTGACAAAAAACCCGGCTTCTCAAAGAAACCGGGTTTTTTTATAATAAAAGCTTTTAACCGTATATCCCCAGGGCAGGTTTTGTACTGTATCAAATGCCGTAAAAAATAAACCCACCTGTAATGGTGAGTTAACTGTTAAATCAAGCCCAAAGTGAATCTATTATTTATTTTTCCCCAGCCACCGCCACCGCTAAATTCCTATCGGGACGCAAATTTTGAGCTCCCCGCAAATAAGGATGATAAATTTCAGTATGTGCCGGCCAATTGACGTGAATTAAAAACCGGATGCAGCGTTCCAAAGCACCCTCAACGTGCATTTGCTGTACGTCCAACAAAGGAACATTGCACCAGTGAGAACGTTCGCGGGCGATTGCGGCCGGAAACACAGCATCTAAATCGCGAGTAGCAGAAAACGTAGCACTAATAATTAATTCTGGATTTATATCATTTTTTGCTTCTAATTCATCTAACAATTCTCTCACCGCTTCTCGAATTGCTGCCACCGAATTCTCGCTGGCAGTTGTTGCCCCACGAATACCCCGCACTTGCCACTCCACGCCAATTTCCTCCATTTTTTTGTCAGTTGTCATCGGTCATTAGTCATCGGTCATTAGTCATTAGTCACTAATAAGTAGTTATACTAAATTAGGCTTAAATACCCATTTTATTTCTTAGTCTGCGCTTGAGTGGACTTCGTTTATGTAGTTTGACCTCGAACTCGTAGGCGAAGCCAGCGCCAAGCACTTATGACGGGCGAAGCGCCACATTTGAGTTTGAGGTCAAGACATTTCAATCGTCCAATCATCCAGGGGGTAACTAATGACTACTGACTGCGAACCCATGACTAATTTATTTAATCACGGGCGATACATCCACAGCGGCAAACCGCTCGTAGAAAGCTCGAATTCCAGCAAATTATTGTAAGCTGAAAGCCCGGATATATCCAGACTACTCCCCAAAACGCGATTTAGGAAAGGTTTTGCTTTTTCTAGCGTGCAAGACTCGGTTTTTTCCGGGTCGAGGCCTGCGAGTTCGGCGGCAAGGCGGCGAGCGTCCTCTTCTGTTCCCAGTCGATCGACCAAACCCAATTCTAAGGCTTGCTGACCGGTAAAAACCCGACCATCGGCAAAACTTTTGACTTTTTCAACGGTCAATTTCCGGGCTTCAGCAACGGTTCCCACGAATTGCTGGTAGCTGGTGTCGATCAAGTCTTGCAGAATTTGCTGTTCAGGATCTGTCAATTCTCGATCGAATGCCAAGATATCTTTATACGGCCCCGATTTAATCACCTGAAAAGAAACGCCTACTTTTTCTAACAGCCGTTCTAAATTGTTACCCCGGATAATCACGCCAATGCTGCCGGTAATTGTACCGGGATTAGCAACGATATGCTCGGCTCCCATGCCGATGTAAACTCCACCAGAAGCTGAAATATTGCCAAAACTGGCAACAATTTTGACTTTTTCGCGCAGACGCTTGAGTGCGCTGTAAATTTCCTGGGAATCGCCGACAGTGCCGCCGGGGCTGTCTATCCGCAGCAGCAAAGCGGGAAATTTGCGTTCTTCAACGGTTTTGAGAGCTTCTAGGACTCGTTTGCGGGTTTCTCCGGCAATGGCTCCGGTGATTTCGATACGGGCGATTTGTTTGCGGTAGCGGGGCTTGAATGGCCAAATCATGGGCAGTGTACAGGCAATGTTACGGATTTTTGTAGCTAACTCTTATAGTGTGCCTTATTCATCGGGGTAGATGTTGTGCCTGTGTTCGCAACAGGCAAGATGCCTGTTGCACAAGAAAATTCTGGATTGTGGAACAGGCATCTTGCCTGTTCATAATTGCCGCAACAGGCAAGATGCCTGTTCCACCTTGATTTTGTTGTGGTACAGGCATCTTGCCTGTTCCTCATGGCCGAGATTTGTGCGATCGCATTTAACTCAACACCAATATATAATTGTAAAAATTGCTTAACAAATCTACATCATTCTCGTGAGAGCCACTCTCATCAATTATTTGGAGTCTCCGCCATGCAGCTAAAGCTTACCGATTCAAAACTGCCTTTTGCCCCGCTGTTGCTAATTGCGCCGTTTTTCCTGTGGGGAACCGCGATGGTAGCGATGAAGGGCGTGATGCCGCACACAACGCCGCTGTTTGTGGCTGTCGTGCGTTTAGTACCTGCGGGCGTATTGGTGCTGCTGGCGGCGGCATTCATGGGAAAACCGCAGCCGCAGGGTTGGAAAGCTTGGCTGTGGATTTCGCTGTTTGCTTTGGTTGACGCTACTTTGTTTCAAGGCTTTTTAGCCGAAGGTTTGGCGAGAACCGGTGCCGGCTTGGGTTCGGTGATGATTGATTCTCAACCGCTAGCTGTGGCGATTTTGTGTTTGTGGCTGTTTCAAGAAAAAATTGGTTTTTGGGGCTGGTTGGGATTAGTGATTGGCGTTGCTGGCATCAGTTTAATTGGGTTGCCCGATGGCTGGATTTTGGGGCTGTTTCATCCTGAAAACAGGCAGGTTTCTGCGGGTATCGAACAGTTGTTTCAGGGTGGAGAATGGTTGATGCTGTTGGCTGCTTTGTCGATGGCTGTGGGTACGGTTTTGGTGCGCTGGGTTTGCCGCTATGTTGACCCGGTTGTGGCGACGGGGTGGCACATGATTTTGGGCGGTTTGCCGCTGTTGGCAATTTCGGCTGTAACTGAGTCCGAACAGTTTGTGAATATTGATTTTTCTGGTTGGATGGCGTTAGGTTATTCTACCGTGTTCGGAAGTGCGATCGCCTACGGTTTGTTCTTTTATTTTGCTTCGAGTGGCAGTCTAACAAGTTTAAGTTCTCTAACCTTTCTTACGCCTGTATTTGCTTTGCTGTTCGGCAATTTGCTTTTGGGCGAAGTGTTGAATCCGCTGCAATCGATGGGAGTTGGGCTGACTTTGGTGAGTATTTATTTGATTAACCAGCGGGATACTTTGGGTGAGAAATTGAACAAAATGCGATCGGGCAAAGCAAATGCTGAGGAGGAAGCAGCGGGGTTGTTAGAGTCTTCTGAGTTGAATTCGGTGGAGTTGCCGGTGCAGGTGCGGGTAGGCGAAATGGAATCGGAAGTTTAGATTTAGATTTGGTTCCCGACGCAATTAACTCGATCCATAAAAACAGCTTAATTTACATTAAAAATCGTCTTCGGGTTCTCCAGCAATATTTCTTTTTTCAATTTCTTCTATAAAGAATTTGAAACTAGGATTGTCTGGGTAACTGGCGATTAAAACCTTCGGCTTGCAATATTTGCGGGCTATTTGTCGGTAGTAGTCAGGATTTTTAGCATTGCGATCGATTGTAAAACCATCTTTTCTACTAAGCTGCTGGTTTAACGTATCCAGACAATTTATCAACTTAGCTTTTTTCTTATCTGTATAGTACAACGGCAGCAACCAGCACTCAATAGAATGTACTGATATGGCAAATACGATCCGCTGTTCGTATTTGGTGTAAAAATCTTCCCCTATCAAACTTTTAAACTTATCTATGACTTTTTCAATCAACTGCCGAGGAGTCCACTCACCATTTTCATCTTGCTTGGCGATATTATAATCTTCTGAAACATCAGTATCTATTTGGATAATAATATAATCGATAAATTGAAATGCTTCCTTAAAATTATTTGACTCGCAGTAAGCAAAAACTTGACTCCAACCTCCATAGTTATGAGATTTATTCTCATCATCTTTATCTCTTTCTGGTTGAAGCGGTCTAATATCTATATCCGGGTTATTGAAATATCCTGCTAAAATACTTTCAATAACAATCTGGTCAGTTAATCCCTCTGTAATCAATCCCAAATTAGTCATATTAAAAATTCTTAGGAAGTCCTCCGATATAGCCCCTCAAAAACGCCTCTGATAATTTAACAGGTTCCTGTCCTTCTAGAGGTTCCGGTTTGAGAATGCGTCTAGCTTTAGTATGCCCTAATTGGTTGCGGTATATCACAAACAGCCGCTGTTCCTCATCATCTAAATCTAAACCGTCCAAAACTGCGGGATTGTGAGTTGTGAATATAACTTGTTTGTCGTGTTTTTTTGCTAATTCGACTAATTCTTGCATTAATCTGCGGCACAATCTGGGGTTGAGAGAAGCATCAATGTTATCTATTGCAAAAAATTTAGGAGTGAGATCGCTAATGAACAAGGCAAAGTAAAAGAGTAAAAACAAAAACCCTTCATTCGAGCTTCTTTGGTCGAAATAACTTAAATCAGTATCTAAGTACCTATCTGTGATTTGGATAGAAGTTTGCATTGCTGCTAAATTCTGAGGAACTTCAAAATCTTCAAACCAATCTATCAAGCGCAGCTTTTTTTTGATTTCATTAAATTTGTATTTATTTTCCTCTAAACTCAAAAAATTAATAAGTTTAAACAAGCCTTCGCCATTAATGCCTAACGGTTGAATTTGCCCTTCTTTTTCAAATGTTCGTAAAGCTGGATTTTCAGGAGAATAAACTATAAATAGATGTAAGTGAAATATTTCAATAAATGAGTCTATATCGTGGTTCAATTTTGATATGTCTTGTTCTGGTAGTTCCGTTGTATTTTTTAAAATTGATAGAAGTCTATCTTGCCCCCCGTATTTTTGAAGAAAAAGATTAAAAACATTCTCTGTTGAGGTTTCATTGTTGCCCCAAAAGTTTTTAGTCATCCACTGAGAATAAGGAGCATTATCATTTTGTAAAATACAACGGAATTGTTGTTTATTATTTGCTCTTAACTCAATTTGGATATTTTTAACTAAATTTTCATTTTCAAAACCTGCTCGCATAAATCGAGGTTCTGTAACTCGAATGCCCCGTGCAGCTAAGAACTCGTTATCAAGCTTATAATTAGCCGCAGCAGAAGCAAGGGCGATCGCCTCTAGGATATTACTCTTGCCGCAGCCATTTTCACCGATCAATACAGTTACTCGTCCTAATTCTAGTTTCAGCTTTTGAATGGACTTATAATTTTCAATTCTGACTTCTCCAATCATAATTTAATCCCATATAATCTTAGTGTACTCATTGTATCTCCGATCGCATGAATCTCAAAGAACGCTTGCACAGCCATCTGATTCAAATTGTACGCGATCGCAATCCATACCTCGCATCCGAAGGGCATTTTTATGCCCAGCAATACATCCGTGAACAGTTGGCACAGTGGGGAACTGTAGAAATTGACGATTTTTCCGTGCGCGGCCGAATTCATCACAATTTGATTTTGGATTTACCCCCCTTCGATCCGGTGGTTAAGAAGCGGTTGCCGCCGATCGTAATTGGTGCTCATTACGATACTGTACCCGGATCGCCTGGGGCCGATGATAATGCTACTGGTGTGGCTGTTTTGCTGGAACTCGCAAGGGATATCGCATCTGGGCCGCTCAAATATCCAGTGCAATTAGTTGCCTTCGATATGGAAGAATACGGTTGTTTTGGAAGCAGTCATCATGCAGCTAAATACAAGCAACAGCAAAAGTCAATCCGGTTAATGATTTCTTTGGAAATGTTGGGTTATTGCAACCACAATCCTAATTCTCAAAGCTATCCCGCTGGCTTGAAATATTTTTATCCAAATAGTGGTAATTTTATTGCTTTAATTGGCACTTTGCGGACGGTTCCCGATTTGATTAATTTGAGTGGCAAAATTCGCAAATCTGGTCAGCCCTGCGAGTGGCTGCCGGTGCCGAATCGAGGTTTAATTGTGCCGGATACTCGCCGCAGCGATCATGTTCCTTTTTGGGATAATGGTTATCCGGCTATTATGGTGACTGATACTGCTAATATGCGAAATCCGCATTATCATCGAGAAAGCGATCGGATTGAGACTTTGGATTTGGATTTTCTGGCTGGTGTTTGTCAGGGGTTAATCAAGGGCATTCGACATCTATAATTAACGCGAGCGATCGCCCGCTAGTTTGAGCGACAATAAATTATGACTTTTATGAGCCAAAGTTATGAATTTTATGAATTGACTCGAACAGAAGTTAGGTCAATAATTGTAAATTAATCAAGCAAAAATATCAAAAAAAAGAGATATGAATCCTACTTATTCCGATCGCACTCGCTGGCAATTTTGGATCGATCGCGGCGGTACTTTTACCGATATTGTCGCCAACAGCCCCGACGGTAAATTAGTCATTCACAAGCTGCTGTCGGAAAACCCAGAACGCTACACCGACGCCGCAGTCCAAGGAATTCGCGACATTTTGGGAATTCCCGCCGACGCAGCCATACCCGCCGCCGAAATTGAAGCGATTAAAATGGGGACGACGGTGGCGACAAATGCTTTGCTGGAACGAAAGGGCGATCGCACAATTCTGTTAATTACTAAAGGTTTCGGCGATGCGCTGAGAATTGGCTATCAAAACCGCCCGAATATTTTCGCGCGTCACATTGTTTTGCCCCAGATGCTGTACGATCGAGTTATTGAAGTTGCCGAACGCTACAGCGCTCAAGGTGAGGAGTTAACTGCTGTCAATCCCGAGTTTATCCCGTCTTTGCAGCAAGCATACGAGGAGGGAATTCGCAGTTGTGCGATCGTATTCATGCACGGCTACCGCTACTCAGAACACGAAAAACAAGTTGCTAAAATAGCGAAAGAAATTGGCTTTACTCAAATTTCAGTATCTCACGAAGTTAGCCCGCTGATGAAATTAGTTTCGCGGGGAGATACTGCGGTTGTCGATGCTTATTTATCTCCGATTTTGCGGCGTTATGTCGAACAAGTAACCAGTCAATTAAGAGAGGCCGAGCCTCTGGATATGGGTTCCCAGGCAGAGCCTGGGAACGAGGAAATGCCCAATGCCCAATCCCCCAAATTAATGTTTATGCAATCGAACGGCGGCTTAGTGGACGCCGCACAATTTCAAGGAAAAAACAGTATTTTATCCGGGCCTGCTGGGGGAATTGTCGGTGCTGTTCAAACCAGCAAAAAGGCAGGTTTTGATAAAATTATTACCTTTGATATGGGCGGAACTTCCACAGATGTTGCCCATTTTAACGGCGAATACGAACGCGAATTTGAGACGGAAATTGCTGGGGTGAGATTGCGATCGCCCGTGATGGCAATTCACACTGTAGCAGCCGGCGGCGGTTCAATTGTCTTTTTTGACGGGACTCGCTACCGCGTCGGGCCGGAGTCTGCAGGGGCCAATCCTGGGCCCGCTTGCTATCGCAAAGGCGGCCCCTTGACGGTGACTGATTGCAATGTGATGTTGGGGAAAATTCAACCGGATTTTTTCCCGAAAGTATTTGGATTGAATGGAGATTTGCCGATCGCCCCTGAGGTAGTAAAGCAAAAATTTGGGCAATTAGCGGCGGAAATTGGGGGCGAGAGGACGGCGGAACAAGTGGCGGAGGGTTTTTTGGCGATCGCTGTGGAAAAGATGGCAAATGCTGTCAAAAAAATCTCGCTTCAGCGCGGTTACGATGTTTCGGAGTATACATTGTGCTGTTTCGGCGGTGCGGGCGGCCAACACGCTTGTGCGATCGCCGATGCTTTGGGGATGAAACGGGTATTTATTCACCCTTATGCGGGTGTGTTGTCGGCTTACGGTATGGGTTTGGCTGATGTGCGGGCTATTCGCGAAAGGGCGATCGAGCAACAATTAAATGCAGAATTATTAGCTGATTTGCATCATATTTTAACTGCATTGGAGGCTGAGGGGAAGAGGGAATTGAACCGCAGAGGCGCAGAGAACGCAGAGAATGAGTCAGAGGTTTTAGTTGTTAGGAAGCTGCGCTTAAAATATCAGGGAAGTGACTCGGTTTTGGCGGTTGATTTTGCTGACAATATTGACGTCATGCAGGCTGAATTTGAAGCAGCACACCGACAGCGTTACAGTTTTATTATGCCAGAAAAACCGCTGATTGTGGAAGCGGTTTCAGTGGAAGTTGTAGAAAGAATGGATGTGCCGGAAGCATCCACAATTTCCCCCTCTGGTGGCACGGGCATCTCGCCTGTGCAACCAATTTCAACCGTGCAAACCTATGTTGCTGGCGGGTGGCGGGCAACACCTGTTTATCAGAGAGACGATTTGCGATCGGGCGACTGCATAGAAGGCCCTGCTATGATTGTTGAAGCAACGGGAACTAATATCATAGAACCGGGATGGGAAGGGGAAATCACCGAAAATAACGATCTAATTTTGAACCGCAGATGCACGCAGATGGACGCAGATAATATCCGCGTTCATTCGGGTTTATCTGCGGTTAAATCAGATCCGGTTTTGCTGGAAATTTTTAATAATTTGTTTCGGGCGATCGCGGAACAAATGGGCGTCACATTGCAAAACACAAGTTCCTCAGTCAACATCAAAGAACGTCTCGACTTTTCCTGTGCAATTTTCGACAAAAACGGCCAATTAGTTGCCAACGCGCCGCACATTCCCGTACATCTGGGTTCGATGAGCGAAAGCGTTGAAGCTTTAATTTTAGCACAAGGCAATGCGATTCAACCGGGCAATGTTTATGTTTCTAACAATCCCTACAACGGCGGCACACACTTGCCAGATATCACCGTTATTACTCCAGTATTCGATGGTGATTCCTCCCTTCCTTTGTTTTATGTTGCCTCGCGGGGACACCACGCCGACATCGGCGGCATTACTCCCGGTTCCATGCCTCCTAACAGTACAACAGTAACTGAAGAAGGTGTATTGCTTGACAATTTCCTGTTAGTAAGCGAGGGCAATTTTCGAGAAAAAGAATTACTTGAGCTTCTGACAGCGGGGAATTTTGCGGTTCGCAATTCCGCTCAAAATATAGCCGATTTGCAAGCACAAATTGCTGCTAACAAGCGCGGCTCTGAAGAACTGATCGAGATGGTAGAACATTATGGATTAGAGACTGTGCAAGCTTATATGGGCTTCGTACAAGACAATGCTGAGGAGTCAGTGCGGCGGGTAATTGATGTGTTGCCAGATGGCGAGTTTACTTATCCGATGGATAGTGGCGGACAAATTAAGGTAGCGATTACAATTGACAAATCTGCGCGCAGTGCAAAAATAGATTTTACTGGCACTTCTGCTCAACAATCCAACAATTTTAATGCTCCCGCTGCGGTGTGCAAAGCGGCTGTTTTGTATGTTTTCCGCACCTTGGTAGATGACGATATTCCTCTAAATGCGGGCTGTTTGAAACCTCTCGAAATCATCAATCCCGAAGGCTGTATGCTGAATCCTCGTTATCCAGCGGCGGTAGTTGCCGGAAATGTGGAAACTTCGCAGAATATTACCGATGCTTTGTATTGCGCGTTGGGAGTGATGGCGGCTTCTCAGGGAACTATGAATAATTTTACCTTTGGAAATCAGCGCTATCAATATTATGAAACAATTTGCGGCGGTTCGGGTGCTGGTGCAGATTTTGACGGTACGGATGCGGTTCAAACTCACATGACTAATTCGCGTTTAACTGACCCAGAAGTATTAGAATGGCGGTTTCCGGTGCTCTTAGAAAGTTTTGCAATTCGGGCTAATAGCGGTGGTAATGGATATCATCGCGGCGGGAATGGAGTTGTGCGGCGAGTGCGCTTTTGGGAGGCGATGACGGCGGGGATTTTATCGGGGAGACGGGTGATTTCTCCTGGCGGTTTGAATGGGGGTGAAGCGGGGAAAGTTGGACGGAGTTATGTGGAAACGGTGGAGGGAAAAGTTGAGGATTTGGGGAGTACGGCGACTGTGGAAATGCAGCCGGGGGATGTGTTTGTCATTGAGACTCCGGGGGGCGGAGGATATGGTTTTCCTAGCGGGGTTCACCGTTGATAGCCTTCATCTGCTGGTAAGTTTTGTTGATTGGCCGCTTGTCTGGAAATATAATTGCAGCGTTGATACTCTGGGTTGCCCGCACATTGCTTAATTCTAATAAACTCAACGTCGTGTTGCGAACAGAATTGGAGTAGTTGCTCCCACAAATCTACGTTAGCAGTAGGTTTCTGTTCGCTATTTTTCCAGTTATTAGCTTGCCAGCCCTGCGCCCAATTGTTGGCAATAGCGTCTACAAGGTAGCCGTTGTTATTGTATAGCGTAACTTTACATCTTGTTTTGAGTGCTTTGAGACCTTCAATTGCAGCAAGAATATCCATACGATTGTTTGTAGTCAACTGAAATCCGCCTGATAGTTCCTTGCGATGATTTTCATACAGCAAGACTGCCCCATATCCGCCAGCACCGCTCGCCGTAGTTATACCGCGAGTATAGATGCTAACTTGTTTCAAGTTGCTCATCCTTGTGGAGATCCTTCAGGGAATACAAACATTTTTGGAAAGAGAATGGACATCATAAAATTAGAATATAATTAGAAGGACTTTACCATTTCAACAACAAATTATATTTGTAGCTGCGCTGAACAAATAGAGTTTATATGTACTACTTTACATTAATACAGCATCACCTATAAATTCCCTTAGATAATTAATTGACTTAAATATCAACATAATTTGCCAGCACTTGCATCAAATGTATATGGTGTTGTAGAATTGGGCTGCACCAGCATTTATTCTCAAAGCTATTCCATAACAATTGTGCAAACACCTAATTTTTCCGAACTCAACCATCCTGTGGTCAAATCCCTGTTCCATCACAGCGACCAGGAATTATTGACCCTGTTTCAAAACCATCCCGATCAAGGTAGGTTCTTCACGGCGATTTTTTGCCGCTACGCTCAAATTGTACACTCCCTGATTCGCCATTCCGTGCGATCGCCCGTACAAGGCGATTACCTGTTTGCCCACACTTGGCAGCACATCTATCACGAACTCCGAGGCCTCGATTTGCGCCGCGAGATCCAAGAGTCTGATGGCGAAAATCTCAGTCTCCAAAACTGGCTGATTAATGTCACCGCAGTCTGCATAAATCAAGCCCAATTGCCCCCTGTTGAGTCGATTCACTATTCTTTGCAATCGGCTCCGCCTCCTCTGTGGTGTTACGTCAAACAAGCCTTGGAATTGTTAGCGCCGCTGCCGCGTTTAGTTGTGTTGATGGCTCAGACTTTCCGCTGGAGCGAAACTCGAATAGCAGCTTATTTGCAAGCAGAAGGCGAAGCTATTTCGCCCGCTCAGGTAAAGGCTTTGCTGCAAAAAGGATATCAAAGTTTAGAATCCAACTTGCCGGAGGATATTCGGGCTATTTATCTAGATGAAAATCTCGATTATCAAGAAGCACTTGTCTAGATATACACGATATAAATCCGCCCTTTCTATTTATAGGGGCGGGTGTTACCCGAAATATTTGCTAGGACTAACAGGATCGTAAACCCGCCTTTTGCGAGGAATAAGAAAAAAATGGCAGTTTATCAAGTTCGGTTGGTGAATGAGGCTCTCGCGCTCGATCGCACGATCGCAGTACCAGACGACCAGTATATCTTAGATATGGCAGAAGATGCCGGTATCCGCTTGCCGAACGGATGCAAGCAAGGAGAGTGTTCTGCTTGCGTTGTCAAACTGCTGAGTGGTGAAATCGATCAAAGCGAACAAAAGTTTTTGAAGCCGTCTGAATTGCAAGCTGGCTACGCTATTACTTGTGTGGCTTACCCGCTTTCTGACTGCACTTTGTTAACGCATCAAGAACAAGTTTTATATCAAACATCTCTCTATTTTAAGTCGTAAGTATGAACCGATTTAAAGATACTCGTGAAAACATCTACTCATTCCAGAATAAATTTCTGGTGCGATGCCCTTTCTGTGATTCATGTGCGATATTGCGCTGTATCGATGCTGATAAGGTCGATTACTTTGCTCCTCGGAGATTTTCCTGTACAGCTTGTGGTTCCTCAAAAGATTGGTCTAAGCAAAAGATTGAAAGCTGGTATAGTGGGCCAGGGGATGACTATTTAGGCTATCCTCTGTGGCTTGAAACTTCCTGTTGCGGTGAGACGCTTTGGGCTTACAATCTTCGACATTTAGAATTTATTGATGCCTGTGTTCGGGCAAAGCTGAGGGAACGAGAACCTCATGAACTTGATGGTTGGTCAAATCGCAGTCTATTCTCTCGACTTCCAAAATGGATGCAATCAGGTAAGAATCGAGAAGAAATTCTCAAAGCGATCGCAAAGATACGTGAATCAGTTGTAACTCCTACCTAATATTCGCCGCTGGAAATGGTTGTTCAACCAGATTTCGTGTCATGTAAGGTGCGTGACTCTCCAGCATCTCGCTGCAACTTGAGTGGCTAGAAAGCCACGCACCCTAACGAGTATAGATAAATCCCTCCTTATTAATTTAGCAACTGTAGAATCCGCTTCAGCGGAATTTCCGCCCAATCCAAGCGGTAATTAAGTTCGTAGGCTAGCTCGCCAACCGCTTTTTCCAAAATGTAAGCATCCAACAAAACTTGTAGTTCCGGTATAGATTTGGGCAAGAAATTCGCATCGGCTGCTGTTACCAAATAGCTGTTAAGAAAAGTGAGGCTGACCCAGCGGTGCCAAACGTTCGCCCACTGCTGCATCTCCGGGAGATTTTCCGGGCGAATCATCCCACTTTCTACTTCATTGCGGAGTGCCAAAGTAACAGCGTAACTTATAGATTGCAGCATTCCCGCAACATCTCGCAGGGGCGACCTCTTCATCCGTCGCTCGTTTAAGGGTCGATCGCGTTCTCCTCCGAAATCAATAATTACGAAGTCTTTGCCTGTATAAAGAACTTGCCCGAAATGAAAGTCTCCGTGACAGCGAATTCTATCGGCAGTGATTCTCAAGTTCAGAATAGACTTGAAACGTTCCATGAGCAAATCTTCACGGTTGAGGAGCTTTTGTGCCGATTTTTGTATTTCTGGCGGCAGTTTGGACAGCCGTTTTTTTAGCTCCAGCAAAGTTCTTCCTGCCAGATTTCTCATGTGTTGATAGATGGAACGCTGGTAAAAGGAGGTGAAGCTTTCTGGGGCAAAAGCGGGATTTTCTGTGTCAGCAGCTAAAGCGAGGTGAAGTTCGGCTGTCCGCTGACCTAAAAGTTCGGCTGATGCTAAGTAAGAGCCGATGAGTTCGCGAGCTAAGGCGGGAATTTCTAGGGATAAATCCGCTACTAGCGAGTTTGAGTTCCGCTGCATTTGTCCGGTCAAAGCGCTCGGTAAATAATTTTCGGGGGCAGTAGATAAATTCTCGCCGGAATGCTTTGCTTCTACGGTCATTACTTGCTCGAAATAGTCGCGCAGTGTGTCTAATGTATAAGACCAAGCGTCTATGCTGTCGGGGATTAATTTTTGCAGTATTCCGACGGTAAGGACTTGTTTTGCTGGTGTGTGATATTCCAATGCTCCGGCAATTGGAGCGTAGTGTTGGATCGAGTTGCGCTCTGTTAAAAAGCGTCCGATTTCTAATTCGGGGTTGATTCCTTCCTCGATTTTTCGCAATATTTTCAGGACGAAGCGGTCGCCGTAACCTGCTGATGTATTGCTTTGTTCTTTTTTGAACAGGTGAGGGTCGAGTTGCGATAAATCTTGTTCTGAGTTGAATGAACTGTCGGCAATTCCTAGCAGTTGACCTGCAGCACCTCTGTAACTGCGAGAATTGGCGATCGCCCCCAGCAGCGCGCTCAGAAAACCTTTGTCCCCGGCAGCGTCAAATAGTACGCCGACTTCGTTGTTGGTTTCTGGGAAGTGGAGGCGCGCGATCGCCCGATCGTCCATATCGCCTTTCATCTCTTCCCAACCTAAAGGCAAAACGTAAGTTTCCGGCATACCTTCAGTATAATTCAACAGCAAGAACAGAATGTAAACTTGAGATTCCTCCCCCGCACTATCTTTACATTCAATCGGTACAATCTCACTTATTTCTAATGATTGAATTGTCCGCTCTGTACCGCTAAACCAGCGATTCCGCCGCAGGTATCCCGGCAAAATATTAAGCAGCATATCGCTTAACTGACTGGTAGCAAAAGCAGTTTTCCAATTGCCTATCACCGCCAAAGTAGGCAAGTCTGTGGGAACGCCGTGGAGCGCCAAATCTTCGTTTTTAACCGTAAGAGTAAACCAGTAAAACGTGTGAGGACTCAAGCACAAAAAGTAAGGCGACTCGCCAACCGCAGGAAACTCCGTGCGGCCGAAAATCTCCACCGGAACAGCACCTTTAAAGGGCGCAAGGTCTAATTCTGCCGTCTGGACGAAGCGTGACAAATTAGCCACTACGAGGATGTGTTCGTCTTGATAAGTGCGTACAAAAGCTAAAACTTTGCGGTTTTCCGGGTACAGAAACTCGCAAGTTCCGCGGCCGAATGCTTGGAAGCGCTGCCTAATTGCAATCAGGCGTTTCATCCACCACCACAGAGAACTCGGATTCGCCCGCTGCGCGTCCACGTTAACAGATTCGTAGTGATATTCAGGGTCAACAATGGGCGGTGCGTACAGCCGCTGCGGGTTAGCACGGCTGAAACCGGCATTGCGATCGCCGCTCCACTGCATCGGAGTTCTCACCCCGTTGCGATCGCCCAAATAGATATTGTCTCCCATGCCAATTTCATCGCCGTAGTAAAGCACCGGCGTACCCGGAAGAGACAGCAGCAAAGCATTCATCAACTCGATGCGGCGGCGGTTATTTCCCATCAAAGGAGCCAAGCGGCGGCGGATGCCCAAATTAATTCTCGCCTGAGTATCTTGAGCGTAAACCCGATACATATAATCTCGGTCTTCATCGCTCACCATTTCCAGCGTCAATTCATCGTGATTCCGCAAAAATAAAGCCCACTGACAGTTATTGGGAATCTGCGGAGTTTGCTGGAGAATGTCGCTAATTGGGAAGCTATCTTCCATATACAAAGCCATAAATAAACGCGGCATCAGCGGAAAATGAAAGTTCATGTGACATTCATCCCCAGCAGCGTAATATTCAACCGCATCCTCCGGCCACTGATTCGCCTCAGCCAGCAGCATCCGGTTCGGGAATTTCTCATCTACGTGCTGCCGCAATTGCTTCAGGAATTGGTGAGTTTCTGGCAGGTTTTCGCAGTTAGTACCTTCGCGCTCGTACAGGTAAGGCACCGCATCCATTCGCAGTCCGTCTACTCCTAGTGCCAACCAGAAATCTACCACATCTAAGATGGCTTGGCGGACGGCCGGATTGTCGTAATTCAAATCTGGTTGGTGAGAATAAAAACGGTGCCAGTAATAAGCTTTTGCTACCGCATCCCAAGCCCAATTAGATGTTTCAAAATCTTGGAAAATAATTCTAGCATCTTGATATTTTTCCGGCGTGTCGCTCCACACATAAAAATCTCTTTCGTTACTGCCTTTCGGGGCGCGGCGCGCTCGCTGAAACCAAGCGTGCTGGTCAGAAGTGTGGTTGACAATTAACTCAATAATGACTCGAATTCCCCGCTGGTGCGCTGCTTCTAAAAGGTCTTTAAAATCCTCTAATGTGCCGTAAATCGGGTTGACGGTAGTATAGTGAGATGTATCGTAGCCGTCGTCTCGGAGCGGCGAGGGAAAAAATGGCAGTACCCAAATTGCTGTTACTCCCAAGTTTTGCAGGTAATCCAGTTTTTCTGTCAGTCCTCTAAAGTCGCCTATGCCGTCTGCATTGCTGTCGGCAAAAGCCCGAACTGGTACTTCGTAAATAATTGCGTCTTTGAACCACAAGGGGTCGTCATTTAACATTGAGTTTGGCATGATTTGTAGCGATGATTGGTAGTTGGTAACTTGTACTTAAAATTTGGTAATTGGGATTTGTTAGTTCCCATCCAAACCGATAAATCATAACTCATAATTTAGCCGCTATTCCTCATGCCAGCGGCAGACTTTTAATCGTAATTTATTAACGCAAAACTTATAATTTCTTAACTATAAAATCTCAACAAGCTGTTTTGCTATTTCGGATACGGTTCACAATTCCGATACATATGCGCGGTGCACACCCGAAAGACCGGTCCGCGGTGCACACCCTACCAAGGCGTGTCAACTTAAGCCTGAAACCCCTCTGAATCTCTCCCTGGTAGCCCAGTCTAGATCCCCCTAAATCCCCCTTGATGGGACTTTGAGAACACTCTTGTCCCCCCCTTATTAAGGGGGGCTAGGGGGGATCGAGCCCTTGTTGACACTAAGCGCACCCTCCCGACTCAGGATTAGGTGCGGTATTTACTACCTGCCGGACGGTTGCCACGACATTACAGTACCTTGACGTGAATTACTAATTTTCGTTACATTAGTTTACATAAAGCAACAAAAGTTAAGGAAAAAGCAAATATGGCTATTGTAATCGCTCTTTTAATCGTCGGTTGGGTCGCAGCTTCAGTAATTGGCACTCAAGCATATTTCCTCGGGGAACAGTCAAAGCCCATCCACGAGCGGAATTGGAACGATGAATCTTTTGAAAAATTGGCTGTAGCAATCACGGCAACAGAGATGGATTACAGCGTTCGCGTTCCCGCCTACAGCATGGATGCTTACGGCAGTCGCACCATCTCGAATTCTTGATATCAAGTAACAGGTTTCACCATTTTCAATAACAGGCATCTTGCCTGTTGCTAATTTTCAATAACAGGCAGGATGCCTGTTCCACAAGAGAATTAATGGTTTGTGGAACAGGCATCTTGCCTGTTGCTAATTTTCAATAACAGGCATTCTGCCTGTTCCACAAGAAGACTTATTATTTGTGGAACAGGCAGAATGCCTGTTCCTAACGCAACTACAAACTGTTACCTGTCAGCGCTGGGCGAGAATCTTTTTTGCGAAATTGCAAAGTGTTATTGTCACAGTCGATCGCAATTGTATCTCCCTCCACAAACGCATTTTCCAGAATCTTGTTTGCCAGCGGGTTTTCCAGCTCCCGCTGGATGGCGCGTTTCAAGGGACGAGCGCCGTAAACCGGGTCGTAACCGACATCTGTGATATGGTTTTTCGCCGCATCGGACAGTTCCAAAGTGATTTTTTGCTCGGCCAACAAACGCTCGATCCGCTTCACTTGGATACTGACTATTTGCCGTAGTTCCACCTTGCTCAAAGTGTGGAACAAAATTATCTCGTCCACCCGATTGAGAAATTCAGGTCGAAAGTGCGATCGCAGGGCTGTCATTACCCGTTTTAACATCTGTTCGTACTCTTGGTCTGTCTCCCGTTCTTGAGTCAATAAATTTTCATTTTCACTCTTGTTTTCACTCTTGGTTACACTATCAGCATCAACTCGCTGGGCCGACACCTCGACAGTACCGTCGGCAGCCACTTTATAATCTGTCTTTTGACTTGACAAATCTTTCGTTTCCTGCTTCCGGCTAGCAGGTTTTTTGACGGTTTTTTCCTTCTTAGTAAACACGTCTAAAATGTGGTCGCTGCCGATATTGCTAGTCATCACAATTACAGTATTTCTAAAGTCAACCACTCGACCTTGAGAATCGGTAATTCTGCCGTCATCCAACACTTGCAGCAAAATGTTAAATACGTCCGGGTGCGCTTTTTCCACTTCGTCAAACAGCACTACCGAATAAGGATGTCTCCGCACTGCTTCCGAAAGTTGTCCCCCTTCATCGTAACCGACATATCCGGGGGGAGCTCCTACCAACCGGGAAACGCTGTGTTTCTCCATGTATTCCGACATATCGATGCGGACGATCGCATCATCGCTGTCAAACAAAAACTCCGCCAACGCCCGCGCTAACTCAGTTTTGCCGACGCCTGTGGGGCCCATAAACAAGAAAGAGCCGATCGGCCTGCCGGGGTCTTTCATGCCCGCCCTCGCGCGCCTAATTGCCGCCGCCACGGCTGTTACAGCTTCCTCTTGACCGATGACTTTTTGGTGCAAGTGTTTTTCCAATTGCAGCAATTTTTGGCGTTCGGATTCTAACAATCGGTTAACCGGAATGCCCGTCCATTTAGCGACAATTTCCGCAATATCGCCCTCAGTAACTTTTTCGCGCAGCAGGGAAGAACCTTGAGCTTGCTGTTTCAAAAGTTCAGCTTCTTTCGCTTCGCGATCGCGCACCGCAGTTTCCAACTTGCCGTACTTTAACTGTGCGGCCTTATTCAAATCGTAAGCCCTTTCTGCTTGTTCAATTTGGACTCGCAATTGGTCTTCTTCTGCTTTCAATTTATTGATTGCATCCAACAACTGCTTTTCGCCCAACCACTGAGAGGACAATTTTTCCTGCTTGACTTTTAAAATGTCAATCTCCGATGTGATGCGTTCGACGCGGAAGCCGAGCCCAGGGGCTAGAGTGCCTTTTCCTTCCCCTTCGATCGACAATTTTTCCATTTCCAACTGCATCACCCGGCGGTCGATTCCTTCCAATTCCACAGGTTTAGAAGTAATCTCCATTTTCAAGTGGGCGGCCGCTTCATCTACCAGGTCGATCGCCTTGTCCGGCAAAAAGCGATCGGAAATATAGCGAAAAGAGAGAGTTGCAGCAGCTACCAGGGCCGAATCAGTAATTTTTACCCCGTGGTGGCGTTCGTAACGGTCTTTCAATCCGCGCAAAATCGAAACAGTATCTTCAACGCTGGGTTCGCCGACAAATACTTGTTGAAACCGGCGTTCCAAGGCTGGATCTTTTTCAATATTTTTGCGGAATTCGTCGAGAGTTGTAGCGCCGATGCAGCGCAATTCGCCTCTCGCCAACATGGGTTTTAACAAATTTCCCGCATCCATTCCCGAACCGGAACTGCCACCGCCGCCAGTGCCAACAACGGTGTGCAATTCGTCAATAAATAGGACAATTTGCCCGTCGGCATCGATGACTTCCCGCAGAACAGACCGCAATCGTTCTTCAAATTCGCCCCGGAATTTTGCCCCAGCAATTAAACTCCCCATGTCAAGGCTAAATAGCTGGCGATTTTTCAAAGATTCCGGTACGTCGCCGTTGACAATTCGCTGGGCTAAACCTTCGGCGATCGCAGTTTTTCCGACTCCCGGATCGCCAATTAACACCGGATTGTTTTTTTGGCGGCGGGAAAGAACTTGTACCACGCGGCGGATTTCCTCGTCGCGGCCGATTACTGGGTCGAGTTTGCCGGCTTTGGCGGCTTCTGTCAAATCGCGGCCGTACTTGCTGAGGGCGTCGGAGTTAGCTTCGCCATCTTGATCTTGGGCTTTAGCGCTGCTGCGGCTGCCTTTCCCCGTTTCGGAATTTTTTTCTTGTGTTTTAGCAGTGGCGCGGAAAGATTTGATTGCTTCTTCGAGTTTTGGTCGATCGATCGTACCGGCTGGGGGTTTGCGATCGTAACCGGGGCGGCCCGGCGGGCCGTCGCCTTTTGTCAGCAACCTGCGGCCGACTCGTTCGTCTTCTACTAAACCAATTAATAAATGTTCAACGGCGATAAAATTATCTTGCCAAGTCGCCCTGGTGGCCTCGGCAACATCTAACATCACTTCTAAGCCGCGGCCGAGGTATAGTTGGTCAGCGTTGGCAACTCTGGGCTGTCGTTTGGCAAAAGCATCTAACTGCTGCGCCAAGCGGGGGGCATCGACTCCAGCTTTGCTGAGAATGCTGTTGGCCTGGCCTTGCTGTTCGAGAAGGGCGATGGCTAAATGTTCAACCTCTAGCTGCTGATTGGCAAAGCGGCGGGCGACATCCTGGGATTTGACAATGGCTTCCCAGGCTTGATCTGTAAATTTGCTAGGGTCTGTTGGCTGCACGTTGGTTCCTCGCAATCAAGGGGATTCCTGTTGTTATCCGTTAATACATCGTCTCACAACCATCATAATCTTTAAACAGGATTATGAATTTATGAGTGCGGTTAACTAGGGCGGAAGTTGTGGCATAATTGGCCTCTTACAAAAGCTTACAGTCCGCAATCCACCCCGAAATTTGGTGAGGTCAGACCGACTCTGGCGATTCCCTTCGGGATAGGTTGGCTGGCCGTACTTATAAAAATATTGCTAGAAACAAGATTTTTTATAGGCTGAGACTTATGCTATTTCCCACTTACCAATTTCTAGTTTTTTTCCTAATTATTTTTAGCGCGATCGTCTCTGTGAAACCCCAAGTCAATTTGTATAAAATTGTCTTGTTAATTTCAAGTTTATTATTTTATTCCTTTTGGAGTTTCGACTTTCTCTTGCTCCTCATTTTTTCTACAGCGTCTAACTATATCATTCTCCGCTTTCTCTGCAACAATAAGTCTAAAAAAATTGCTTTGATCTCCGGTTTAGTTTTCAACATTACCTATCTCGGCATCTTTAAATATTGCAACTTCTTTGTAACTTCTTTATTTGAGATACTGAACCAGCTACAAATTCCAGCCAGCTTTCCAGTTTTGCAAATAATTGCCCCCGTCGGCGTGTCTTTCTACACTTTTAGAATGATTTCTCATTTAATCGACTGCTACCAGCAAAAAATACCCTGTCCAAAATTTATAGACTATGCGGCCTACATTACCTACTTTCCGCAAATTGCCTCTGGGCCAATCTCGCGAGCTCGCGAATTTTATTTGCAGCTAAATTCACGGAAAAAATACGACTATCAAATTGAAGAAGTTATAGTTTTGATTTTGTCTGGACTCTTCAAAAAATATACTTTATCGAGCTTTTTGTTTAACTTCACTGACTTACCCTTCAAAGTACCCCAGCAGTACAGCAGCATCGATTTAATCCTCGCGGCAATTTCCTATTCGTGTTTAATTTATGTAGATTTCAGCGGCTATTCGGATTTAGCCAACGGTATCTCCTGTTTGCTGGGTTTCAAGCCGATTGCCAACTTTAATATGCCATACCGATCGCTCAGTCTGCAAGAATTTTGGAAAAGGTGGCACATCAGTCTTTCCGAGTGGCTGAGGGATTACGTTTACTTTCCCTTGGGCGGTAACAAATACGGCAAGTTGAGGAAGTACCTAAATCTATTTTTAACAATGGCGATCGGTGGATTTTGGCACGGCGCAGGTTTAAACTTTATTTTCTGGGGAGCAATTCATGGTTTAGGATTAATTGTCAACCATTTATGTAAAGATATCCCCCAAGCTATCCACTTTAAATTAGACTATGCCTTTCCCAGATTTGCTAAATTTTGCAGTTGGCTGCTAACATTTACTTTTGTTACTTGTAGCTGGGTATTTTTCGGCACTCCCAACTGGGAAACTGCGGTGAGTTTTTTTGAAGGAATTGTCCATCCGGCCGTCGCAAATTTTCAATTTAACTTTTGGCAATTGTATTTAGTAATTGCAGTCATTGGCGCGATCAACTTGTGGGGCGATCGCATCGCCCAACTATTGCGAACCGTATTGTCATTAAAAAACATTTTCTTTCGGGTTGTCTTAGTTTCGCTGCTCGTGTATACTATCTTGATGTTGGGGCCAAGTACCGTTCCGCCTTTTATTTACTTTAATTTTTAAGAATATGAAAGACCGGGAAATTTTGCTGATTGTTACTTCTGTAATTCTCACTTTAATATTTTCAAACTTATCATTATTTCTCAAAAGCTTTGCTTCAACTCCTTTCGCCAGTCCAGAAATTAAACAAGCGGCGCGCCTGATCGAAATAGACGGTTTCCGAAAATCAGAACAAGATTTTTGGAGCAAAATTAAAGATATTAACTTTGATAGCCTCCCCAAAGAACCAGAACTCCCTCCCGTCAAAACCGAAACAAAAGCGGCCGTTCAACCTCCAAAGCCTGCTAATGCTAAAAAACCAACCCCAGCTAAAAAACCAACCCCAGCTAAACCTAAACTGACCAGACCTTATCGCAGATTTTTATTTATTGGAGATTCCGTAATGTTCGACTTAGGAATTCAACTCCAGTACACTCTTAAGAAAAAATACAATATCGCCGATACGAAAATTGACTACAAGGTCTCGACCGGATTAAATCGGATAGATTATTATGATTGGTATGCCAGAACTCGCCAAATTCTTAATAATTACCAGCCGGATGTAGTGGTAGTTTTGTTCGGAGCCAATGACCCTCAAAATATTATTGATTTTCAAGGAAAAGCCCGGGTTGTTATGACGAAAGAATGGCAAAAAGCTTATCAAGAAAGAGTTGAAAGATACGCCAAATTACTGGATTCGTCATCCGTGAGGAAAGTGTATTGGATCGGTCAATCCATACCTAAAAAATCTTGGTATCTCAAAGCTTTTCCCATCATGAACGATATTTATAAAAATGCCAGCAAATCTTCATCAAATATCGAATATATTTCGACCTGGGAGACTTTTGCACAAGGCGGAAAATTGGTTCCTGTAGTTGCTAATAAATCGGGTAAGCGAGGCTATGTAAAAAATAATGATGGCTTGCACTTTACCTCCCACGGCGCTCAAATTATCAGCGACTTAATCGTTGACAAAATGGTGAGCGACCAAATCTTAAAACTTCCCACAAAGAAATGACTATAATAGGTTTTGTTTCCTGACCCAACCTAAAAGTTTGACAGTTGATCGATTAGTGCAAAATGATATATTGAGTTCGGGACTGACATTAGCATTGCTCAACCCGGTTTATCAGAAAAATCTGGGCTTTATTTATGAGAAATTTACCCGTGAAACCGGGTTTATAACTCCCTATGCGTCCCGGACTAATATTGACAAAAAGCATCAGTAAATGTAATGCTGAATTCAGCATCAAACAACGGCGTCCATATCTAGTAATTGTCCTGGCGACAAATTATGACGAGCAATCTGTGGAAACTAGATCGCCCTAGCATCCCTGAGTCAATGGGGTGCAGCGGCACAGCGCTAATCTTCACTCTCACTAAATATACTCAACCTTGGCAAAGAATAAACCTAATTGAAAAAATCCTGCAACAGTGCGGCATTGAGCCTTTTGCTGAAGTTGTGGGCGTACCCAAAAACGGAATATTCAGAGAAAATATACCGGAATCCGTCAGAAAACCCCATCCGAATTTACTGTTTCGCGCTTTGGCAATTCAGGCATTGGGGAAGGTGCGAGAGGGGCACAGATCAAGTGAGAGAACGCCTAGATCAAGTGATTTTAGCAAAAATCTGCTGGCGACGTTAGAACAGGAAGCGCGAGGGGGATCGACTCCTTTAATTCGGTGGTCTGCGGCTGTTAGTATTAAGTCAATTTGGTTGGATGAAGCAGGGCCACGACAAGGCAAGGAAGGCGTTGTCAATTTCACAATCAATGCAGGGGAAATTGAGCGACGGGTTGTAGAAGAGCAAATTCAACTATTAGCAAGCAACAAATTTGCTTTGGGCGACAGCAGCAGAGATGACAGCAGTAAGGAATATGAGAATTGTCTCAATTTTTGGGTGTACGGCCCGAACTGGCTGCTGCCGAGTCTGCCAATGGATTGCGACGAATATCTGTTTTGGATCGATCGAGTATTTGGTGCGATCGCATTTACGGACCCGTACCAATTGAAAGCCGAAAACGATGCAGCGGCCACAAACTTTTTGGAAGCTGCGGAAAATAATTTTAATGACTTGGAATTCTCCAAAATACTTGCCAAAATTTTTGAGTTCCTGCACCACCCGGAAGCGAGAGTTAAAAATGTAGCTACAATTATTTTAGAACCTTACAAAGACAAGCTAGACCGAAAATCGGCGCAAATTATGACAGCGCTTGTATATAAATTTAATGTAAAATATCAGCCCTTAGAATGTCTGACTATTCCCGAGATAGAGGAGTACAAAGCGTCACTGTATTTCGGTAAAATGGAAATTGACGAGATGTATAGTCAGGCTTTGTCGCTGTGCGGCGAGCGGGATGTGGAACTCGCAAGTGTATTGTCAGCTAAACAAAGGGAATCCCAAAATACTCTAGAGGAGCATATCAACAATCTCAGCAAGTTAGTTAAGTCAATCATAAATTGCCAGAGCTTGTTAGATGCTAATAAGGAACTTTTATATTTGACTGTAGATCGGCTGGAAAAATGGGATTACACTCTCGACAATAAACTGGCGGCGCACCGCCAACAAATCCAAAACCTGAGCTTGGATAAAAGTACATCCGAGCAGTGCATAAACCTCGACAATGAACTCAATTATATCAGAGATGGTTTGCAGTATACTTTGTATGAAATCACCTCAAATATTAACAGCAAAATTAGAGACTTAGAACTTTCTGCGTCCAAAAATAGCAAGACTGCAACAGATATGTTTAAGTGGACGTGGCTATTATTCAGGGTGGGGTTTTCAGGAGGGCTGTTTTTGTATTTATCGGATTTACTGATTAAGTGGATATTCGGGGTCAGCTACACAAGCGAATTTCTAGTTTATTGGACTATTTTATTTAGTGTGAGCGTAGTATTTTTGTTAGTATTAGCTATATTTTTTTCGGGTATCGCTGCTTTAGACCAGCGCCGAGAATCTAAATTAATTCCTAAATTTGATAGCTTAAGCCAAATAGGGAGCAGTTTTTCTATATTGTGGCAAAAAATTTATTTGCAACAGTTTGTCCCGTCGGTGCGATCGAATTAAAAGTTTCAGTTGACAGTTGACAGTTGTGGGTACGACTGTTGTCAAAAGGAAAACGCAAGAGGGAAGATAGTTTTTCCTTCCCCTTCCCCCTCTTAAGAAAGTTAGGATGCGGTTGTTGCTGCTACTTTCTGGGTGTTGCTACCTTGATTTGCCAGTTGAATTAATTCAACTTTATATCCATCTGGGTCTTGCACAAAAGCGATGACTGTTGAACCGTGCTTCATCGGGCCGGGTTCGCGGATAACTTTACCGCCGCAGGCTTTAATTTCTTCGCAAGTACCGTAAATGTCGTCAACGCCGATCGCAATATGACCGTAAGCATCCCCCAAATTGTACTCTGTGACGCCCCAGTTGTATGTTAATTCCAAAACTGTAGTGTCTGATTCGTCGCCGTAGCCCACAAAAGCCAGAGTAAATTTACCGTCTGGATAGTCCTTTTTTCGCAGCAATTTCATGCCCAGAACCTCGGTGTAAAATTTGAGGGACTCTTCCAGGTTGCCGACTCGGAGCATCGTGTGTAGTAGTTGCATTTAGCTCACTCCAAATTTTTTAAGCTTTCATCTATTTTAGCGATTTCTTGCTGAAAAACTCGCGCCTCAACCGTCGCAATTGCCGCAGGTTGACAACTGTCTATTTGATTTAGCTTTGTACTTCCACCACACCCCTAAACATATTCATGCCGCAAGTAAATAGGTATCGTCCAGGTTTTTGAGGGGTGAATTCAACAGCCGTTAGCTGATTTAGAGGTAATTCTCGCACAATGTGAAAATCTGGTAACAACACTTTTTCAAGACAACTGTTGGGGTCACGCCTCAAGAAATTGAGCCTGACTAATTGACCCACTTTCACAACTACAGCTGCAGGTTCATAACCCCCGTCTACAGTAATAGTCAACTCTTGTATCCCCTGAATAGATTCAGCTTGCCGCCCTTTAGCTTTACTGAACAAAAACCACCACAATTCCAAACCAATTAATGTCAAACCACCTATTGTGACGCCAACTTTTAAACCTAGTGGCTGTTCAATGCTGCGGAATTGAGTCGTTGAATTAGAATGCTGGACGGACATTTCTGAAGCGTGAACCCCTGATGCAATTCCCATCACAAGTCCTAAAATCGCGAGACTTCCCCAAATTTGACTAGGCTGTAACATTTTTCTAATTCCTCCAAATTTATGCACTAGATTTGGCTTGAAAATTTCGCAATCGCAAAGCATTAGTAACTACAGAGACTGAACTGAAAGCCATTGCTGCACCGGCGATAATTGGATTGAGCAGCCAGCCGAAAATTGGGAACAAAATGCCCGCCGCGATCGGTATTCCAGCGATGTTGTAAATAAACGCAAAAAACAAATTTTCCCGGATGTTCCGCATGGTGGCGCGGGAAAGTTTAATTGCTGTAACTATGCCTTGCAAATCTCCTGAAATTAAGGTAATGTCGCTGGCTGCGATCGCCACATCGGTGCCGGTGCCGATCGCAATTCCCACGTCTGCTAAGGCCAAAGCCGGTGCATCGTTAATCCCGTCTCCCACCATCGCGACAATTTTCCCTTCCCCTTGCAGGGCTTGGATTTGAGCAGCTTTTTGGTCGGGTCTAACTTCGGCAAAAATGCGAGTAATACCCACGGATTCGGCGAGCGACTTCGCAGTCGCGCGATTGTCCCCCGTCAGCATCGCCACCTCCAAACCGAGTTTTTGCAGTGCTTTCACCGCCTGCGCCGACGATGGTTTGAGGGCATCAGCAATCCCCATAATTGCCTCTATTTTGCCCTCTACAGCCATCCAAACAACCGTTTTGCTCGCAGCTTCCAAAGCTCTGGCGCGCAGTTCCAGATATTCAGTATCGCAGCCTAGTTCCTGCATCCACCTCAGCGTTCCCAGGGCGATCGACTTTCCGCCGACAACCCCGCGCACACCGCTTCCCGCGATCGCCTCAAAATCCTTAACATCCGTCAAATTTACCTCTTGAGATTGAGCGTATCTAACAACAGCTTCCCCCAAAGGATGCTCCGAATTTCGCTCTACAGACGCCGCCAATTGCAGCAACTTTAACTCATTGCTGTTCGCCGTTCCTTTTATTGTCACAAAATCAGTGACAGTTGGCTTGCCGACCGTAAGAGTTCCAGTTTTATCTAACACAATTATTTGGATTTTGTGAGCCAATTCTAAACTCTCCGCTCCTTTAATTAAAATTCCGTTTTCTGCACCTTTACCCGTGCCAACCATCACAGCAGTCGGAGTCGCTAAACCCAAAGCGCAGGGACAAGCAATAATCAAGACTCCTACCATTGTCACGGTCGCTAGAGTGAAGTTTCCCGTCGCGTTAAACCAGATAAGAAAAGTAGCTAAAGCGACGGAAATTACTACAGGAACAAACCAACCAGTCACTTGGTCTGCTAACTTTTGAATCGGTGCTTTTGAACCCTGTGCATCCTGCACCATCTTGACAATTTGAGCTAAAAATGTATCTTTACCGACTCTTGTCGCCCGAAACTGAAAGCTGCCAGTTTTATTGATTGTCGCTCCGATAACTTCGTCGCCAAGCTGCTTTTTGACACGCAAACTTTCTCCCGTAACCATTGCTTCGTCTACTGTGGAAGAGCCTTCAATTACCTCTCCATCTACGGGGATTTGCTCTCCCGGCCGCACCTGCACGACATCGCCAATTTCCACTTGGGCGATCGGCACTTCCAACTCTTCCCCGTTGCGAACTATCCGAGCAGTTTTTGCTTGCAAACCCATGAGTTTCCGAATGGCTTCGGAAGTCTCTCCCTTCGCCCGATTTTCTAGGGTTTTCCCCAACAAAATTAAGGCGATAACGCTGGCTGCTACTTCATAGTAAACGCTAGGAGTCAAACCTTGGGCTGTCAAGAAACCGGGAAAAAATGTCACAAATACAGAATACAAGTAAGCAGCACTCGTTCCCAAGGCAATCAAGGTATCCATTGTCGCCACCCGCCGTTTGAAGGATTTCCAAGCTCCTACATAAAACGATTTGCCGCACCAAAATTGTACGGGGGATGTCAGGACTAATTGCAGCCAAAAATTGTGCAGCCATGCGGGAATAAATGGCAGGTGCAAGCCGGTCATCGCTGGAATAGCGCCCATAACCAGCAGGATGCTTATGATACCTGCTGTCCAGAGTTTCCGCTGCAAGGTTTGAGATTCAGATTTGCGATCGGCTTGTTCGGAATCATCCTCTATCGCCGCCATTTCTTGAAGTGGCAAAGCTTGGTATCCCGCAGCATCAACAGCCGATTGAATTGTTTCTAAGTTGGTTTGCTTGGAGTCGTATTGGATGGTTGCTTGTTCCATCCCAAAATTGACATGACACTCAAGTACGCCGGGGACAGATTGAATTGCTTGTTCGATAGAGGAAGCACAAGAAGCACAACTCATGCCCCGCAATTTAAGTGTGAGATTGTCCATATATGCCATCCTCAATGAGACATTTACCCTTTGTCTTTAAATAGTTGGATAGCCGGCAGATGCGATCGCTTTCCTAACTTCACTTTCCGACTTAGCGGTTTGAATCGTGACCAATTTTGTCTTGACATCCGCCTCAACAGTTGAGGCTGAGTCAATGGCTTGGACTGCTTTTGTGATTGTAGTCGCACAAGCAGAACAAGCCATTTTAGGAACTTTTAGCTGTAAAGTCATAATTTGAACCTCAGCAGAAACTACTCTGCTCAATCAATGAATTAACTCCATTGTAAAGTCTCCAGTAAACTGGAGAGTCAAGGGGAATTGCAAAATAAATCAGGAATTATGAAAAAACTGGTTTGACACGCTACCCATAGGGGTAAGGCACGCACTGTGCACCCTACATAATTAGATTCAAGTGAGTTCTGTAAATCTTAAATTTGAGTGCGATCGACGGCACAGCAATAATTCTTTACAAGTTCGCAGCAAAAATTTCATCCTAATTTCATTTATATATGAAAAACTGAAAATAAATGGCAGTTTTAAGGATATAGAATCTATGAAACCAATTTCATTAAAAACAGGCTTTGCAGCCCTGATATTGACCGCCGCAGCCGCTTTAACCAGCGGAGTGCTTGCAGCTTGTTCAAAAGCCCCTTCCAGCGAAGCTCAAGCCCCAAATGTTACGGCTGCAACCGAAGCAAACAACAAGCAAAACGTGGCCCAAGGCGGTGGCATGAATCATGGCATGAATCACGATATGTCAATGGATTTAGGCCCTGCTGATGCCGACTACGATTTGCGGTTTATTGATGGCATGACAGTACACCATCAAGGTGCTGTAAACATGGCAAAAGATGTGCTTAAACAATCCAAACGCCCGGAAATGAAAAAACTTGCCACTGATATAATTGCTGCTCAAAACCGCGAAATAAATCAAATGAAAGAGTGGCGAAAAACTTGGTATCCCAAAGCCAGCAGTACACCGATGGCTTATCACGCTTCAATGGGTCACATGATGGCAATGACTCCCGAACAAATGCAAAGCATGATGATGAGCATGGATTTAGGGGCCGCTGACGACCAATTTGACTTGCGATTTATCAATGCGATGATTCCTCACCACGAAGGAGCTTTAGTGATGGCTGAAGATGCTTTGAAGAAGTCAAAACGCCCGGAAATGAAGAAATTGTCTCAAGAAATTCTGACTTCGCAAAAGCAAGAAATTGAGCAAATGAAACAGTGGCGGCAAGCTTGGTACAAACAGTAATTTAGCTCACCTCAACAAAACGTGACCCAAATCCCGAAAATGAGTGACCTTAATCACAGTAGCTCAAGAGTTCCGAAAAGACTTGCTTCACCAAAGCAAGAAATTGAGCAAATGAAAAAGTGGCGACAACCTTGGTAGACAAAGTAATGTAGCTCGACAGTGGCTGTCAGCATTGGTCTGACTCCACCTCAGTTTCCTGAGAGTACCTACACATACTGTAGATAATTGAGCCGCCCTACCTCTAAAGTGGTAGAAAGTTACGTAACAATACTGTAGACAATTGTTCAGCCCTACCTCTAAAGTAGTAGATAGGTCAGCAAAAAGCTATATAAATAGAGAGGGTAGTTTATGATATTGAATAGCTTGGAATTAAACACCACTTATAAATCAGATGCAGCCGTAGATAAGTTAGTGAGCGCATTGACACAGGAAATTGAAGCGCAAGCAGAAATAAAAAAACCGGAAAAAAATTTACAGCAGAATCGCTTGTCATTAGGCGAAACTTATCTTCGTATTTTAGAATCTGGTGGGCATCTGGGCTGCTGATTCAAAATTTCATCCTAATTTCATTTGACCGTGAAATACTAGGTTGAGTAGAGCATTTCTAGCTCTTGGTCATTGCTTAGCGGTCGCTTCTTGGAAAATGCTAATAAGTAACTTTACGTAAGGGGTATCACTTACTTACGTTGGCAAAATACCAACTGCTAAACCTGTGGCACTCAACCTGATTTCAAGGACAATGCCAACGATGATATTCCACAAATATGCTCAATGTCCGGCAATTATTAGCAGCTTTTCGGGAAGTTTGCTCAGCCTAATTTTGCTAAGTTCTCCTGCTGCTGTTTTTGCCCACGCTGGCCACGGAAATGAATTTCACCAAAGCGGCGAAACAACTCAAACTCCTACTGCTATTTCTGTCGATGCCGAAACAGCAAAACGATTAGGAATTAAAGTCTCCCATGCAGCACGCCAGCGGCTAGATATCGGCATTAAAACCACTGGACAAATTGAAACTTTACCAAACCAAAAAGTAGAAGTTACTGCTCCTGTTGCTGGCAAAGTAGTAGAGTTGCTGGTTAAGCCTGGGGACAAAGTATCAAAAGGTCAACCGGTTGCGGTTATATCGAGTTCAGAATTAGGACAGTTGCGGGTTGAATCTCTCTCGAAACGTGCCGAAGCTGAGGCAGATTTGCAGCAAGCCGAAGGCGATCTCAAACTAGCACGAGAAAATTACGATCGCCAACTTCAAATATCCGCAGCAGAAATCGCCCAAGCCCAAACCCAATTGGCAGCGGTAACTAAGCAGTACCAACAAGAACAACAATTAGTAAACAAGCGTTCTGTGGTGCAAGCCGCTAAAGAAAACTATCGGCGTCAAGTTGAAATAGCGCAAGCAGAAATAGCGCGGGCAGAAACTGAACTCACAGTGGCTAAAGAACAGTTCGATCGCGATCGAGAGTTGGTGGCATCAGGGGCGATCGCGCGGCGCGCAATGCTGGAATCGCAAGCCCACTTCGCCGAAGCACAAGCCGCTGTTGCGAAGGCAAAAAGCCGTCCTGAAGTTATCAAAGCCCAAACCGAAATTAAACAAGCCGAAGTAGACCTCCCAATGCGGGAATTGCGGGAATCTCAAGGCAGAGTAGCAGAAGCAAAAGCTCAACTTACCAGAGCTCAGAGCCGCCGGGAAGTCCTAGAAGCCGAGAACCAAGTCAAACGCGGCAAAACTGCCGTCGAAGTCGCTCAGTCGCGCATTCGCTTGGCTGACGCAGCCTATCAAGCGCGGCTGCAACAATTAGGAACGGCTGCCAACGATCGAGGACTCGTTACCGTAGTTGCTCCGATTTCGGGGACGGTAGCCGATCGCGAAATCACCCCAGGCGAGTCAGTAAACTCGGCGGAAAAACCGCTGATGAGTATCTTAAACGACAGCAGCGTTTTTGCCACAGCCAATATTTACGAAAAAGACCTGAATCAAGTAAAAAAGGGTCAGGAAGTCAGGGTAAAAGTCGCTAATTTACCCGATCGCACTTTTAATGGAAAAATTGCCTTAATTGGGTCATCCGTGGAAGGAGAAACGCGGGTTGTGCCGGTGAAAGCAGAACTAGATAATATTAACGGCGAATTAAAGCCCGGACTGTTTGCTGAGTTAGAGATTTTAACCGACAAAACTGCAACAAATATTTTAGCAATTCCGAGTGCGGCGGTAGTGGATGTTAGCGGTAAAAAAAACGTTTACCTCCAAAATGGCAATGCTTATCAAGCTGTGGAAATTGAACTGGGTCAAACTGCCGGAGATTTAGTTGAAGTTAAGAGGGGTTTATTCGAGGGAGACTTGATAGTAACGCAGCGAGCACCTCAACTTTACGCACAATCTTTGCGGGGCGGCAGCAAGCCCTCAAAAGACGAGGCAAAGAAAGAGGCAACTCCAAAGGTAACAGAAATGAATTTTAATAATTTACCCGTGTCTTTATGGTGGGCGGGAATAGGGGGAGGAGTGGCGATCGCATCCCTGACTTTCACAGCCGGCGTGTTGTGGGGAAATCGGCGCAAATTGCCAGCAATAGCAGCGGATTCTGGAAACAATGCTACAAATAATGGTTTTTCCGCCTCTACATCGACCTGGGACGAGGAATTGCTGTTACATAATAACAACCATCACGTTAAAAATGCAGAGACAGAAGTCAAGAGTGTGAAGTAACAGCACGACACGGAAGTCACGGATACACGGATAGCTGTTTTTATCAATGCCCAATGCCCAATTCCCAATTCCCAATTCCCAAATTATTAAATGTTCAGCACAATTCTCAGATGGGTAATTAACCGTCGCTGGCTAGTCGTTGTCGCCACCATTATTGTTAGTCTTTGGACATTATATATCATCCCCCAAATGTCGCTTGATGTCTTCCCTCCTTTTGCACCCCCGCAAGTCGAAATTCAGACGGAAGCACCGGGGCTCGCGCCGGAAGAAATCGAGTCTTTAGTAACACTGCCGATCGAAAGTGCAATTAATGGAACTCCTGGGGTGACAGCAGTGCGATCGTCTTCGGCTGTGGGCCTTTCTGCGGTTAAGGTAATCTTTGATTGGGGAACTGAAATTTATCAAGCGCGGCAGTTGATAACAGAACGGTTGCAGCAAGCGCAAAGTAAACTCCCCGCCGGGGTAGAAACACCGCAAATTTCTCCCACAACTTCTCCTGTGGGCACTGTTATTACTTATGCTTTTACCTCGGAAACTACTCCTTTGATGGAAGTGCGCCGCCTGGTTGACTGGCAAGTCACAAATCGGCTTTTGGCAGTGACTGGGGTTGCTCAAGTGGTGGCTTACGGAGGCGAAGAAAGGCAGTATCAAGTATTAGTAGAACCTGCCAAGTTGAAAGCTTTTAATGTGTCGTTGCAGCAAGTTGCCGAAGCGGCGGCGGCTGCGAATGTTAACGCGCCAGGGGGGTATTTAATTACGCCGGATCGAGAAACTTTAATCCGGGGGGTGGGGCGGATTGAGTCTGTGGAAGATTTGCAGCAATCTGCGATTGACTCTCGCCACGGAACGCCCGTCAGAATTTCTGATGTCGCTGATGTCAAGATTGGTGCTGCTATCAAGCGGGGCGATGGCAGTTTTAACGGCAAAAAAGCTGTGATTGTGATGGTAAACAGACAGCCAGTTGCTGATACTCCGACTGTTACTAAAGCGGTTGAGGCAGCAATGGCTGAGGTTCAGCAAGCTCTGCCAAAAGATATTAAAGTTACTGTGACTTTTAGACAGGAAGAATATATTAATTCCTCAGTGGAGAATGTGCGATCGGCTTTAGTTGAAGGTAGTATCATCGTCACCCTGATTCTCATCCCGTTTTTGATGAATTGGCGCACTCTGACGGTTGTTTTGCTGGATTTCTTTCTGACTTGGCTGTTCGGGCTGCTGGCGATGTATTGGCTGGGGCTGGGGCTGAATACGATGACTTTGGGGGGTTTGTCGGTGGCGATCGGCACTGCGATCGACGATGCGATCGTTTATGCGGAAAATACCTACCGCAATTTGAGAGAAAATACGTCTTCTCTTCATCCACGCCCGGTAATGGATGTGATTTTTGACGGCAGTCAGGAGGTACGCGATTCGTTAATTGGAGCGACTGTAATTGGGATTGTGGTGTTTTCGCCAATTTTTACTTTGCCCGGTGTAGAAGGTAGAATTTTTACGCCGATGGGGATTACTTATCTGGTAGTTGTTGTGATTTCTAGTCTGGAATCGCTGTTAATATCTCCCGCCCTTTGCGCTATTTTATTGCCTAACAAACGCATGAGTGCTGCGGAACCTTGGCTGCCGAGATTTTGCAAGCGCATCTATCATTTTTTTATACAATTGTCAATGCGCTATTCGGGGATTATTTTAGCTTTAGCCGCTGCTAGCATGGTGGCTGCATTAATTATTTTGCCTTCCTTTGGACGGGTGTTTTTGCCGGAGTTTCAGGAGCAAACTTTGGTGAATACTATTCTCCTTTATCCGGGGGTGTCTTTGGAAACAACAGATAGCGCGGCTTTTGCTATTGAAGATGCACTTAAGGATGATACCAGGTTTGAATACGTACAAGTGCGATCGGGCAGAGCTCCGGGTGATGCTGATGCTGCGGGAGTTAATTTAGCTCACATTGATATCGGTTTGAGCGAGGCAGGGATGAAAAATCGGCCGAAAACTTTGGAGTCGCTGCGGCAGGAATTTGCTAGATTGCCGGGAGTTGCACCAAATATCGGCGGTTTTATTTCTCACCGGATGGATGAGGTTTTATCTGGTGTCAGAAGTCAGATTGCTGTTAAAATCTTTGGTCCGGATTTGGATCGACTTCGCAGCATCGGTGCCCAAGTTGAAGAGCAAATGAAAACAGTCGAGGGAATTGTGGATTTGCAACTAGAACCGCAGGTGCCAGTGCAACAAATTCAAATTAAGTTTAACCGTCAAGCTGCGGGTAGATACGGTTTGAAAATCGGAGAGCTTTCTGAAATAATTGAGACAGCTTTGAATGGCAAGGTTGTTTCTCAAGTTTTGGAGGTGCAGCAAACTTTTGACTTAGTTGTTTGGTTGCAGCCTGAAGCCAGAAACAACTTAGAAACTATTCATAATTTGTTGGTTGATACTCCAAGCGGCAACAAGATTCCCCTCGCCCAAGTTGCGACTGTTAAATACGGTACGGGGCCCAATACGATTAACCGCGAAAATGTTTCTCGCTTGATTGTGGCGGCGGCTAATGCTAAAGGTAGGGATTTGCGATCGGTTGTGAATGAAATTCAAGCTAAAGTAAAACGAGAGGTGGAGTTGCCTTTTGGCTATTTTATCCAGTACGGCGGTCAATTTGAAGCTGAGCAAAGAGCTTCGCAAAATATTATGATATTTAGCGCGATCGCCTTTTTGGTAATTACAGTATTGATGTACTTGTCCGTCAAGTCGATCGCTTCAACTGCTATGATTATGATTAATTTGCCGATCGGATTAGTGGGAGGAGTAATTGCGGTAGCTGTGACGGGCGGTATAATTTCCGTAGCTTCCCTGGTTGGCTTTGTCACTTTATTTGGCGTTGCCACCCGCAACGGCTTGCTTTTAGTAGACAACTACAACTCTAAGTTTGCCGAAGGAATGCCTTTTAAGGAAGCAATTATTCAAGGCTCGATGGAACGGCTCAACGCCATCCTGATGACGGCTTTAACTTCAGCTTTGGGTTTAGCACCTTTAGTCTTTGAAGGCGGGGCCGGCAAGGAAATCCTGCAACCGCTGTCAGTAGTAGTTTTAGGAGGTTTATTTACTTCTACAGCACTAACTCTGTTAGTTTTGCCAGCTTTGTATGCTCAATTTGGGAAATTTTTACGACCTCAAAAACTTCAGGCAGTTATTGAAGACGGTAAGGTACTTAATGTGTGATATTTTCTAATTATTGTCCGTCAGTAAGGAGTCAAACCAATGAAATCGCTCAAGTCTAGCTTAGTTATTCTAGGTAGTGTCGGATTGCTGTTGTTGGGAGGTTGCAGTAAAGGCGACCAAGCAAGCGATCCAAATAACACTCCAGCCTCCCCTCCTGTGGCCTCTAAACCTGCGTCTTCGGCTCCCGCCACTGCTCCTGCAACAGCAACTAAAGGGGGGCAAGTTGTAAAGTCTGGAGCTTACTATTTAGAGTTTGTACCTGAAAAAGAAGCTACCGGAACTCATTTAGATGTTTATTTGCAAAAAGGGGAGAAAAAGGAACCAGTTCCTAACGCCAAAGTGACGGCTCAAGTGCAGTTACCGAATGGAAAGCAGCAAACCCTAGCTCTCAAGTATGATGCTGAGGGTAAACATTACGCTGTGGTGTTTCCCGGCAAAGATGCAGGAAGTTATCCTGTGAAAGTGAATGCGGATATTAAGGGAGAAAAAGTTGACGGTCGTTTTACTTTCAATCAATAGATAGCTGATTTCCTAATGCGCTCTAACTTATGGGCGCATTAGTTATTAGCAACAAACAAGTACCTCCTGCATTTCCACTAAAAAGCCGATCGTATTTCGATCGCACTTTATTTCCTATTTCATTACCTGTGTTTTTTTGAATGGGAAGAAAACTCTGCCTGCCAGACTTTGGAAGTAGATGCCACCGACAGTACCTAAAAACATCAAATAGGCGATCGCCTGCACGACATAGAGCTTATCCGTGTATCCAAACAGCGCACTCAACAACAAACCGGGAAACTTTTCTTCGGGAAGCATTTGCGAGGTATTCCAGACCATCGGCCCGAGAATGCAAGAGTGGATTTTAGTAAATCTTTCGTAATAGAAACACAGTGCTGCTGATTCGCGGTTTGTTTGCGATAAAATATTCATCGCGCTGTCAAAAATTCCCAAAGTAGATACCACTAAGCCTGCTACAATGAAGAGCAATAAAATGCCCATATATTTGAAAAACAGGCGGATATTAATTTTGACTCCCCATTTAAACAGCAGGACGCCAAGTCCGGCGGCTGAGAGAATGCCCGCCAAAGCGCCGAGGGCTGGAATAATGCCTTGTTGAAACTTGGCGACGACAAACAAAACAGTTTCAAACCCTTCGCGCAAAACGGCAATAAAAACTAAACTAAATACGCCCCAACCAGCATGAGACTTTTGCGTTAAGGCGGCACTCACAGCGCCTTCAACTTCGGCTTTCATAAATCGCGCTTGTTTGGTCATCCAAATCAGCATCCAGCTCAGCATTGCGATCGCTATCAGCCCAAAGATTCCCTCTAGCAGCGACTCCATAATCGGTGCAAAAGGCTGATTGGATGCGGACAAAATTTGAATCGTCCAGCCGAACAGTACACCTATCAAAGCGCTGGCGATAAGTCCAGCGCCAACACCGCCGAAAACCCAAGGACTTAAATAACTTTGTCCTGATTTTTTGAGGCAAGCTAGAACAATTCCGACAACTAAGGCGGCTTCGACTCCTTCGCGGAGAGTAATTACAAATGTGGGCAATGCTTCGCCAAAATTCATTTTTTTATGGTGGGAATGAGAGTGGTTAATGAGCGAGGTAATTGGCAGATTATTTACCAATTACCGCTCTTGATGAGAGTGGTGTTTTTAGGATGCTGGTTTGAGAACTTTTTGGCTGTCGCTTTCGATCGTTTTAACTAGCTGGTTGACTTGTTCGGTTGTTTTTACGGGGGCTGCGGGCGCGATCGCAGTTGGCCAATTTGTCTTCAGTTCAGCCATGTTGGCAACAATTGCTTTGTCAATTTCAGGGCTGGTTTTAGCCACTTGTTCGGCGATATCTTTGTACAGCATTTCCGCGTACATGACAAAACCCCGCGAATCTTGATATTCAATTATTGCGGAAATTTTGCCGTTAGCAACTGCGGCTCCGTATTCGGAATTAGCTGTATCCAGCAAGCCGTTAATCACTTGCAGCACGAATTTGGGATCTTTGCGCTGCGTTTCGGGAAGGGCGGCAATTGCTCCGTCAACTGCTTGCATTGATGTGTCGAATTCCGCATTCACTTGAGCCGGATCTTTTGCACCCGCTTTAACTAAATCCTGCAATTTAATTAAAGTAGCCTTAAATTCAGGAATTTTACGCTCGTTTAGCTGATCTTCCACATCGGCATAAATTTCTTCGACTGGATGGCCGATGTGAGGTTCTGCCTGGTCTGGTTTGCCTTGCTCCAAGAGTTCTTTTGCTACGAAAAGATGCCCTTTCATCAAGCCAAGTTTAGTCATGTAGTCTACATCTTTGGCTTCCCCTGTCAGCACCAAATTTTCAATAGTTACCAAGTCTTTGATTTGGTCGAATTGGGCTTGAGTAATGACATTTTTTGAGACCAATTCTTCGACTTTTCCGTAAGGGCGGCTGGCTTGAATTTTGTTAGAAAGTGCCGGTACTCCTAACTTGGCTTCGAGTTTATCTAACTCTGAAAGAATGGCAGTATTGATGTTGATGCCGCCCTTGCCGCCGTGATTCATGCTGTGACCGCTTGTGGATGCGGGACTGGCTGTAGCAGCGGGTGAGGCGGTGCTGCCGGTGTTGCTGGTCGTGGAGGGGGAAACGCAACCGGCCAGAGCAACGAGGATGGCTGTAGCCGTGGCGGTCGGTAATAAGCGAAAGGATGGTAACATGGCAGTTGCTAATTTTTACGTTATGTGCATTTGGACTCACAAGTTATTAAGAATAATTCTCAATTTGCGAGCTATTCATTCTACCTATTTGCGATCGAGCTTGTCAAATAATTTCATACTTTATTTGAATCGGCGCAGCCTGGTAGCAGCATTAGGTTTAAGTGATGACTTCAAATACCCCCATGCAGCCTGCTTCGGCGATCGCATCTTGATGGGGATGAAACATATATTTTCCAGGGTAGCCGTAGGTAAATTCTAATATATGTCTTTCAGCTACTCCCATGGTGATGACATCAGTTCTTTCACTGGGAGTTAAAGTCATTCCCGTGCGATATACGTCAAAAAAGTTGGCGTGCAAGTGGAAAGTTACTGCTGCTTCGTACTCAATCAGGTTGAGAACGTAGAGCCGGATTAACTGATTTTTGTAAATAGGGATCGGGTTATTCATATAATAATTGGGCAACCCATTAAAAGCGTATAGTTCGTTTTTTTCGTCCTCGTTTACGTCATATCCCCCCATGATTAACATGATTTCATCGGCGGGAGGGCGGGGTTTTGGCGGATCGATAATGAACATTCCATATAGTCCTTTACCGATGTGGCGAGTTACGGGTTCAATATGGCAGTGATATAGATGCAATCCGTAAGGATTGGCATCGAATTCATAAATAAATACCGAACCGTTTTTCACTGGTTTAACGCCATCCATTTCGCTGGTATGAACGCCGTGAAAGTGCAGCGAATGAGAATGTCCGGCTTTGTTATAAAAAATGACGCGGATACGATCGCCCTCAGTTGCCCTCAATGTCGGCCCCGGCACGCGATTGTTGACGTTCCAGGTGTTGAAAGTGACGGCGCTGTTAAGTTGGACGATCGAAGTATTAGCTTCCAGGCGAAATTCCCGAACCGTGCGACCGTTTTCGCGCGTCACCGTGCCGTAATCAAAATCCCGCGCAATTTGCATCGGGTTAATATTGCTGACGGTGAGTGCATCTGCCGGGATTGGCGGTATTCTCGCGACTGATGTCGGTTTGCGAGTCAAGCTTTGAAGTGCGATCGCGCCGCCCGCTACCCCAGCCCCAGCTATTCCTAGCTGTAGCATTTGGCGGCGACTCCAGCGCCCAGCCTTTTTAATGGCGGGACGATCGGATAAATCTGTCATACTTATTGATAATTTTTCTCAAAAATTTACTCGTGGTTGATTATAAGACATTACCAGCTTGTTGTCAATTATTGTCAACTGTTATCTTTTTCTGGGAAGTCAGAAGATTTCATGCTGATTTCATCTCAGTATGTGAGGTTAGATATTGGGGTAGATGCTGCCGATCGCTAACAATGTATAAGGATTTACCGCTATAAATTAGAGTTATGAGAGTTTTGCTAGTTGAAGATGAGCCAGATTTAGGGAAAGCGATCGATCGCACTTTAAAGCAGGAAAAATATATAGTTGATTGGGCCCTAGATGGCAGTGAAGCTTGGGAATATTTAGACAGTCAGTGGACGCAATATAACCTAGCTATTTTTGACTGGTTGCTACCAGGATTGTCAGGATTGGAACTGCTGCGGAGATTGCGTGCTAAAAATAGCGCCCTGCCCGTCTTGATGCTGACAGCCAAAGACCGCATGGAAGATAAAGTGGCGGGACTAGATGCCGGGGCTGACGATTATTTAGTTAAACCGTTTGGGATGGCGGAACTGTTAGCAAGATTGCGGGCTTTGCAAAGGCGATCGCCCCAAATTCAACCGCAACAGCTACAGGTAGGAAATCTGGTTTTGGACTGCGGAAATCGAACTGTGTGCCATCTAGATCGAAGTGGCAACAGCCAGATAATTCCTCTAACAAACAAAGAGTTTCAACTGCTACAATACTTTATGAAACATCCCAACCAAATTATCACCACTGACCAAATTCGGAATCAGCTATGGGAGGCGAGTGCAGATACCTTTAGCAATGTGGTAGCAGCTCAAGTGCGCTTGCTGCGGCGGAAACTTGAGTCTGTTGGCGGCACGAATTTAATTGAAACCGTTCACGGCGTCGGATACCGCATGAGAAATTAAAGCTGTAGGGCCAACGGCGGGCGGATTATATCTCGTTTCCAGTATCTGGCTATAATATAGAAAATTTGATCGTAAAAATGACTGCTATGAAAGATTTAATTCAACAAGAGTTAGAAAAGCTCGCTCTAGAACAACTTAAACAAGTATTTGAATTTATTTACTGCCTAAAATTCCGTGCCAGATTAGCTACTATTCCAGCAATCTATGAAACTAACTTAGCTGCACTCTACGGCTAATTTACCGAACAAGACCGACCACTTGCGGAACTCGGAATAAGCGAATATGCAGAACTCCTAAAACATGAGGATTTGGCATGATAGCCAAATATAAAAAATCTATTATTACCGGGAAGTTTTTATTTTAATAGGACTTAGACACGGGTGTCATAAACCTGATTATTTAAGAGCTTATTCTCTCTTTTCTCCTCCTCTGCGTTCTCTGCGTCCTCTGTGGTAGGTAAAAAAATATCATCTTCGACTAATTACCAATTACCAATTACTAGCAAGATATGAAAGGTGAATCAAAATAAACTATTTAATCGAACTCGCTGGCAATTAGCCATTTCCTATGCGGCTGTAATGGGTTTGATTTTAAGCTTGTTGGGATTTGGCGTATACAAGGCGATCGCCCACGCTCACTGGGTAGCCATAGACCGGGAATTAGAATCGGTAGCGGGGACGCTACACGACAGCCTAGAACTCAAATTGCAGCAGCCCGGACGTTTGGAGCCTATAGTAAATGAACTTTTGCCCAACCTCCGCCTAATGGGAGTTAAAGGCATTAAAGAACAGTTGCCAAGCCGCCATATTTTAAGCGCTATCAACCAAGGCTATTATTATATTCGTTTATTTGATTATTCCGGGAAATTAATTGCTACCGCAGGCGCTTACCCCGAAGAATTACCACCAGAATTTAACTCCCAATACTGGCAAACAATAACTGACACTAAAGGAAATGTTTATCACCAAATTTCTGTAGCGCTACACACCCAAACACAGCAAGATTGGGGATATTTTCAAGTTGGGCGGAGCCTGCAAGACTTCAATGATTATCTCAGTACAGTGAAATGGGTTTTGAAATTAGGTTTGCCTACAGCCTTGATTTTGATAGGCTTTGCTAGTTGGTTGTTGGCAGGATTGGCCATGAAACCGATTTATTCTTCCTACCGACAAATCCAACAGTTTACAGCGGATGCAGCCCACGAATTGCGGACGCCTTTAGCGGCTTCGCAGGCGACAGTAGAATCGGCGCTGTTGACGCCTCAATTAGATGAGAAAGAAGCGCGGGAAGTTTTGCGGACGATCGATCGCCAAAACCGACGACTGACTCAGTTAGTTGCTGATTTGCTCCTGCTCGCTCGCATGGATAATCAGGCGCTACGCGATCGCCCTCAATTGTGTTGTTTGAATGACTTGGTTAGCGATTTAGTCGAGGAATTGGCAGCTTTGGCGATCGCTTCTAAGGTAGCGTTAACATCCGAAGTGCGAGTGCAGCAGCAATTAAATGTTGTCGGCAATTCCGACCAACTTTACCGCTTAGTTGCTAATTTAATTGTTAATGCCATTCAATACACTCCGGTGGGCGGGAAAGTAACAGTTATTTTAGATTGCAGCCACCAAGAGGCCATTGTTCAGGTTCAAGATACCGGTATTGGGATCGCGGCGGCAGATTTAGAGCGAATATTCGATCGATTTTACCGAGTCAACAGCGATCGATCGCGCCATACCGGCGGTTCGGGACTGGGATTGGCGATCGCCCAAACCATCGCCCGCGCCCACCGCGGCAGCCTCAGCGCCCGCAGCGAATTGGGTTCCGGCAGCACCTTTCTCCTGCAGTTGCCTTTGTGAGCTACTATGTGAGGGCAACTGACATCTTGCACCATGTTCGCTTAACAGGCTTTTCGGCCTGTTCCACAAAAAGTAAATTATCTTGTGGGGAGTAGGGGTTGGACAGGAGAACCCGCCAGTGAAAGGCTGATTGAGAATTGTCCAAGATGTGGGGAAAACCGAATCATCTTTTTGTGGTAATCCCTTTTGCAGAAGAGAGCACGATCGCCGAAAATCATTAAATAGCTATTTCTAAGCAATTAGCAGTCATCAGAGAGAAAAATTATGACAGTTTTAGAACAGGGAACAATCTCAATCCATACCGAAAATATTTTCCCGATTATCAAGAAGTCGCTATACACTGACCACGAAGTCTTCTTGCGGGAACTAATTTCTAACGGCGTCGATGCCATTGCCAAACTCAAAATGGTTTCCCGTTCCGGCGAATACGGCGGCGACATGGGCGAACCGCAAATCAACATAGCGATCGACAAAGAAAACAAAACCCTCTCAATTTCCGATAACGGCATCGGCATGACCCCCGATGAGGTAAAAAAATACATCAACCAAGTCGCTTTCTCCAGCGCCGAAGAATTTATTCAAAAATACCAAGGCAGTGGCGACGACGCAATCATCGGTCACTTCGGTCTAGGTTTCTACTCTTCTTTCATGGTGGCAAAGAAAGTAGAGATTGATACTCTTTCTTACCAAGAAGGTTCCCAAGCAGTACACTGGTCTTGCGACGGTTCTCCCGCTTTTGAACTATCAGAATCTTCCCGCACGGAACGCGGCACTACTATTACTCTTACCCTCCAAGACGAAGAAGAAGAATATTTAGAACCCAGTCGCATTAAGCAGTTAATCAAAACTTACTGCGATTTCATGCCAGTTCCCATCAAATTTGAGGGAGAGGAACTCAACAAGCACAAAGCAATTTGGCGGGAATCAGCCAGCAATTTGCAAAAAGAAGATTACTTGGAACTCTACCGCTACCTTTATCCGTTCCAAGACGAGCCGCTGCTGTGGGTACACCTGAATACAGATTATCCTTTCATTGTCAACGGCATTCTTTACTTTCCCAAACTGCGGCCGGATGTCGATGTTACCCAAGGCAATATTAAGCTATTCTGCAACCAGGTTTTTGTCAGCGACCACTGCGAAGAAATTATCCCTAAATTCTTGATGCCACTGCGGGGCGTTATTGACAGTACCGACATTCCGCTGAACGTTTCTCGCAGTTCTTTGCAAAGCAATCGCACTGTGCGGAGAATCGCTGATTATATTGCGAAAAAAGTGGGCGATCGCCTAAAAGAACTCTACCGCGACGACCGCAACGAATACATCCGCTGCTGGCAAGATATCGGCACTTTTGTCAAATTCGGAACTCTCAACGATGACAAGTTCAAAAAGCAAGTCGAAGATATTTTAATCTACCGCAGCACCTACGAACCAACAGCCGAGAAGCCAGAAACTGTAACGCCCGAAGTTCAGGTGCAAAGTGAGGAAGGAGATTTGTGGCAAGATGTCACTCCGAAGTCGGAAAATTCTAGTTCCACGCAGCCTTACACGACTCTAAAAGAGTATTTGGAACGCAATCAAAAACGCCACGAAAATCGCGTGTTTTATTGTACCGATCCGGCGTCTCAAGCAACTTACGTGGCAATGCACAAAAGCCAAGGTTTAGAAGTGCTGTTTATGGATTCTTTCATCGACACGCACTTTATCAGCTTCTTGGAAAGAGAATACTCAGATGTCAAATTCTCGCGGGTTGATTCCGACATCGACGAAACGCTAATTGACAAAGAGAAAGAAGCGGAAATCGTCGATCCGGCGACGAATAAAACTCGCAGCGAACAAGTTAAAGAAATGTTCCAAAAAGCTCTCAACAAGCCGAAAGTGAACATTCGCACAGAAGCTTTGAAGTCTGACTCTGCGGAGGCGACGCCACCTGCGATCGTACTTTTGCCGGAAGCTTTGCGCCGGATGCGCGATATGACAGCGCTTTTGCAGCAGCAAGCGGCCGAATTCCCCGAAGAACACGTTTTGCTGGTGAATACCTCTCACCCGCTGATTCAAAATCTGGCGAGTTTGAGTCAGGGTGCGATTATTCAAGGCGGCGGGGAGTCTCCGTCAAGTCAGTTGGCGAGTATGATTTGTCACCACGTTTACGACTTGGCTTTGATGGCCCAGAAGGGTTTCGATGCTGAAGGGATGAAAGATTTTGTCGAGCGATCGAATCAAGTCTTGACAAAGTTGACTGAACGTGCAATGTAATTACCCCCCCCAACCCCCCCTTGCTAAGGGGGGGAGCAAGAGCTTATTTCTATTGGTAAAGGGATAAGTCAAGCCTTCTTCCTTCTTCCTTCTTCCTTCGGGTATAATGAAATGCTGCACGCAAAAAACGGTAATCTGGAGGGAAGTATGTCACGGAAATGTCAGCTAACGGGAAAGAAGGCGAATAACGGTTTTGCAGTTTCTCACTCGCACCACCGCACTCACAAATTGCAAGAGGCAAATTTGCAGTGGAAGCGGGTTTGGTGGCCGCAGGAGAAGCGCTGGGTAAGATTGCACCTTTCTACAAAGGCGATTAAAACCTTGCAAAACAAAGGTTTGGAAATCATGGCGAAGGAAGCTGGAATTAACCTGTACAAGCTTTAAAAAACTTGGCTAAATTAAAATGAGGGCGATCGCACTTTCAAATGTGCGATCGCCCTTACTTTTAGAGAAAAACCTTTACTAGAGGCATTTTCGGCATTTTAGTAAATAAGTAGTCATCTCGCCTTTGCCTTTAACTTCGATCGCGCCGCGGTTTTCAAATAAATAATTTTCTCGCAATTGCTGATAAGTTGTTTCTGTTACCTGAATACTCCCTGGCTTGCCGTGAGATTCCATGCGGGAAGCGGTGTTAACGGTGTCTCCCCACAAATCGTAAATAAATTTTTTAATACCGATGACTCCGGCGACAACCGGGCCGCTGTTGATGCCGATTCTGATGCTGAAAGCTTGGCTGTGGGTATTGCTGAAGTCAGTAATTGCCTGCTGCATATCCAAGGCCATTTCTGCGATCGCCTCTGCATGATCCCTGCGGGGCATCGGCAGCCCTCCAACTACCATGTAGGCGTCGCCAATGGTCTTAATTTTTTCCAATCCGTGCTTTTCTGCTAGGAGATCGAATGTGGAAAAAATGTCGTTAAGCAAGGAAACTAATTCGGGGGGAGAAATTTGGGAACTAATTTGGGTAAAACCGACTATATCTGCAAACAATACTGTTACTTCGGCAAATGTATCGGCGATGATGCTTTGGTCTTGTTTTAATCTATCGGCGATTGGTTGCGGTAAAACGTTGAGTAGGAGACGGTCGGATTTTTCTTGTTCTAAGCGCAAAGCTGCCTCAGCTTGTTTGCGAGTTGTGATATCTTGAACAGTACCTTCGTAATAAAGCAAATTTCCGTAGGAATCGCGCACGGTATAAGTATTTTCCGAAATCCAAATTATGCTGCCATCTCGGCGGTAAATTTGAGATTCAAAATCCGATACTTTGCCTTGTTCTTCTATGAAGCGGACAACTTCGGCGCGGCGATCGGGGTCAACATAAAGTTGTTGGCTAATATCAGTTAGTGTGCCCACCAATTCCTCGCGTGAACTGTAACCATAAATGCGAAGCAAAGCAGGATTGGCGCTGAGATATTGCCCATCTGGGGTAGTTTGAAAAATGCCGACGATCGCATTTTCAAAAATGCTGCGGTATTTTGCTTCAGCTTGCCGCAGCGCTTCTTCAGCCCGCTGGCGTTCTCGCGCTTCCATTGCAAAAGTTACAGAGTCTGCTAGAGAAACAGCGAAACTTTGTTCTTCAATCGTCCAAAAGCGGGACATTCCTACGTGTTCTAAACAGAGAACTCCTGCTGTTTCTCCGCCTATTTGAATCGGCGTATCTAGCATAGAAGTGATGCCCAAGGGAATTAGGTAAGATTCCGCAAATTCTTTAGTTCTAAAATCGTTTTGCGCGTCAAAGGCAGCAATTGCGCGTTCTTCTCGCAGTGTTTGAAAATAGACAGGATAGTCTGCTGCTGTTAATTTCAAACCGTGTGAGTGCTGGTTGAGAGTGCGATCGAACAAATCCAGGCACTCCATCTTGGATTTAGTGCGATCGTACAGCCAGACGCTCGATCGGGCAACTTCCAGAGTACGGCTAGCAGTTTGAGTTATTTGTTGAAGCGCTTTTGTGAAGTCGCCTTGATTGAGCGCTTTATTTTTGGCTAAATCAATTAATGCCGATTTCTGTTTCTGTAGCTGAAGTTCGCTTTGTTTCAGGGCATTTGTCCGCTCTTCAACTCGGATTTCCAGCTTTTCATTCAGCTTTTGCAGGGCTATTTCAGCTTTTCGGCGATCGGTGATATCTGTGCCGATGCAGAGGATGCCCAAAAGTTTGCCCGCTGAATCAACCAGCGGTTTATTTGCCCAAGATACCCAAACCCGATCGCCACTGCGCCGGATACTTTCATTTTCATAGCTGGTAAAGCGATCGGGATTTTGTAAAATTTGACTATAAACCAACTCTAAGTTATTCCCTTCGATGTCCGTCTGTGGAATAATGGTTCCCAAGGCATTTTTTCCCAGAATTTCTTCCTCTGTGTAACCAAAGAATTTTTCGGCAAATTCGTTAAAAAAAGTAATATTGCCATCAGCATCCATTTTCAAAATAATACTGTTAGCATTTTCTACCAATTCTCGATACTTAATTTCGCTCTCCCGCAGAGAATACTCTGCTGATGTGCGTTCAGCCACTGTCGCTGCCAATAACAGCGAGGTAATCGTAATTACACCCATAAAAGCTTGTAAAAATAAGATAGCCTGATTAATATTGTCTGCTTTGGCTGTGAAGGGCCCCCCTCCATGAGAACTGCCAAAAATTGCGATGATTGAGACAATAAACGATGCTAGGATAGCGGCTCGCTGACCGAATTGAAGCGCAGCCCACATGATCAAAGGAAACGGCAAATATTCCAGGGGATAACGAGAAATAGAAGCTTCTTGTTTCGACTCAAAGACCAGCCAGCTCACCCCGATCAATAATATTAACCATACTCCTCGCTCAATTAAATAAGTTTTCTTGGTTTCTGTTTGTAGTTTTAAACGATTTGCGGTGACTTGAGGACGAATAAATATTAAAATTAATGGAGTTATAATTAAAACTCCCATGGTGTCTCCCAACCACCAATTCCATCGAACAGACCAATATTCACTCCACTCTATTTTGCCAGCTAAATATAGAGAAAATGCGCCAATAGTGCAACTGATTTGAGTAGCAATTAGACCGCCAAACAAGATTAAATTAATTACATCTTTCAAGCGTTCGAGAGAGGGACGAAACCGGAACCAGCTCAGGGCGGTTACTGCAAAAACCGCTTGCAGAATTGCCCCAAAATTTCCTCCCAGCCAAAGTGCAAATATCTGTTCACTTGGGTTAACTAAATTGAGCAAAAATGTACCCAAAGCTATGGCAGGCCAGACTTTACTCCCAAACAATAAAAGTCCGGCTTGTGCAATTCCTGCGGGTGGCCACACCGAAGAAGCGAAGGGACTAACACCTTGAATTGAAATTGCTAGCCTCGCCCCCACGGCGTAAGCGACAGCAACGACAGTTACTTGGGCCAAGTACCGCCCAATTCGGGATTGAGGGAATCGCAGAAACTGATTTAGGTTCAGATTCATACCGAGTGTTAAGTTTTAGGGAATTTCACATTTGGTCTTTAAAGTTCACAGCAGAAAGAAGGAAGAGGGATGAAGGAAGAAGGAAGCTAATGTAGGGTGCGCAGTGCGCACCTTACCCTATACGTTGCGCGTTAATTTAGGGCGATGCACTCCGCACCTCACCAATTATAAAGGCTTAGTTGATGGCAGCTTCAATCCACTGTTTCAAGGTAGAATTTACTTCATCAATGAGAATTTCATGTGATTTGTGAGTTGCTCTTTCCACGACTTCAACTTTACCTGCTTTCAGCGAACGACCCGGAACAATCCGATAGGGAATGCCGATTAAATCGGCATCTTTGAATTTAACTCCGGCCCGTTCATCGCGATCGTCGAGTAGGGTTTCAATGCCAGATTGGTTGAGTTCTGCGTAGAGTTTTTCGGCGACTTCTACTTGTTGGGCGTCGGAAATATTGGGGATGCTAATGATGGCGTGATACGGGGCGATCGCCACTGGCCAAATTATCCCGTCTTTGTCGTAGGATTGTTCTACGGCCGATTGAGCTAGCCGCGACACGCCGACGCCGTAGCAGCCCATCATAAAGGGCATTTCTTCGCCTTGTTCGCTGGTGTAGGTAGCGCCCATTGCTTGGGAGTATTTTGTGCCTAATTGGAAGATGTGGCCGACTTCGATGCCTCTGGCGCTTTGCAAGGTTTGTTCGGGATTGTGCACTGCCCGATCGCCCTTTTTGGCCGTCCTGACACCCACAACCGTTGCTGGCAAAGGAAATTCTTTGTTCCAATTTGCCCCGACAACGTGGTATCCTGATTCGTTTGAACCGGTGACAAAGTTTGTCAGGTCAACTGCAGTGCGATCGACTAAACGCAAAAACTTAGAGTTTACCTGCTTGCTTCCAGCGATATAATCATCAGCAACATCGGGAGCCATATAACCCAGAGGTAAAGATTTAGCAGCCCATTTCCGCTGAGCTTCCGCATCCGGAACAGTCAAAAATAAAACTGTTTTAGCTTGATAATTGCCCGCTAACTTCGTCAATTCATTCAGCAACTTTACCTGATTCACCTCTTGGTCGCCCCGAGTGCTTACCAATACCAAGACTGTAATGCCATTATCGTAAACAGCTTGGTAAAGCACATTTTTGACAACTTGCGTCGGAGAACATTTCAAAAACTTGCAAAGTTTATCAATTGTTTCAGTTCCCGGAGTTTCCCGCTTTTCAAAAGTTGCAAAGGGCGATGGTTCCGCATCAGCAGGCATAGAGACAGCCTTTTCCACATTAGCTGCATACTGACCGTCTTCAGTATAAAGAACTTCATCCTCGCCCGCTTCTGCCAGCACCATAAACTCTTGAGAACCGGAACCGCCAATTGCTCCCGAATCAGCATCTACTGCTCGGAATTGCAAGCCCGATCGGCGCAGCATATTGCTGTAAGCTTGAGCCATATCCTGATAAGTTTTTTTCAGACTTTCTTCGTTAGTGTGGAAAGAATAGCCATCTTTCATAATGAATTCGCGACCGCGCATCAACCCAAAACGCGGGCGAATTTCATCGCGAAACTTAGTTTGGATTTGATAAAGATGTAAAGGCAATTGCCGATAGGAACGAATCATATCTTTAGCAATTGTAGTAATTACTTCTTCGTGAGTTGGGCCCAGGCCCAATTCTCGCTGCTGCCTGTCTGTCATGGAAAACATAATACCTTCCGCTTGAGTGTAGGTGTCCCAGCGGCCGGATTCCCGCCACAAATCGGCCGGTTGTAGTTGCGGGAGGAGGCATTCTTGAGCGCCGGTAGCGTCCATTTCTTCGCGCACAATTTGAGACACTTTTTTGAGAACTCGCCACATCAAAGGGAGATAAGCGTAAAGGCCGCTACCGATGCGCCGGATGTATCCGGCACGGAGTAATAGTTTGTGGCTAGGAATTTCTGCTTCTGCGGGGTCTTCGCGCAGGGTGACAAAAAGCATTTGAGAGAGTCGCATAGCTAATTTCCTTAAAATACCGAATGATTGTAATCTCAGATCAACTTCTGATATTATCAGACGTGAGCCTGATTTGATTAAATATATGAATAAAATTTGGGAAAAATATCAAAAAGGTATGACAGCATTTGATAATTGTCACTCTCCTACAGTGCAATCTCAGTGGCTTGCCTTAAAAGATGAAATAGGAGAATTTATTCAAAAACCTAATTCAAGCGAAATTTGGGATATTCTTCATGCTGCTGGTCGATTGTTTTACAAACTAACCGGAATTCCTTTCAATTTACTGGCCTATCCTACTGTTCGCAAACACAGCCAACGTTTCGAGGAGTACGGCTGCATTCGCAGCCTTCGCAACTGTGAGGGTAAATGCTGCGGCAAAAATTCGTAGCCTATGCTGCGGCGCACCCGATATCATGTTTGTTGAATTGCCTGCAATTAGATTGTAATGACCCGATTTAAAAAACAATTATCCCGTAACTAATTCCAAATCTAAAATCTAAAATTTAAAATCCGATGACCAGATTCATCCACGACCAATTTGCCAAACAGTATCTGAAAGAACTATTAACCCCTCTCGGTAATGTAGAAACCAGCCGGGATGTCGCTGGAGAAGTGAGGCAGGTTGACGTTTTATTTGCCCCGAAACCGGAACCGGAAGTCGAACCAACAGCCCTCGGCATTCTGGGTCAAATAGCAGCACAACCCGCTGTATTTGAACCCTTCCGCAGTCCAGTCCAGATCGGAGAAATTCGCAGTTGTCTGGGCAAACTCTTCGATATCCACGGCGAATTTGAACGCGCCGCAGCTAGAGAAAATACCCGGATTGCAGAGGCAGACTTGCCTCAACTCTGGATACTGTCGCCGACTGTTTCCGATACGATGCTAGCTGGATTTCGAGCCCTTCCCGAACCGGAAAATTGGGTAAATGGAGTTTATTTTCTGGGCCCATCTCTGAAAGCAGCGATCGTTGTCATTCACCAACTGCCCCGCACTCCAGAAACGCTGTGGCTGAGAGTTTTGGGGAAGGGAAACGTGCAGAAGCAAGCTATTGCCGAATTGAGAGAATTACCCTCAGATAATGTGTTTCGGGTGAGTGCGTTAGAATTGTTGTACAACTTGCGAACTATTTTAGAAGTCCGCCAAGACATAGATCGAGAAGATCGGGAGTTAATTATGGAACTGTCACCCCTCTACTTGCAACGGTTGGAAGATGCAACTCAGCGAGGTATCCAGCAAGGTATTCAGCAAGGTATTCAGCAAGGTATTCAGCAAGGTATTCAGCAAGGTATTCAGCGCGCTCAACGCCTGATAGTAGAGAATCTGCTACAAGTAAAATTTGGCGAGATTGATGAAGAATTAGCCCAAATAATCGAGCCCTTGATTCAGCTAGAACCCCTCGATCGCACGCGACTGATTATGCAGCTCGATCGCTCTGAATTACTAACTCGTTTCGATGCGTCGAAAAACCAACCGGAATCCTAACTCAGCAGCGCGCTCTACGATATGTAGGGGGCGCTAAATATCACTTTACTATTTATTATATATCGAGAAAATCGGGAGTTAATTATGGAACTGTCACCACTCTATTTACAACGGCTTGAAGAAGCAACTCAGCAAGGTATTCAGCAAGGTCTTCAGCAAAGTAAACGCCCGATAGTTGAGAGTATGTGACAAGTGTATTTTGGCAAAATTGATGAATAATTATCCCAAATAATCGAGCCTTTAATTCAACTAGAACCCATTGAGATCGCGCGACTGATTATGCAGCTCGATCGATCGCAATTACTAGCTCGTTTTGAGCCTTAAAATCCAACGGAATCCTAACTCGCTAGCGCACTCTACGATAGGTAGGGTGCGCCGCATCTCAGTTTACTACTATAGATAATTGGTGGCGATCGCCCCCTGCCTCAAACTTGCCGCTTTTATGCGAACTCTGCTGCTAGCATTCCCTTAAAAACTAATTTCTGACTTTAGACGGATTTATTTTTTAACTTTCACAGCCATAATAAGCAGTAAGGATGAGAGCACTAGAGAACTGATTTACTACTCATTCCAATTTCACTAATAAGGCCTTCCGTAAGATAAAGCCGAACCAAAACACACCATCATCTAAAGATTACAAAATCCCCTATAACAAAGTTGGGGACTCTTTTCGCTATGCCGAGTTAGGCATAAAAAATTAGGAGGTAAATTATGTTTGAAAGCGAGTTATTAATGTCGCTGTACAGTCCCAAATTCAATATTGCCCAAATGCCAGTAGAAATAGATGCGCGATTTGACCACCCCGATATCGGAGGGCTGATGTTTTTAAGCCCGCAGTTTTTTGTGGCATTAATCGCGGGAGTCATTATGGCTTTCGGCTTCCAATTCCTGTTAACAAATTTCTCGATCGCCGCCAAAATCTCAAATTGGGACGAGGCTTTACCCGACGATGACGATGATGAATCTGAAAGTTTGGGGACTAAAGTTCGTAAGACTGAAGGTCTAGTCGGAGGTTGGATTTTAGTCACCGTTAACCTGGCTTTATTTTTGGCTTGTTTTCTGGCAGTCAAACTAACTTCAATTGCCTCGGTAGATGGAGCGGCAATTATTGGTGTAGTCATTTGGTCGGCGTACTTTTTAACGCTGGTGTGGCTCGGTTCTAGCGCCGTCGGTTCCATGATCGGTTCCTTGATAAAAACTGCTTTTTCAGGCGTTCAAGGCGTCATGGGTACTGCTGGTGCAGCGATCGGTGGCAAGATGGCCAGCGACCAAATGGTCAACACTGTAGAGGCATCTGTTGCCGCTGTCCGCCGCGAATTGAGTTCGGCGGTAGACCCGGATAGCATTCGCGAAACACTGCAAGATTATGTGGGTTCTTTGCAGTTACCGAAACTAGATGTTAAGGAAATTCGCGGTCAATTTGAAAAGTTGCTGGGCGATGCAGATATCAAATCTCTTGCGGGAAGCGACGTTCTGAAGAATGTTAACCGCCAGACTTTTGTGGATTTAGTTAAGAGTCGCACCGACTTTTCTCAAGAGGAAATAACTCAAGTTGCTGACCAACTCGAAGGCGTTTGGAAGCAAACTTTCGGCAAACAGCAACAGCAGAAAGACCCGAATTTAGAGTTGGTTGATTTTCTCAAGTTTGCGGCTCCGGATTTGCTGAAGTCTGACGAACTCAACGCCAAGCTGTCCCAAATTCTGGAAAGTCGGGAAAACAAATCGGAATCCAGCAGCGGCATGAAACGAGCGATGCAGTTGGGTGTGGAAGCTCTTGTGGGCACTGTTTTGTCGCGGACGGATTTGTCTGATTTGGATGTGGAAAAAATCTCTGGTCAGTTGCAACAACTGACAGCACAAGGGACTCAAAAAGCTAAATCTTTTGCTTCTCAGGTGGGCGACAAAGTGCCTGCGCTGCCTTTCAATACAGCTAAGGCTGATGTGGAAAATTACTTGATGAACTCCCAACCGTGGCATCTCAACCGGGAGACAATCAAGCAGGAGTTTAGGGATGTTATTTACGACCCGGAAGCCTCTCCAGGGGCAGTTTTGCGCCAGTTAGAGATGTTTAATCCCGATTATTTTGTAGGGATTCTGGGCCGCCGCGAGGGGTTTGCTCCTGAACAGGTGACGGAAATTGCCGAACAGCTTGAAGGTGTCCGCCAAGAAGTGTTGGAAATCGTGCGAGATGCTGCTGGTGAAGAACAGTCTCAAGATTTACGCAGCCGGATTGAAAATTATTTGCGATCGACTGGCAAAGATGAGCTGAATCCAGAAGGTATTGAACGGGATTTCCAAGCGCTTTTGGAAGACCGGGATGCGGGTTTTGAGGCTTTGCGCGATCGCCTGTCGCAGTTTAACCGCGATACTTTGGTGCAGTTGCTCGGTCAGCGGGAAGATTTCAGTCCAGAGGAAGCCGATCAGTTAATCGGGCGGCTCGAAAGTTCGCGCGATCGCGTGATTTCAAGAGCTCAAGAATTGCAAGAGCAAGCGAAATCGAAAGCGCAAGAATTGCGGCAAAAGGTAGAAGACTATCTCCGCAATACTAATAAAGAAGAGCTCAATCCAGAAGCGATCGAGCGCGAGTTTCAAACGCTGTTAAACGACCCGGAAGCCGGATTTAAAGCGCTGAGAGAACGCTTGTCTCAATTCGACCGCGATACGCTGGTGCAGTTGCTGTCACAGCGCCAAGACCTCAGCGAAGAACAGATAAATCAGGCGATCGACCGGATCGAATCTGTGCGCGACAACATTATCCACGCGCCGCAAATGGTGGCAGATAGAGCTAAGCAACAGTACGAGGAAGTTACTGCAAAAATTGGCGAGTACCTGCGGAATACAAACCTGGAAGAACTCGATCCAGAAGGTATCAGTCGGGATTTGACTAAATTGTTTGAAAATCCGAAAGAGGGTGCTTTGGCACTTCGGGAAAGACTTTCTCAGGTCGATCGCGAAACTTTAGTCAAGCTGCTGTCGCAGCGGGAAGATTTGAGCGAAGAACAGATCGAGCGGACGATCGATCGCGTGCAAGATTCGATTCGCAGCATCGTGAAATCGCCCCGCCGCTTGGCATCTCGCGCTCAAAAAACAGTCCGGGATTTCCAAGGCAGTTTGGAAAATTACTTGCGGAATACGGACAAGGAAGAACTCAATCCTGAAAGCATCAAACGCGATTTGCAGTTGCTGTTTAGCGAGCCGGGAATGGGGATGCAAAGTTTGGGCGATCGCCTGAAGCACTTCGATCGATCGACTCTGGTAGCATTGTTGTCGCAGCGGGAAGACATCTCGGAAGAGGAAGCTAACAGAATTGCCGACCAAATTGAGTCGGTCCGCAACCAAATTGTCGAACAAGTTCAAATGGTTCAGGACAAGTTCCAGTCCGCAATGGATGGTATTTTCGGGAAAATCCGGGATTACCTCAATTCGCTGGAGCGACCCGAACTCAACTACGAAGGAATCAAGCGGGACTTACGCAAAGTGTTTGACGACCCGCAGGCCGGATTTGACGCCATTAAAGAGCGTTTAGGTGAGTTCGATCGCGGTACTTTAGTTGCCCTGCTGAGTTCTCGTTCCGATATTTCCGAGGCACAGGCTCACCGAATTGTTGACCAAATGGAAGGAGCCCGGGACAGCGTTTTATTGCGCTCGGAACGCCTGCAAAGTGAAACTAAAAAACGCATCAAACAGCTCAAAAACAAGGCCAAGCAGCAAGCAGAAGATGCGCGCGAAGCCGCAGCAGCAGCAGCTTGGTGGCTGTTCGGTACGGCTCTGACTTCTGTGGTTGTTTCGGCTTTGGCTGGAGCAATAGCAGTCGGTGGTATTTCGGGTTTGTTTAGCTAGACTTTCAACGAGTTTGAAATAAAGTTCTCCTGATTCTAGGCTGGCTGTTTGCCAGCCTATTTTCTTTGGAATAATATCAGAGTCCTTCAGGATTCTATAGTTGGCGGAAACACTCTCGATAAATCGAGCGCCAAGTCGTGAAAATAAGGCAGATTAACAGACTCGTTGGGCAGAAAAATCAGCGTCCTGCGATAACCAAATTGGCCAGGGGCATTCTGATACGGCTCGCTGTAACATTCCAAGCAAGTTTGTGATAAATTAAATATCCAATAGTTAGAGATTCCGGCTTCAGCATAAAGGGGGAGCTTAACCTGTTTGTCGTAACTCAAAGAAGAATCTGCAATCTCAATCAGCAACAGTAGATCCCCTGGACAGGGGTGAGAGGATAGATAGTCGTCAGGGCGATTTTGTACGAGCGAAAAATCAGGTTCAGGTTCGCTGTTTGTCGGTAAAACGATGGGAGATTGACACTGTAAAGTTGCCCGTTCTGCTACTATGACGCTTAATTCCCGCAGTAATCTTCTCAGACAGGTTTCGTGAGCGGTACCTTTAGCTGCCATTTTCACAAGTTCTCCCTTGATTAACTCAACTCGATCGTCCTCACCAAAGAACCCCAGTTCTGTCAGGCGGTGATATTCCGCTATGGTGAAGCGTTTTGCAGTTGCGATCGACATAACAGCCACCTCAATACAGGTCTGTTGCGATTATAGGCGATCGTCGATCGGCTAAACAATGCTAATCATGAGCTCCGCTAACAACAATATTGTCAAATTTGCCTCATCCTTTGGTTGCAAATTTTCCCGATTTTGGTAAATTTACTCCCCGAAATTATGTCCGGGATCATATCTGTCTTAAGCAAGATTCTAGCATCACTATTTATTAGGTACTTTAACTTAAGTAGCAAACAAAAGTTTTCTCACACATCAGAAAACTGAGCAATACATATTATTTTGGAGGCTTGAATGACCTTTACTACCAGTGCTTACGACCAAGGAAAAGCAGATATTAAGAAGTTGAGTGTAGACGACCAATTAGGTTTGCTGTGGTTTGTTTACACCGAAATGGGCAAGTCAATAACGCCAGCGGCTCCCGGTGCTTCCGGTTCCGAAATCGCTCAGGGTTTGTTCGAGCAAGTCAAGCCTCTGCCCCACCAAGAACAACTACAAGTAATGCGGGACATTGCCTCAAAAGCAAATACCGAAATCAGCCGGATGTACGGCTCAATGAGTCCTGAAACCAAGCTGGCTTTTTGGTATTTCCTAGCAGTAGGAATGGACGAAGGAACTATTATTCCTGTTCCTCCCGACTATCAACTTCCCGAAGCAGGAAAAGCTTTACTAGGAAAGATTGAAGGCATGGACTTCCAGCAGCAAATTGATTTCCTTCGCGGTACAATTTTAGAAATGGGAGCTGAAGCCGCTCCGGGGGCTGGCATTTAAAAATAGGAATTACTCAGCGAATTAATTGCCCGCAGCCCCGGTTAATTTGTGATTAAATTAACTGGGGTTGCTCAATCTAGCAGTTCTGGACGCATTTCAACGTAATCCTGTCATTCACAAGCGTTGCGAAGCATCTGCTAAGATGCTTCGTTGCACAGCGTTTCACTCAGCATGACACCTAGGCTTTGCGTAAGTCCTGTCTAGAAAACTTAATGCTTGACCTTATAACTTTGGCTGCGGGAATAACTTTTCTAACAGCGCGCTAACTTCCTGACCGTAAGAAATTTCCAACGTATGACCGTCCGGGTCTCGGAGATAAGCCCAGTAACCGACAGGAGGTTCCGACTCATTAGGGCCGTTCAATAAAAGCCCTTCTGACTCAGCCTCACTGCAAAGGCGATCGACTTTTTCACGAGTTTCGCAGGCGACGCCGAGATGGGAATGTGGTAAAAGTTTGCCATCCACTAATGGTGCTTTAATTAGCACAATGACGAACGGTCGAATCAAATCACAAATCCAAGAAACATCTAATGATGTAATTGGATCTACACGGCGGTGAACCACTTTTAGGTCAGCGTACTTCGCGTAAAACGAGATGCTTTTGTCTACATCGCTTACTGAAAGTGCAATGTGGGTAAAACCAATATCGCTCATTGGAACTTTCCTCCTATAATGTACGCCAATTTTAGGGTTAATAACTGAATTCAGCAGATCTGTTCCCCACTATTTGCGGCGCACCTGCAATTAAACGCAGATCTTCGCAGGCAACTGTTAGCAAGGGCTGACCTAACTTTAAATGGGCAAAATGACTTTCTTCAGATATTTCTAATTCGCCTTTAATCAAGCCGACTCGAGATTTAAACTCTCCTTTAAACAACAGCAAATTGCTCCTGTCAGCGCTGAAAACATTTCCGCTCAAAGACAGGGGTAAAGCTAAACTTTGCTGGGTGTAACTGAGGCTGCACAGTTGACGGTTTCCTTGGCTAACTGTGACGCGGTAGCCTAGCGGTGCTGCCTTTACCGAATCGCTGCCTTCCCAACTAAATTGCGCTAATTCTTTAGGAAGTCCCCAAATTTCGCGTCCGCCGGCTACCGAGTTAGGATTGTCTACATAAATGTGAGAAATCCAAGCACCCCATTTTCCGGCATAATTGGCGATCGCGCTAACTACAATTAACTCATTGTACTCCATCACAGAACCCAACCCGTAGGAGGATATATAAATGCCGCCTAGGGTTTTTCCTGGCAATAAAGAGACTATTTCTAACTCAGAGGGAACCAAGGGGCGCACTCGTGCCACATCTACCAATTGTAAAGTCTGAACAGCATAACCTTGCAGATTCCAAGGTGCAGGTGGATATACCATTTTTAGTGATTAAATGTCTGAGAGTTTATATTTATTTTAGCTTAGCGTCTCAAAAAGCAACATTTTTTTGTATCTCTTCACATATTCTTAGGAATTTTACATATAAAAAAATAATGTGTTGATAGCAGCCAAACAGTTGACATTAGAGAGAATATTAAATATGGTCTATCTAGTGAATATTTAGAAGGAAACCTAAACCTGTATGCTGACATCTTACAAGCCAGATGTTTTCGATAGTTTAGAGCATTTTTTCACGGCAAGAGACCTGCTAGAGCAAGCCCAGGATAACATGACAGAACTGGGTGCTATCATCCGCAGTTACGGTTTGCAAAAGCAGGTAGGTATTTGCTTGCTTCAAAAACACTTTGACCTATCCGGTAACGAAAGGTTGGTCGAAGAGTTTGACGGCAACAATGCTTATGTCAAGCCGACAGCAGAATACGGCGATGCTATTCCGTATATGTGGAAGGTTGAAAAAGATCGAGCATCAGGCAACTGGGTTTGGTTTCCCTTAGAATTTGTCCGCGTTAGTGAAGCTGTCTCGGCAGCAATTAAACGCTCTGAAGCAGTTGTCAATAACTCAGAATTTCTCAATGAAATTGCAGGTAAACTGTCCGAATTGGGGATGACTGATATGTTTGGCATCAGCATTTTGCACCGAGATGCAATTAAAGTTGCTGAGGGCGAAATTTTGGTAGAAAGCACCGACGATGAAGCCCGCGTTTTGACTCTTTCCTCAGTTCCCCGGCAGGATGTTGACCGCGCAACTTTAACGCAAACTCTCTGGCAGTTTCCCAATGATGAAGGGGTTGAGGTAGGAGCGATGTGCACTCACTGCACTCACTGCACCCATTGCACTCATTAGGCAAGATTTCTAGAGGGTAAAAAGTTTGTAGTAAAGCCCTCATTGCTCAAAATTTTCTATATATGTAGGGTGTGAACTGCACACCTTACCGCTATAAGTAGCACCTCAAACCACTTTTTACCTAAGTCCTGAAACGGAAAAGAAAGAACTTACATTTCTTACTAATAACGGGAAATTCAAGAAAAAGAACTTGCATTTCTTACTACAAACGACGTTTGCGATCTGGGCGATTAATACATATTAAATAATGTCCACTCTCCGTCAAAGTATAGTAATTTATCGCTGCCAAAATCTGGAGTCAGAAACTACACAGAAAGAGTTCCCAACTAGAGTGTGGCTGAGTTCGGGCACGCAGCTAGCTTTTGACAGCGTACCCGATCGCATTCCGTATTGCGAAGGGGCTTTTATGCCAAAAGAACCTTGGAGGGAACCAACACCAGCAGAGTCTGCACTGCTTTGGGTTCATGAACCCCCACCGCCATATTCGGGTGTAGGAATTGTGCGTTTACCGCCGGATGTTTTAGCTTTGTTTGCTGCTGCCGGTATCGCTTCCCTAACAACTCCGCTACAGGTTGCTGAGTTTAAATCAGAGGAAAAATGCCGACAGGCACTCGATAAATTAATTGAGTATTTTCAGCCTTTTTGTCTGTCGGATGCGCCGCCGATTATTAACGGTATGGGAGGCAGGCAGCCGGGATTGAGTACGGCAACAATTGATAATCAACGCGGTTGTCGCAACGGCTTGCATACTGATAATTGGGACGGGTTGGCGCTGGCGAACAAGCAGGAGGCTACTAATCGGGTTTGCGTGAATTTAGGGCGGGACAGCCGTTACTTTTTGTTTGTGAATTTGACTGAGATAGACATTTTTGAAATGCTGGAATGTCCTGATTATGATCTTGGAAAACCCTGGACGCGAGAGTTAACCAATGAGTTTATGCAGCGCTATCCAGAATATCCGGTGGTGAAGCTGAGAATTGCGCCAGGCGAGGCTTATATTGCACCGACTGAAAATATGATTCACGATGCTTCTACTGCAAAAATGAAGCACTTGGATGTTAAGGTGATGATGCGCGGTTATTACAGGATTCCAGCATGAGTTTTGCCGTTAGCCAAGCCTTCGGAGAGGATCGCACTTTTACAGATACTTGTAGAGATAGTTTGGAGGATGAGAGAAAATTGCAAGAGTCGATCGCCCTTTACGAAAAATTGATCGCCCAAAACCCCAATTCGCCCTCAGCCTACCACAATTTGGGAAAAGCGCTGCAACAAAACGGGCAAATTGCAGAAGCTGTCGCCTGTCACCAAAAAGCCATTCTCCTCCAACCAAACTTTACTGCTGCTTACTTCCCCTTGCTGTACGCGCCGCTGCCTAAAGATTCTCCTCTGATTGACAGCCTGGTTGCTCTTTACCGCGAAGTTATCGAGATTTTGCCAAATTTTCCCTTAGCCTATATTAACTTAGCTGTAGCGCTCAGCAAGCAGGGAAAAATTCAGGAGTCGATCGCACTTTTTCAAACAGCAGTCCGCTTGCAAACAGTCGCATCTCGCCCGCAACTGTCGCAAGTAGAATGGAATTGGGCCTCATCGCGATCGCCGGATTTCATTATCATCGGTTCTCCCCGTTGCGGCACAACTTCTCTCTACAAATATATCACTTCGCACCCTCAGATTTTACCTGCTGCCAATAAAGAAATTTGTTTTTTTTCAGAACATTTCAACAAAGGAATAGCTTGGTATCGATCGCATTTCCCGCCGACAATAGACGCGCATCATTTTTTGACAGGAGAAGCAACTCCGACTTATCTCACTCACCCGCTGGCTGCGGAAAGATTGCACGGTTGTTTGCCCAAAGTTAAGCTGATTGTGATTTTGAGAAATCCGGTCGATCGGGCTTTTTCTCACTATCAAATGCTGGTGAGACGCGGTACGGAACGCAGAAGTTTTGAAAAGGCTATCGATTCCGAGTTGCAATTGCTTGATGGCGCAACCGAAACAAACTTAGAAGATAAAAATCCTGGGAAAGATTGTGATTATATTTATAAGAGTCTTTATGCTTGCAGCCTCAAAGAGTGGATGAAACTTTTTTCCAGGGAACAGTTTTTGATTTTGCAGAGTGAAGAATTTTATGCCAATCCGGCTGCGACAATCAAACAAGTTTTTGAGTTTTTAAATGTGCCAGATTTTCAACTGGGGAATTATCAAAAGTACAACGGTGGTGATTATCAGCCAGCAGATGATTTTGTCAACCAGCGATTGCGCGAGTATTTTCAGCCGCACAATCAGAAATTAGCGGAATATCTGAATAGAGAATTTGCATGGTAATTATAAAAAACTTATAGGGGCGGGTTTAGCCCGAAATACCAAACACTGAACAACTAATCTAGATACCAAATCCGCCCCTACAAACACTATCCGCGTTAATCCGCGTTAATCGGCTTAAATCTGCGGTTAAAAACCTGCAAATCTACTTACTGGCATAACCCGTACTTACCAAAAACTCCCGCAACTTCCCAAAGAATTGAGTGCGATCGCGCCCTTGATAAACTCTCTCCAACAACTGCCAACCTTCCGCCTCTTGACCCATGACATACTTGTTCGCCATGAAGGCCGCCAAAACCCCCTTCACCTCCCCATTTTCACTCAAACGCTTGTTAGATTCCAGCCAAAGCTCAGCAGAATTTGTGTATACCTCCACCGGATACTGTTTGCTAACATCTTGCATTTTACCTTGGCGGTACTGCCAAATTTGCAGCGGAAAGCGAGAATCAGCGTAGTTTGTAAAAGCCTCGGAAAATCTGCCGTCCTGACTCTTAAACTCTGGGATATCATTTTTGCCAAAATCGACTATTTCGTAACTTACATTGCCCCAGAAATGCTTGATATGAGTGTATTTGTTAGCGCCAGAGTCGTAGCGGTAAATAAACGAATAATTGCAGCAGCGGACGCCGCTTTTGATTGAGACTAAATCTGCCAGCACTTCCGGTTCCTTGTCGCCGTCTAAATCACGGATTAGTAGCGATAAAAAACGTCCTTCTGATATTTCTTCGCTCGCCCTTTGGTCGGGGTTATCTACTAAAGAACGAGTCGGAATGAGCACTGGTTCTTCTAATAAAGTTTTACCGTTGCGGATAATTCTGATGCGGAGATTTTTTGCATTTTCTGCTTCTTTTACGAAAGAAACTTCTGCCCGAACTTTCCCCGCTTCCGAGATTTCTGTTGTTCTCGGCGGGCCGATATTCGCCGGAACTTGGGCGATATATTGGGCAGGAACTAAGGCAGTTTGGCCGGGTTTGGCGATCGCCTGACAGAAAAAAGTTGCGACTTCAGCGCGAGTAGCATTCCGAGTAGGTTCTAGCTGTTTAACAGCAGGATAATTGACCACAAGTTGTTTTTCTGTGGCGGCGGCGATCGCATTTCTTGCCAGTTCGGGAATTTGCGGCGCATCCTCAAAAGTCGCATCCAAAATCTCAGCCGCCGAGCCCGTAGGTGTATATTTCAAGCCGCTGGTTAAAGCTACCAAAGCCTGCCAGCGGGTAATATTCAAAGTGGGGTTAAAGATACTGCCACTGTATCCAGACATAAAACCCGTCTGATAAGCTTCTCGAATTGCTTTAAAACCCCAGTAATTTGTTGGAATATCTGCAAAGTCGATCGGAGCGCGGACGGTTTTGGCATCGGGAAAAGCCATGCGAACCATCGCCGCAAACTCAGCCCGGCTAACTGGGCGATTCGGGCGAAAAGTGCCGTCTTCGTAGTAGCCACTAATGATTTTTTTCTGTGCTAACTCCTCTATGCAAGCTTGCGCCCAATGCTCGTTAACATCCTTAAATTTAGCTTGAGCAAATGCCGGCGCTACATTCAAGCCCGGAAACATTAAATTCCCGATGATTATCCCTAGGGCTACCACTAAACCGATGATAGCTTGCCATCTGTGCGATCGAATCATAGAACAGACTCCTCTACTTACAAATTGGCGATCGAAACTTTTGGAAACTTTATATAATATCAGGTATATTAACCCCATTTAATACCAGTTATTAAAAATTTACCGACAACTAAGGACACGGCAATGCCATGCCCCTAATTTTTAGACTTGTATAATAAAGCTTACTTCGACTCTAAAGTCATCTCCATCGTCATTTTTGTTGTGATTGTGGATTCTTCTGAACTGCCAGCACTTTTAGCACTCATTTCGCTATTTGAACTAATAGACACAGTAGAGCGAAAAGGAATTAATTTATCCAAGCGCCCTGTAACTTTTCCCCGACCCTGAGAACTAAAAGATTTTAGGGTTAAGGTAGTTCCAGCAGGCAGTAGGGGAGAGGTAATATTTTGGGGGTTTGCTTGCTGCTCTATACTTACACTCATAGAGACAACTCCATCTTGCCAGCTATCCAATTCATAGGTAGCAATGTCATTCACATTCATGCCACTGAAATCAGAGGAAGAAGAAACGCGCCATTTGGCTCCTTTTCCGACTGCTTCTGCAGGCAGCGGCGAGGCAAGTTGTTCTAGAGATTTAGACATTTGTCCAACCATTTGTTTGAGGTTGTTGTCAGATCCTTCGGGCAAAATAATGTCACCTCCTTTATGAAAACCGCGATTGTCCATGATGAAAGAGCCTTTCACTCCGACCATGCTTTTGAGTGCGGAACGCATGGCATCTCGCGCGGCTGGCGGGGTATTTCCAGTATCGCCCGCGATATCTGAGTTAGTATAAGCAAACTCATAGTGAATATCGCCGTTGGGATCAATTTTAGTGACTTTTGTCTCGAAAGTCATCACCGATATTGGAATTTTACCCTCAGGCGAAGACCGACCGGATGCGGATATTTCCATATCCATTTTTACGGTCATAACACTTGTTTCTTTGACATCGATAGCTGGTTTTAAACGCAGTTCCTGTCGGGGTTCCACTCCCGGATTTAGCAGTTCCACTTGCGGGGTTTTCGAGTTGGGGGCAGGCGCGGATAAGCCAGGGGCTGGCTGCTGCACTACAAGTGGAGTTTCCGCACTTAGGGAAGCAGGAGAAAGCTCGATCGCCCATCCGGCGCTCGCCAAACAAAGAGATGTAATAAACAGTGTTTTTTTCATTAACTTAATTTCCTGTTATCTGAATGTTGGCCTGTTCCCACAGTCGATCGACTGTCACGAATTTGTAACCTTTATACAAAAGCAATGGAATTATTTTATCCGCCGAATCTGCAACATCTTCGCCGCCGCAATAGCCGTCGTGCAGTACAATAATAGATCCGTTTTCAGTTTGCTGGACGACGCGACCAATAACTTTCCTAACCCCCGGCCGCACCCAATCTTCCGGGACAACACTCCACATTACAGGGCGATATTCCCACTGTTGCAATAACTCTAATGTTCGCGGCGTAAAAATGCCGTTGGGCGGCCGCACGTCCAGGATTAATTCTGGGTCTAAATTGCAAGCTTTGGCAATTGCTTTTTGGGTGTCTTCTAAACTTTGTTTGAGTTCGTGGGTTTTGAGTTTTGGAAACGATATATGCTGATAGCCGTGGAGACCGACCCAGTGTCCGCGATCGTACACTTCTTTAGCCGTTTCTGGATGGCGGTCAACACAAAAACCTAGCCAGAAAAAACTAGCTTTGATGTCGTATTTATCTAAAATTTTTAACAGTTTAGGTGTGTGCTGACGGTGCGGTCCGTCGTCAAATGTGAGGGCAATTTCTCGGCTGTTGATATCTCCCGTCCACAGACATTTGGGAAAAGCCGATTTGAGGATGGGATGAACGACAGGAAACAGGGGTGCTAATGGCATTGATTAACCTTGATAAATGCGATCGGGTAGAAATGAAGCTGCGTTACAATAGAATAAAGTTAACTCAATCTAGGTAAATATGACAACTACGGTTGAGATTGGAACGCTAATTGTCAGCACGCCGGTAACTGGCGACTGCCGCCCCCCATCGCCAAAACCCGAATTACCGTAAAAAATATTGCTATTGATTTTAATGCGGGGCTGACTCCATAAAAAATTATTGATGAAAAACCGCATAAGACTCGATCGCAAATTTATGGTGTACTAGCCTAATATTAGGCGAACCCCCACAAAATAGACGCACATATAGCAGCAGAAAACGCTGATTAAAAGCGCTTGTAATCGGAATGTACGATAAATCTGAGCCGTTAAAATATAATAAAACAGCAATTGTTAAAAGGTTATATTATATCTGAATAACTGTCTCTAATAGATGAGCAATCGCACTTAAAAAAATCTTTAACTCTTTTGATAGATCCTCAAACTATATCCGATAAATCGACCTCTATCTCGCGGTCGATGCGATTGCCCTCCGGTGTCCTCATATACTGAAAAACAGCACAACTAATCGAAAAAAAATCAAGGAGGAAAAATGACAGAGGAATACCTAGCCGAACGCACAGTTTCAGCCGTATTTAAGGAAGAAGAACAATTAGACGGCGTAATTCGGCGGTTGCTCGATCGCGGAGTTTCCCGCGACCACATCTCAGTCATGGGAAAAAACTTTCAGTCTAAAACTAGAATTGCCGGCTTTCTTACTAAAAAAGATGTGATTTTAGGCGGTCTGCGAAGCGGGGCGATTTTTGGTTCCTTATTCGGTTCTTTTTTGGGTTTGCTAACTGGCGTCGGGGTGCTGTTTATTCCCTTTGTCGGTGCAGTAGTCTCCGCGGGCCCGCTGGGTGCGGTACTGTTGGGTGCAGCTAGCGGCGCGATCGCAGGTTCGGCCGGTGCTGGTCTAGTTTCCGCTTTGGTCGCTTTGGGAATGCCCGAAGACAAAGCAACTATCTATCAAACCCGCGTTGAAGCAGGCGAATTTCTCGTGATGGCAGAAGTTCCCGCAGATAAATCGGGCGAATTTCAACTCTTGCTAGAAAGTGCAGGTGGCGAAGAAGTTTCAGTTAGCGAAATGACGCTGCCGCGCGCTGTCAAAGGTCGCTGCAATAGTCCGGCAGACTTATCTCCAGAAGTGCGATCGCACCTGTCGGAAGCTGCTCAAAAAACCTTTATGGAATCCTACAACGCCGCATTTGATGAAAGCAACGACTCCATACAAGCGGAACACACCGCTTGGAATGCCATTCACCAGCAGTACGAAGAAGATGAAAACGGCGTTTGGACTAAGCCTTTAGCGAAAGTCTAGTTTCCCGATCGCGGTTAACTAATAAAAGATAGAATGCAGCCTCTAGAACTTGGGTTCTAGAGGCTTGTAATATTTGAGAGTTTAGATTAGAAAATATTGTCTCAGTCTTTTTAATCAAATTGTGGGATGGGCTTCTAGCCCGTCCTATTTATTTTTTCAAGAGGTCTATTTTATAATTGTGAATTGTAACTTGTGAAAGATTTAATTTTTCTGGTATTGCAATAGGTTGTGTTGTCAAGTACAATCTATAGGCTTACGATATAAAATTGAGTTAAGCAAATGCAAAAATACGTTTGTACAGTTTGCAATTACGTCTACGATCCAGCAGAAGGCGACCCCGACGGAGGCATAGCTCCCGGTACACCCTTTGAAGATATCCCCGACGATTGGGTTTGTCCCACTTGCGGGGCGGCAAAATCCGATTTTGAACCAGAATAAGCGAGAAAAAATTTGTCCGATCGAATCCTCAAAATTACAGTCATTGGCGGCGGTGCTGCAGGTTTTTTTAGTGCAATTACCTGTGCCAAAACCTACCCGCAGGCCCGGGTCACTTTACTAGAAGCTGGCAGGCAACTCCTGGCAAAAGTTCGCATCTCTGGCGGCGGGCGCTGCAACGTTACTCACGCTTGTTTTGACCCTGGTATTTTAGTGCAGAATTACCCCAGAGGTGGAAAAGCTCTGCGCGGTGCTTTTACTCGATTTCAACCGCGCGATACTGTAGAATGGTTTGCCGGTCACGGCGTGAAGTTGAAAACCGAAGAAGACGGGCGAATGTTTCCGATTACCGAGGATTCGGGGACTATTGTTAACTGTTTGATCCGGGCTGCTGAGGATGCAGGCGTAAAAATTCGCACCGGCGATGCAGTAGTTTCAGTAAGGAAATTAACCGGGAATAACGCAGAGGGCGAACAAGGGGAGACCGCCCCTAGGTTTGAAATTGAGTTGAAGTCGGGGGAGACATTTAAGTGCGATCGCATTCTTCTCACTACAGGCAGCAATCCCTCGGGTTATAAGTGGGCAAAAGAGTTAGGTAATACTGTAGAACAGCCCGTTCCTTCTCTATTTACTTTTAATATTTCCGACAGCAGAATCAAAGATTTAGCCGGAATTTCTGTTCCTAATGCTAAGGTGAAATTGCCGGGAGCTAAATTAGAACAAAGCGGGCCTTTGCTAATTACTCACTGGGGTTTAAGCGGGCCTGCTGTCCTGAAACTTTCTGCTTGGGGTGCGAGATTTTTGCACGATCGCCATTATAAAACATCTGTGCTGATTAATTGGCTTCCCCAGTACAATGCGGAAGTTTTGCGGCAGCAACTGCTAGCAGTTAAGTCGCAGTTGTCGCACCGATTGATTGTCTCTAGCTGTCCGTTTCCGGTGCCGCGCCGCCTCTGGGAACGTTTGACAAGTTCGATCGGCATTGACGAGCAAAAACGCTGGGCAGACTTATCTAACAAAATCCTCGATCGCCTCCTGCTAGAACTCGTTCAAGGCGAATATCAGATTTCCGGAAAAGGCGCATTTAAGGAAGAGTTCGTCACCTGCGGCGGTGTCAACCTCAAAGAAGTCGATTTTAAGACAATGGAAAGCCGCCGCTGTCCCGGACTTTTCTTTGCTGGCGAAATCTTGGATATCGACGGCGTGACGGGCGGTTTCAACTTCCAAAGTGCTTGGACTACGGCGTGGTTGGCCGGGAACGCGATCGGCAAATGAACTCGATTTAGACGGGAAATTATTAAATTTTGTGTTATTTTTGAATTAAGAGGCACAAAATGTGATTGCTGTTGAGCCTGTAGAAGAAATTCGCAGTTTTGCCTCCTTCCACATCGGGGTCAAACACATGAAAAACGTTAAGCTGAAAACCCTAAAATTCCCGAACCACACTGACAGCCATCTTGACTCACCTTTGATAGAAAAAAATGGCTTGGTGGAACTTAACCCAAAATTTACAAATCCTGAATTTTTAACCAACTGGATTTTTGAGACAAACCTGTACGGGGAACCAGTTTCAATCGACCACTTTGTCATCACATTTCCCAGCCGCACCGAACTCGAAAACTACGCCAAATCTTTTTACCCCTTCGGCGCCAAAACAGTTGAAGGCCCCGACTTGTTCCCGATTAACTTTTGTGCGGAAAACATTAATGTTCCCTCCGACTTGTGGCTGCATTTAATGACCTTATTAATGCCAGCGGGCGGCTTAGTAGTATTAGATGCGCCCCACGCACCGGGCGACCAAACAGACCGCTTCCAGCAAGAAAGAGGATTAGAAGCAGTTCACCACGTCGCGATTCGAGTCGAAAACGTGCAGAATGCTGCTAAAATATGGCAAAATAAAAACTTTAAACCGCTATCAGAGCATCCTCTAAACTCCGGCTCATTAACCCAGTGGTTTCTGCAAAACCCCGCCGGACAAATTCTCGAATTAATCGAACGTCGCCCCGGCAACAACGCCACCTTTGACTGCAAAAACATCGCAGGTTTGCGCCTCAGTGAAGTCGCCAGTCAGTAGGGCAGGCAAGATGCCTGTCCCACAGTTCCCAATTATCTCGTTCCCAGTCTCTGACTGGGAATGCCGATTCGGAGGCTCTGCCTCCTGTCTTTTCACTAATAAAATATATGGTCGCATTAAAAATCCCCAAAGTCACCATTCAACCCCCAACATTCAACTCACTTGAAGAAGAACGCCGCCACCGCAAACAACGTTTAGCCGCCGCATTCCGATTATTTGCCCGCTTCGGATTTAGCGAAGGAATTGCCGGACACATCACCGTCCGCGACCCCGAACACCTAGACCATTTCTGGGTCAATTCTTTTGGAATGCACTTCAGTTTAATTCGAGTCAGCGACCTAATTTTAGTCAACCACAAAGGTGAAGTTGTTGAAGGAAATAAACCCGTAAACGAAGCAGCATTTGCCATTCATTCCCAAGTACACAGCGCCCGCCCCGACGTAATCGCAGCAGCCCACGCTCATTCTCCCTACGGCAAAAGTTGGTCGAGTTTGGGCCGCCGGCTTGACCCGCTGACGCAAGATGCTTGTTCTTTTTATGAAGACCAAGCTTTATTTGACGATTACACCGGAGTTGTTTTGGAAATCGAAGAAGCTAAACGCATCGCCAAAACTTTAGGTGAGAAAAAAGCTATTATTTTACAAAATCACGGAGTGTTAACAGTAGGTCAAACAGTAGATGAAGCGGCTTGGTGGTTTATTTCAATGGAACGTTCTTGTCAAGCGCAGTTAATGGCCGAAGCAGCGGGAAAACCAATTCTCATCAAGCCAGAATGTGCGCGTTTAACACAGCAGCAAGTAGGGTCTCACCGCATGGGATGGTTTAGCTTTCAACCGCTTTATGACATGATAGTGCGCCGGGAACCAGACTTATTAGATTAGAAACTCGGCGGTTGAAACCGCTATTACACAAACACAGTCCGCCCGCAGCGACTAAAGAATAAAGGGGGTATTAAAGCCGGATTTAGTATCAGGAGTGCAAAAGTTATAAATTCATGCTGAAGCCGATTCCAACCAAGCTATCAAATCATCTTGACTGGTAAAATCTAACAAGATTTCTCCTAAATCATCTAATTGTTCGAGAGATAGCTGCTGGATGCGAGTTTGAATTTCCGGCGAAATTTCACCAGTGCGGCGCGCGATTTGACGGAGAATTAATGCTATCTGACCCTCTATTATGCCTTCTTTGCGGCTTTTAATAATAGCACCGCGCTGGTCTTCAAAAAACATTTCCCGCTTTTCTAATTCCTCTAATTCCTTAAGGGTTAAATTAGTTCTGCTGGCGATGGAAAAAGCTGTTTGAATTTCGGGTATTGATGCAAATTTTTCGGGAATTTCCTCGAATAGAGGAGCATTTTTGATAAAATAAATCCAGCTTTGAATTATGTTTTCGACTTGTTCTAGTTCTAGGTTTAACTTGGGCAGTTCGACAAACACTAATTCGATTTCTCTGTTATAATACTCGAAGTTTTCTTCGAGTTCTTTAAATACAAAATTAGTGAAAAAATTTTCGGTATTTTCAAACAAAATAAAATCAGTAATTGTTAAAGCAATCAGAGGATTTAATTTAGAGTATCCTTCCCTAGGTCTGAGTTGAGTTGCGTAGGTTTTGGTTGCATTGTACACTACCCGTTTAGTAAAAGCTTCTACATTTATTACGTGCATTTCGATAATCACAGTTTTGTTGCCTGTAATTTTGGCTTTAACATCCAGGTCAGTGTCTGTTAATCCAGTAACGCTCGGCGCGGCGTAAGGGTCAATAATTTCTAAGTCTTCAATGGTTGGCTGTGCGTCATAGAGCATAGCATTGAGGAAGCTAATCAAAATGTCTTTGCTCTGGGGCGAAGCAAAGATTTTTTTGAAACCAAATTCTGTCTTAGGATTGATGAAACTGATAATTTGGAATTAGTAAGTGGTGTTTGATTGTGGTAATTATATCACAAAAGTCCTTCCATTTCTAAGTCTTCAATTATCTGCAATCCACGCGGGTCGCCAACTCGCAAGAGTGAAGATTTAGCATCTTCCCGCACGCCCATATCTTCATCTTCTTCTAAAGCTTCAATCAGACCATCGATCGCCCCAGCGTACACTATATTATTCGGCAATTCGCGGGCCAGTTGCCCGATCGCCCAAGCGCAGTTGCTCCGCACAGCAGATACAGAATCTCCCCGCAGCGCTTCAATCAACGGCGGAATCGCCGCAATCACCACAGAGTAACCAACTTTTGCCATTTGACCCAGAGAACTCGCCGCCCACAAACGCACCGCCGAAATATCAGTTTTCAGAGCATCAATTAAAGATGGCAAAGCGCGCTGATCCCTGCAATTTCCCAGCGCCCAAACTACCCCTTTGCGAACGTAACCGTTCCAATCGCGGTTAAGCTGAAGAATCAGCGGTTCCACAGCATCGGGACTCGGATTTCGCCCCAAAGCATAGGCCGCGCTTACCCGCACCAAGGGGCAACCGTCTCTCAATAAATTAATTAAATGCGAAATTGCTCGATCGTCCTGCAGTTCGCAAAAAGCCCGCGCCGCAATCATCCGGTGCTGAGGTTCTGGGGATTCCAGCAAAGGCAGCATTTCCTCGGGATCTGGCAGCGGGGGTTGGGAGTCGTCAAATTGATCCAAAGGGCTTTCCAGTTCCGTGTCAGTATCAAGGGCGTTGGAGTAGTCGTTATTGTTCATAAAAAAACTTTACCGTACTGAGGATGCTCCTGAGCAACTCAGACAACGGTCAACAGCAACTAGGATAATACCAATAAAAGTATCCCGAAGGAGGACTGAAGGCCTCATGTGGTTCATAGTGAGGACTTCAGTCTTCCTTAAAGTTCGTAGTCAAGACTTAATTTCCCCTAAAGTCACAAAGTTTTTAGATTCTTTTAGTATTAGGACTCTTAGTCTTTACTACAAACATTACCTTTTATTTTTTAAAGAGACTTGAGCATAGAGACAGAATGACTTTGATAGCCTAATTTTTGATAGAGATTCACCGCCGGCTGATTGCTCAGAAATACTTGCAAACCAATTTGCCGATCGCCCCTTTCGCGCGCCCAATTTTCAGCATGAATAACTAAAGCTGCACCGATCCCCAGACGGCGATGTTCCGGTGCTACGTACAGCAAAAAAATGTGAGCGTAGCGTTCTCCGGTGGTTTGGTCGATCGCATTTCCCAACCACAAACATCCGACAACCGATTGGAGATTTTGGGCTTGAGATTGGGGATTGAGATACTGCGAGGGAAGCACCGGCAAAATTTCTGCCTCTTCCTGGGTGTTTTTCTGGCACTCTACCCACCAAACCGGCGTCTGGTTAGAAAAATACTGCTCGACAGTTTGAGCCAAATGTCCCAATTCCCCATCCGGGTAAAGCTCTTGGTAAGTCCGGTGCATAAACTTTACCAGTTTTGCCCGATCGACTCCCGATCCTGAGCGCAGCCCGTAGCCCGGTATTAATGGAGCAGACATCAGCTCACCGGACACGCAAAGCGGAATAATTTAGCCCCAAGAAAATTGGATTCACTACGGCAGCTTGCTTTTGGGGGATCGCTTCCTCAATCGGTGCCGGGGCAGCCATGTCACCCGGCAAAAAGATGCGAGCACTGACTGCTACCAGAGCCGCGAAAAATACTAATACCGCTATCAATGGAGCAATGTATTGACGAATAATACCCATAACCGCAAAAACTTAATTCTTGAGTTGATATTATCAAGTGTACCATACAAATCTTGTCAGCTATAATGGCTGCCATTGGACAATTAGCTCAAGAAGAGAGCGATCGCAAATACCAACTAACAGAAAATCTAATATTATGAGTGCCTCGCCTGCTGTTTATGAAGCTCTGGCTAAGTCAATTGTTTTTTTGAATCAAAAACCTAACGCGGAAAATGAAGTTTCCAGTTTCCTAGATACTAATGGCTACTATATCGATCGCATATTCGACGACCCAGAAACAAACTTTTATGCGATCGGGTTCGGTTCATCCAATCCCGAAAACCCGCCCGCCCTCGTATTTAAAGGTACAGATTTTATCGACGGCGACGCTATCTTTTCAGACTCGCGGGACATTGGTTTACCTGAATTTGAAAAGAACAAAGATAATATCAAAAACTGGCTCACAGAAATCGGTCAAAATACTGGTAAAAACCCCAACCAATTATTGCCCGATGTCATCGGGCACAGTTGGGGCGGAGCAGTCGCTCAAATTGTAGCAACCGAATACACATCTCTGACCGGCGATATCTTTACTTTCAACTCTCCGGGAGTATCAGCGAGTACATTCACCAGTTTTCGGAGAAATCTCAGCAGGGCAGGCAACAAAAATGTCACTCACTACATTGTCAGCGGAGATGTAGTCAGCTTGTTTGGGGAAGCATTTATTCCGGGTAAAGTATTTATCCAAAGTTTTACAGATCCGAGTATTAATCCCTTAACTGTTTTGGCAAAACATCGAACTGAAGATTTGTTAACTACTCCGCCCGTGGGTTTTTTGCAGAGGCAAATTTCCGTAGAACAATTAAACAGTCCCGAATTTGCTTATAACAACGACTCAGATTTTAACGAGTTTATCGCTGCGATGAATTTCGCCCTGCCCAATGTGTCAGTCGCCATCAGAACCAGAGGCGGTGCAGAGAGTTTGAGAACAGCACCAGAATTTTCTTTTGTGCAGTTAATCAGACAAATGCAGTACGGTTTAGCTCCCTTACAACCGAATTATTTATCAGGGGACGCTCGGAACAATACTGCTACCGGGGGCCCCGGAGAGGATACAGTTATCGGCAACGGTGGTAACGATACTCTCAGAGGCAATCGAGGTAATGACAGCATCACCGGTGGTGATGGCGACGATTTCTTGTACGGCGGCAGAGATAACGATTATTTGGAGGGTGGCGACGGAAACGATTTGGTTTCCGGCGAGTTGGGCAACGATTTTTTAATTGGTGGTGCGGGGCGCGATCGCTTTGTATTGGAATCCGGCGGCGGAGCAGATGTGATTTTAGATTTTCAAGATAGTGAAGATTTAATTACACTGTCGAGGGGTCTAACTTTTCCTCAAGTTAGAGTAACCCAAGGTGTTGACGGAGCTTTAATTACTATCCCGATTACTGGCGAAATTCTTGCTACTCTCAGAGGCGTAGTGGCAAGCGATATTACGCGGGTAGATTTTGTATAGCTTTAGGGTGCTCAAAATTTGTATTTTTGGTGGCGCGAAACCTGCCTGGGTTTGGTACCGAGATGGTTTTTTTGTATTAAAAAATCTCTATCAATCTGACCCTAAAAAGCTACTAAAAATGACCAATTAATATGGTCAATAAACGAAGTTTATAGTAAACTTAGTTAAGTAGCTTAAAAACTAATTCCCCCTCAAACGACAGGAAATAAAAAAATATGCCCTCCTCCCCCGCCGCTTACGAAACTATAGCCAAGCAACTTGCTTACATAGATGACGATCCCGAGTTTCAAACTTTAGTTCAAACAGGCTTGAGTGCTGCTGGCTATCAAATCGATCGCACTTTTGACGATCCCGCGACTGGATTTCACGCGATCGGCTTAATTTCCACCACCCCAGACAAACCGCCCGTTTTAGTATTTCGCGGCACCGACTCGCCCGTAGACGATATTGCCAACGCAGACCCGCGCGGCACAGGTTTCAACCAATTTGAAGCCAACAAACAAGCGTTAGGAAATTGGTTGACCCAAATCAGTCAAGACACAGCAAAAAACCCCAGTCGCTTGCCACCAGACATTCTCGGACACAGCTTAGGCGGCGCCATAACGCAACTAGCCGCGACCGAATTTACATCTACTATTGGAGATGTTGTCACCTTCAATTCTCCCGGAGTTGCTCAGAGTACAGTCAATACATTCAAGCAGAAAGTCGGCGCCGGAAAAAATGTAACTCACTACATAGTTAGCGGCGATTTTGTGAGTTTGGGAGGAGAAGCTTTTATCCCCGGGAAAGTAGTTCTTCAAAAATTTACTGACCCGATTATCAGCCCGCTACTGGTCTTGGACAAGCACACGCAAAGCGGTTTGTTAACCGATCCACCTCCCGGCTTTACTCAGACAGAAATTTCTGTAGACCAGTTGAGCAGCCCTAATTTCACTTTCACAGATTCCGATTATTTAGAGCTGTTAGCTGGCTTAGACTTTACACTGCCAGCCTTGGGAACATCGCTGGAATCCCGCAGCAGTTTAGAGAAATTAAGAACCACTCCGGGAACCTCCTTTTTAGCAAACGTTGTGGCAATGCAAACTGCTCTGGATGCCTCCCAAATTAATAATTTAGTAGGCGACGATGCTAACAATACCGCATCAGGTTTCGCAGGGGACGATATTATCACTGGCAATGGGGGAGACGACACCCTCAGCGGCAACAAAGGCAACGATATTATCAGCGGTGGCAGCGCCAACGATCTGCTATTAGGCGGCAAAGGGGATGACAATTTGAGCGGGGGAGAAGGAAACGATACACTCATTGGTGCAGCGGGTGCGGATCTCTTAATCAGTGGCGCTGGACGCGACGTATTTGTGTTAGGAGTAGGTGCCGGTACAGATACACTTATAGACTTTCAAAAGGGTCAAGATTTAATCGGTTTGAGCGGAAGTTTGAGCTTCAACCAACTGAGAGTTACTCCAGGCGATTTTATAACGACGATCGAAATTGCCAGTAACGGCGAAGTTCTTGCCAGTATTCCCGGCCTTTCAAGTAGTCCCCTAACAGCTAGTGACTTTATTTCAATTTAGTTGGCGGCTGGCAATACAGATATTGGGTAGGGACACAACATTGTTGTGTCCTTATTTTATCTTATGAAGGCACGCACAATTTATACCAGTTAGTGATTAAAAACATCCATATTCCTGTAGGGGCAGGTTCGGGGGAATATCGAAAAAGTAGTGCAGATATTGGTAAACCCACCCCCGCCCGAATCTTATAGTTATAGCGACCGGACTTGATATTAATCGAAATCGTCCAGTCCAGGCCGGGGCATGGATGCTAATTTTTTCTCATCTTCTAGGGGCAGAAAGAAAATGGTTAGCATACCGGGAATCACAGCCAGTGCACTCATCAAAAAATAATTTTGATAGCCGAGGTTCGCCTGCAAGTAGCCGCTAAAAACGCCCGGAATCAGCACTCCTGCGGCCATAAAAGCAGTTGTAATTGCATAGTGAGATGCTTCGTATTCAGGGCGGACAGTCCGCATCAAGAACACTGTATAGGCAGCTACGCCAAGTCCGTAAGTAAATTGCTCGATCGAGTTTACAGCATAAGCCCATTCAATCCCCGGTTGATTGATTGCCAACAGCCAATACAGCACGTTAGTTGAATTTTGCAGAATAGCCGTCGGCCACATCCATTTTTTCAATCCTTGTTTCGCAATTAAATAGCCGCCCAGCAACCCTCCAATTAACAGAAACATTACCCCTAAAGTACCGGATAATAAGCCCATATCCGACGTAGAAACTGCTAATCCTCCTTTCTCAACTTTATCCATCAAAAAGGGCGGAGCCATTTTAAACGTCAAGGCATCGCCCAATCGAAAAATCAAGACGTAAGCCACAATCCAACCAATTTTATCTTGCTGAAAATATGTTTTAAAGGCTTCGATAAAGCTGGTTGTCTGTTGGGGGGTGTCGGATTCCAGATCGTAATTTCTAGGATAGGGAAGATACCACCGCTGAAAGAGATATATCAGCACAAACATAATCGCACAAATGCCAAAGGCTGTCGCCCATCCGTAGTTAAGCGCAGACACGCTAAAATCCGAACCGAAAAGTGACAGTGGAATGTTTTGATAGATTTTGGTGTCGCCTGTATTTCCGGTGACTAAATGGTTTTCGGCCAGTTTCCCGGCTAAGAACACCAATAAACCGCTACCGGCAATGACAGCACCTCTATAAGCCGTGTTGCGAACCCCGACAAATAGTGCTTGTTGGTCTTTATTGAGAGTGTTTAAATAAAATCCGTCAATAGCGATGTCGTGAGTAGCTGATACAAATGCGATCGCCGTAAAGATAACAAGCGATATAATAATCGGTGCCGGCGTTAACACGCCAAAAGCTAGGAAAGCAAACAGAAAAGCACAAATGATTTCGGTTGCTAAAATCCATTTGCGTTTGGTGGAATACAAATCAACAACTGGCCCCCACAAACCTTTTAAAACCCAAGGGAAAGACAACAGACTTGTCAATCCGATGAGTTCGTTGCTGGTTCCCATACCTTTCAAAAAAATCACCGACATTAAATTAACGACGGTGTAAGGGAGACCTTGAGCGAAGTATAATACTGATACCCACAATCCAGCGTTATGCTTTTTTTCCATTGCAGAGATATTTTACCTAGTTACTTATTTGATTTACGGAGTGCGATCGACAATTCCGGTCAATCAAACCGCTTGCATCACAGTATATGTCATTCCGATGCCCGCGGCAGCCATATAAATAGTGTATTTTAGCATCCTTCGGACTCACAAATATTTTCATTTTTGGAATAACCCTGCAAAAAAAATTTTCATTTAAAATGAACGAGGTAAGCGCGAAGATTCTTGTCCCAGTCAGAAGACTCATAAGTTCGCAGCAGTTCCAAAGCACTTTCTTCTATCTGATATGCCGTTTTTGGACTATTCACCGGACGTTCGGGACTGTCAGGATTAACAACAATTAAACCTGCATCTAGAAACTGATGCACCGTCTGGCGGCGCACAGTTTCCCGCGTATTTGGTGCATATTTTTTACTGTACTCCTCCTCCATAAATTCCATAATTGGTGTGATTCCCCAAAGTGGAGATTTCGCCGATTCCCAAGCTTCCTTTGGCTTGAGGTCAAGCAAAGCCAGAAGGGTTAAGGCGGAACGTTCGTTAAGCTGACCTTTTGGAAAACCCAGCGCTGCAAGTATTTCTAGAGATTCATCAATACGGTTCTTGATTGTCATTGGGCTATTTTCTAACGGATTGGTCGCGTTAAGCAGTTGTCTCTCGACAAGTCGATCGATCTCCCGCTGTGTAGGAAATATTTCTCCTACTTGAGCGCCAAGTAAAAGTAATTGCTCTACAGTAGGATACTTCAAATTGCGTAAATCCGTAGCATTAACTTGAGTGTGTCCGTTGAACAGTCGGAAAAACGCATCTACCAAACTCGAATTTAGATAAACGGCCAATCCCCGCGCCAGGGTGAGGTCTAATCCGCGTCCCTGTTGGTGAAAGTAATTCAAATGGTTCTCAAAACCCACGCGAGAACTATTAATTTTATTGGCATCCCAGACAACTGCAACAATTCGCTTTTTCTCTTCCTTCGAGGAGAAGCGCTTGCTCAAAACATAATGTTCGTTAGGTACGAGGAGTGCAGCAGTTTTTTCCGTGACAGCTAAAGCTTGAGGCTTTCTCGTTGCTGTGGGATATTCAACACCGCCAGCCGAGAAGTGTGCGGGATAAATCAGCGGAACTGTACCGTTTTCAGGTTTTAGCCGCAAATCAGACCGAACACGAAAATCTACAACTTTTCCCGTGGAAACTGTTAAGCCTAATTCCTCTAGGGTGCAAGTAAATTGAGCCATTTGCTCGACTACTTTCTGGCTGACAGAATCCGGTAAAATCCGAATAAATTGCTCGGAATCTTGGGGATTAATTAGGGCGGTATAGGGCAGTTGGTGAGACAAAACCAGGTCGTCGCCCGCGCTGCTGCTTGAGGTAATTAGTACAGTATCTGGCTGTTCTATTTGTTTGGTGGCGCGCACAATAATAGTTTCTTGCAGCACCGCATCATCGCGAAATGGCAACTGTCGGGATTCAAAGATATGTACTTGGCGTAAGGCCATTATTTGAAGGAATACTTTGCGGAAGTCTCGAAAGTATAAACCGTTGCAAAAGCTGCGGGGAGTAATCGATACTAATTCACCGTTTGGTTTGAGCAGGTGAGCGGCAGCAAATGTAAAGCCTGCGTAAAGATTGCTGGTTTCTAGTCCTATAGAACGCAGCAAGGTTCGGGCTTGGGATTTAGCGTCTATCTTGGCATAGGGAGGATTGAGAATTGCATGGGTAAATTCCCGTTTTACTGGTTGTGTAAATAGATTGGGCTGCAACATATCGGCGCTGTCTTGAATAAAATCAATTTCGCGAACCTCGCAGGTAAAAGATATCCCAAGACGCTGACATTCTATACTGCATAATTCTAAAGTTTGCTTGAGGTATTCAATCAAAATAAGGTCTATTTCATAAGCTGTAACGTGCAGGCTGCGCGGTTTGTTTGGGCGCTGGCAAAGTTCGCAAACAACGGCTGCTAACAGGGAACCAATACCAGCCCCGGCATCTAAAAGCGATATATCGGGACAGTTAAATTCAAACATTCCGGCCATCAAACTTGCGATTGAGGAAGGTGTTAAAAATTGTCCCTTTTCTCCTCTCTGGCTTTGCTGCAACTTTCGGGTTGCTTCTTGGCGCCAGCCATCTACTCGATCGAGTAAATTGCTGGCAGTTGAGTAGCTGTTACCCGGAAGGGCTAGGGTTTGAAAGTGTGGTAGTCTCATTTGTTCAAAAAGTGCCATCGCCAGTTCACTTTATTTTCGCCCAAAATTGCACCGATGTGCGAAAATGTCAAGCGCACTAAAAAATATATAACTTATCCAAAAGTATGTTGACTGTTCATATAGCTAGATCGGGAGGTAGCTAACGATGACACCAACTGAAACCAAGCGTTATGATTTTACTTAAGTATCTAGGTCTAAGTTATGACAACTATCAACTGGAATGAAGTTTTAGATAGTATTTCAGAGAATGCAGAAGAGCCAGAAGTCGAAGATCGATTTGTCAAACGCCTTCTAAATGCACTTGGATTCACATCTGATGAGTGGGTACAACAGTTTAAAACAGGGAATGGTTCTGCTGCTGATTTTGCGGCTCGCAAGAATCACGATGATGATAAATTTTCAGTGGCTAAGATTAACCCCTACTTAATCATTGAAGTTAAAGGGAGAGTATCAGGAAAGGCAATCATTAACTTAGCCGAAGGTACTCCCACGTACAAAAAAACTAAAGAACAGATAACAGGTTATCTTCTTGCTCCTAAGTGCCAAACATCTCAATGGGGGATGATCACTAACTCAACAGATATCCAGCTATTCCGCAAACATGGTAAAATCGTATTGCCTGCTACTGACTGCATGAGGATAACCAAAGATAATATTATTAAAATTATTACTAAAATTAAGAACTTGCTGGAAAACCCACCCAAAGCTTTAACAATTTGCATCTATAATGATAAGGGAGGCGTGGGAAAAACTACAACGACAATCAACTTGGCGACGATTCTTCGACAACATCATAAAAAAGTGCTTGTTGTTGACTTCGATCCCCAACAAGGAGATTTAACAGATTCATTAGGCTTACAGGAGGGAAAAGTCAAACTATCTGATTGCCTGGTTGATGGAGGATTTAATGTTAAAGAAACTATTCAAGCATTTAATCTGAAGAATAAAGCAGGTCAATTAGTTAAGGTATTTGATGTCATCCCATCTGATTCAGGATTATCGAAGTTCATGGCTCATACTTATGAATCAAAAATTGATAAAGGTTCAGCAAGGCTGCGAGATTTGCTGGCTATTTTTGTTGGTAATTATGATTACATCTTAATTGATGCACCTACGAACTGGACTTTTTTTAGCAAAAGCTCTGTGATAGCTTCCGATGTAATCCTCATGCCAACAGAACACAATAACTTTTCATCTTTAAAAAATGCTGCTAAAGTTATTAAAGAATTCTTACCTGAAGTTAAGAAGCTTAGGCAGGACGGTGGCCCTATTGCCTTGCCGATATTTTTCAATAGACATAAAGAAACAGAGGCTTCAATCAAAAGAGCAAATGCAGAAATTAAAGCAATTCTTACACTTAAGAAAGGAGATACTTATATTTTAGATCCTAATTTGTTACCCTATTATTGGCCTAAATCTACAAAAACTGTGATTGACACAACTATATTCAGTGTTCCAGAATATGAAGTTGTTTCAAGTGCAGCTTTTTCTCGAAAACCAGCGGTTTTTCAACACAAAAAAGCCGCTGAATATTACTTAAAATTAGCGAAGGAGTATTTTTTGTATGAGTAATTCTGAGAACATCGGTAAGTTAATGCACTTGAATTTATCTAAAATTGAGTCAGCAGAACCATGCTCTGAGTCAGAGTTTATCATTGCCGGAGCCGCCGAAGCCGTATTGCAAGCAGGTAATCGCAATTGGATTCCGATTATAGTTAAAGAAACAGGCGACTATCAGTATCAAGTTGTGAGCAATCACTTTGTCTATGCTGTAGCTCAACAAGCCAAATTAGATTCAGTCTGGTGTATTGTCATTGACCCAAAACCATCAAATATTGAACAAGCGAAGATTCTAGCGCGAGAAGCAAATCCCACAGTCAATCTGAGTACAGCATCAAAAGATACTATTATAGCTGTACTTAAATACTTAGTTAAAGAACATAATTGGAAGAATGTAAAACCAGTTGAAACTGCCAATAAAATTGTAGATTCTAACCGCGATCAATGGTCAGATTTCACCCCTCTGACTAAGTTACAATGTGGTTTGACGAAGGCGAGATTAGATTTTATTGCTAAAGTATTTTCTATATCACCGCCACCGCCGCCGCCTCCTCCTCCTCAAGCAGTTAGTGTGAAACGTGCATCAAGAGATGAGATTTTCGCTCGTCTCAATTACTTATACACTAATAAAATAGGTGGCTTTGAAAATATAGATGCCGAAAAAACAGCCGATGCTATCTTCACCGCGAATAAAGGCAAGTGGAAAACCCTCAGTCCAATTTCCAAACTTGAATGCGGCATTGATACAGCCAAAATGAAAATCATTAAAACCCTATTTAGCCTGTAAAACTATGTTAAGTGGTGTAGCGGATTCAATTTACTGGCTCAACCGCTATATTGAAAGATCGGAAAATATCGCCCATTTTGCCCAGGTGAATTTTAATCTCATTCTCGACTCTCCCAGCGGTATTACTCAACTATTTACCGATCTGCCCAATTAATGTGCCATTGTGCGAAGATGTCAAGCGGACGCTCAAACCAAAAGTCCGTAAAGGACTGTTAAACGCTCTCTCACACACTTCTCATGCGAAATTCCAAAACATTCTTTTTGTCAAGCTTGTTCCTGATCGGCTTAACAATTAGTTTTCTGCTGACTCCTGGTTGGTTCTCCAACTTCCCATCCCGCGCGATCCTCTTCGAGGGCTTCGCTAACGCAACTATGCCTCCACAAACCCAAACCGCCGAATTTCGAGCCTTCTGGGTGGACGCCTTCAACCCCGGCTTCAAAACGCCTCAAGAAGTCACAAAATTGATCGCAGACGCGCAGCGGGCAAATGCCAACGCCATCGTCGCCCAAGTCCGCCGCCGTGGCGATGCTTTTTACACCAGTGCGATCGAACCCCGCACTCTCGATCCCAACGTTCCTGCGGGTTTCGATCCACTGCAAGATTTGATTGACAAAGCCCACGCCGCAGGCATTGAAGTATACGCTTGGATGGTGACGCTGCCGGTGGTTTCCGGCGGCAAACTTCCCGCCGGTCACGTTTGGCAACAACACGGGCCTTCGGCCCCAGGAAATGACAATTGGGCGATGCTGACTTCGAGTGGCGAATCACCCGGTTTCCTCGATCCCGGCCATCCAGACGCCGTAGATTATACTGTTTCCGTCTATTTGGACTTGATCAAGCGCTACGATGTAGACGGCGTACAGTTGGATTATGTGCGCTACGGCGGGCCGACTTGGGGCTACAATCCGACTGCGATCGCCCGTTTCAATCAGCAAACAGGTCGATCGGGCAAACCCGCACCCAGCGATCCCGCGTGGATGCAGTGGCGGCGCGATCAGGTAACAAATTTAGTGCGGAAGCTTTATGTAGAAAGCCTTGCGATTAAACCGCGCGTTAAAATTACCGCCGCCACGATCGCCTGGGGCGACGGCCCGAAAAACGATGCAGGATGGTATCAAACGCAGCCGTACAAAGAAGTATTGCAGGATTGGCGCGCTTGGCTGGAAGAAGGGATCGTAGACATGGCGATGCCGATGACTTACCAGCGCGAGTACAAACCATCGCAAAAACTCGCTTATGACCACTGGATCGAGTTCGCCAAAGACCACCAGTACAACCGCCAAATTGCGATCGGCCCGGGCAATTACCTCAACTACATCGAAGACACTCTAGGCCAGATTCGTCGCGCCGAACAGCCGTCTGCGAAAGGAAATCACGTCGCAGGTACGGTGCTCTATTCCTACGCTAGCAGCAACGTGTACACGAATGTGGAACTGCGATCGGGCGGCAGCGGAGATTTGCCCCGCCAGCCTTGGAAATACGTTCCCCAAAGCAACGATTTGTTTTACACCGCACTTTCGCAGCCGAGTCAATACGTTGATGCTGCGACGGGCAAAACCTATGAAACTCAGCCTGTGTGGGCGACAGCAGCAGCGGTTCCCGATATGCCTTGGAAGTCGCGGCCGACTACAGGTGCGATCGCCGGCAATTTGCAGCGGTGCGCTCGAACTTGCGACGGTGCGAGCTTGACATTGCAGTCGATCGATGCTGGTGGCCAGGTGCGTCAACTGCGCGCCGATGGTAAAGGATGGTTTGGGGCGATCGAGCTTTCTCCGGGAACTTATCAGTTAAAGGTTGATAGCAGTCAGATTCAACAAACTGTTAATGTTGTCGCAGGTGAAGTCACAAAAGTGAATTTCGGAGCCTCTTAATATCTTTTTAGGGTGCGCCGAGGTGCGCTATTGCGATCGACTTACAGCGTATCCCGGGTTTATAGAACCCATTTAGGATCTTTTTGTTGTCTCACAAGCCTTTGAGGTATCTAGGTTGTATCTGGTTTGATGCCTGTTAGCTTGAAGTCCTGACTCTGGTATTAAATCCTCTGGTAAAACGATCCCCTCAAAACCATATAGTTCGCTCAAGAAGATACCAAATGGGTTCTATAAAGTTTCTAAGATTTCTGACTTAGGGAATCTTACTTTTGCGAGTGAAGCATACTTATCTGTTTCAGAGCGATAGCCAGCCGCACAAGCTACGACGGTAGTAAAGCCTTTTGCAGAAAGACCCAACAGGCGATCGTAATTGACAGGTTCAATTCCTTCCATTGGACAGGTGTCAACACCAAGCAATGCAGCACTGGTCATAAAGTTGCCCAGTGCAATATAAGTTTGGCGCGTTGACCAGTCATTGATATTAAAACTGCGGCCACCATCAACCAAGTCACTGACGATTAGACTCCGATATCCTGCCATTGCCTCTACAGTCCCGCCTCGCACCTCGGCAGTGCGGATTATAAAGCGATCGACATCCTCGGCAGTGAGATTCTTTTTAATCGCGAACACGACATAATGAGAGCAATCAGTCACCTGTGACTGATTCCAGGAGAGGGGCTTGAGCTGTTCTTTAAGTTCCGAGCTGGTAATAATCAGAAATTTCCAAGGTTGAAGCCCATAAGAAGATGGTGTTAACACTAACGCATCTTCTAAAGCTGTCCAGATTTCTGGAGCAATTGTTTTGGCTGGATCGAACTGTTTGGTGGCATATCGCCATTTGAGATTTTCGAGTAAATCTGTCGTAGTGATGTGATTCATTTCTTTTACTTAAGAGATTGCAATTAATCATGGTTGAAACGGATAATTACAGGCTGGTTGCAAATAATCCTGGTTCAAATGAAATGATAACGGAAGCGGTCTGCAAAAAGTAGCGAGCAGGTCGATTTGCTCCCCCGACCGACTAATTTTTAGCTAATTCCTAATCGCTTTCCAGAATGCTTGCCAGCAAAGCTTGCTGAGCGTGCATCCGATTTTCTGCTTGATCCCAAACGCGCGATTGACTGCCCTCAATCACGTCATCTGTAATCTCTTCATCCCGGTGTGCGGGCAAACAGTGCAATACAATTGCATTCTTATCCGCTAACTTCAGCAATTGTTCATTTACCTGATAGGGCTTAAACAAAGGAATCCTGATTTTTGCTTCTTCTTCCTGTCCCATACTCGCCCAAACATCAGTATAAATCACTTGAGCATTCTTCACAGCAGCTTCTGCGTCCGCCGTCACAGTAACTTCTGTTTTTCCATTAGCAATATTCTTAGCTTTTTCCACTATCTCAACATTCGGCTGGAAATCTTGAGGGCAAGCAATTCTGACATTCATTCCCGTCATTGCACAGCCCAACATCAGCGAATTAGCCATATTATTGCCATCGCCCAAATAAGTCAAAGTCACCCCTTCCAACTTGCCAAAACACTCTTTTACTGTCATTAAATCCGCCAGCACTTGGCAGGGGTGTTCGTCATCTGTCAGTGCATTAATCACAGGAATTTTCGCATAATTGGCAAAAGTTGCTAAATCCTTTTGCTCGAAAGTCCGTATCGCCAAAATGTCTAAATATCTGTCTAAAACCCTGGCTGTATCTACCAAAGGTTCACCGCGGCTGACTTGTGTAACGTTGGGATTAAGGTCAATCACTTGCCCTCCCAATTTATACATTGCCACCGTAAAACTTACCCGCGTTCGCGTTGAAGCTTTGGAAAATAACAAGCCGAGAACTTTATTGCGTTTCAGCTTGACCATTCCCGATTTTAAACTGGCTGCTAGATCCAGCAAATAATTTAATTCGTCAATGCTTAAATCTGCCAGACTTAATAAATCTCGCCCTTTTAATGAGTCCATGCTTTCCCCCACACACAAATTTTTAATGGTGTCTTAAATCTTAGCCCGCAGAGGCAGGTTTTTTTTCTGTAACCCCTAGTTGACATCTGCGGGTAAGGTTTATGCGGGCAATTGCTCGATCGCGCGATCGATCGAATCGCAACCTTGTTCAACCGTTTCTACCACAGCCAACACGCCCCGCAATTCCCCAGCGCCGGGGAAACCCTTAGCATACCAGGTTAAGTGCTTGCGCGCTTGACAGACACCGCTTTCACCTTTATATTCCCACAAAGCCCGCAAATGTTCCTTAGCACATTCGAGGCGTTCAATTGGTGTCGGAGCTATCTTTTCTTGACCTGTTTTCAAGAAATAATCAACTTCTCCCACTAAAAAAGGATAGCCCAAAGTTCCCCGCGAACACATCACTCCATCTGCGCCGGTTTCTTCCAGACATCGCATCGCTGCTTCCACTGAAAAAATATCCCCGTTAGCAATAACTGGAATCGATAAAACTTCTTTAACTCGGCGAATCCACTCCCATTTTGCCGGCCCCGTGTAACCTTGCGATCGAGTGCGGCCGTGCACGGTAATCATTTTTGCTCCCGCATCTTCCATCCGCTTCGCAAATTCCAAAATATTAATTTCTTTGTCAGTCCAACCAATCCTAGTTTTAACGGTGACAGGAACATCTACCGCTTCCACAACAGCCCGCACAATTGCCTCGGCTGTTTCCGGATCTCGCAGCAGGGAAGAACCGCCGCCGTTTTTAGTAATTTTGTTAACCGGACAGCCCATATTAATATCAACAGTATCCGCTCCTTCTGCCACTGCTTTCTGCGCTGCTTCTGCCAAGAAATCCGGCCGGCAGTCAAACAATTGAATGCTAATCGGGCGCTCGTTCGGGTCAACTTCCATAATTCTCGGCAGTTGCTTCACGTAGTGCAAACCCGTAGCGTTCACCATTTCCGTGTACATCATCGAATCCGGCGCGTAGCGGCGCACCAGGCGGCGAAATACCAAATCGGTAACGCCGGATAAGGGCGATTGCAGGACGCGGCTTTTAACTTCAAAATCGCCGATTTTGAGCGGAGTTGCTAACCTTTCTTTTAATTCTGGAGATAGAGCAAGCATAGTCGATCGCACTTTAATTCTAATATCTGTATATTATACTACACTTCAGATAGTTGACCGTTGTTAAATATACTTTTACCCGATTATTGAGTGACAGCTAACAGTATATTTAACCTGACCGCAATGCCTATTTTACCGAGTCCGATCGCCCGAATTTGAATATTGTTAAATTATGACCCAAAGCCCAACCCCGACTACACTTAAATCTCTGTGTCGCTTCGATCTATCTATGGGGTGTTGCCATTAATGGGCGATCTACCTACAAAGAGTGTTGTGCAACTCATATTTTTCTTGTTTAGTTCTGCCGAATGCTCTGACTGCCTTCTGTTCCGGCTGCCTTCAGACCATTAATGCTTAAATTTATTGGGATTCTGCAAAAGCCGTACATCAGATCGTTTTAAACTACAATTGGTGGATTCCTGACGACGCCGATCGAACATTAAAAAAATTGTAGAGAATTCCTATGGACGCCGCAGCACTCTGGCAACGCTATCAAGACTGGCTTTACTATCACGAGGGATTGGGACTTTACCTCGATATCAGCCGCATGGGATTCGACGACGCTTTCGCAGCAGCACTGAAGCCCAAATTTGACAAAGCTTTCAAAGACATGGCAGCTTTGGAAGCAGGTGCGATCGCCAATCCCGACGAAAACCGCATGGTGGGTCACTACTGGCTGCGAAACCCCGATTTAGCTCCCACTCCAGAATTAAAACAAGAAATAGTCGAAAGTATAGCACAAGTAGAAGAATTTGTCAAGAAAATTCAAAACCGCGATATTAAACCGCCCTTTGCTCCGCAATTTACCGACATAATTTCGATCGGCATCGGTGGTTCCGCCCTCGGCCCCCAATTTGTCGCCGAAGCTTTATCCCCAGACATTCCGCCCCTAGCAATACATTTTATCGACAACACAGATCCGGCTGGGATCGATCGCATCCTTAACAAAATCAAAGACAAACTTGCCAGCACCCTAGTAATTACTATCTCCAAATCCGGCGGCACCCCCGAACCCCGCAACGGTATGATCGAAGTTCAAAAAGCCTTCGCCGCCGAAAAACTCGATTTTGCCAAACAAGCAATTGCCATCACCGGAGTTGACAGCCAACTAGACAAATTAGCCAAATCCGAAGGCTGGATTACCACTTTTCCAATGGCAGATTGGGTGGGAGGACGCACTTCCGAATTGTCAGCAGTTGGACTTTTGCCAGCAGCTTTGCAAGGCATCGACATTCGGGCGATGCTAGACGGCGCTAAAGTCATGGACGAAGCTACCAGGATTCCCGACATTAAAAACAATCCCGCCGCCCTTTTAGCCATGAGTTGGTATTTTGCCTGCAACGGACGTGGCGAAAAAGACATGGTAGTTTTGCCGTATAAAGATTCCCTGCTATTGTTCAGCCGCTACTTGCAGCAATTAGTCATGGAATCGATCGGCAAACAGGAAGATTTAGACGGCAATACAGTTCATCAAGGAATCGCAGTTTACGGCAACAAAGGCACCACCGACCAACACGCTTACGTCCAGCAACTGCGAGACGGCGTGCCGAATTTCTTCCTAACATTTATCGAAGTTTTGGAAGACAGGCAAGGCATTTCCCCAGAAGTAGAAACCGGGGTCACTTCGGGAGATTATTTGTCTGGTTTGTTGCAGGGAACTCGACAAGCTTTGTACGAAAATCACCGAGATTCAATTACTGTCACAATCCCCCAAGTCAACCCTCGGACAGTAGGAGCATTAATCGCCCTCTACGAAAGAGCCGTAGGTTTTTACGGTTCCTTGGTGAATGTCAATGCTTATCACCAACCGGGCGTCGAAGCAGGCAAAAAAGCGGCCGCTGCTGTATTGGACTTGCAGCAACGGGTACTGCAAGTGCTCAAAGACGCCCAAAAACCTCTGTCTGTAGCAGAACTAGCCAAAAAAGCAGGAAGACCAGAGCAAATCGAGACAATTTACAAAACTCTGCGGCATTTGGCAGCCAACGGGCGCGGCGTAGCTTTGGAGGGCAAATTAGGACAACCGGCTACTTTAACTGCAAGTTATCAAGAGAATTAAACAGTAGAATTAAACATTAAAAGTGAAATTAGTCACTTTTAATGTTTAATTTTTAATTCCCCCATGCCATTAACGATTCTGGTTGCTGACGACGATTTCGCGACTCGCTTGTCAATTACTGATTATCTAGAAATTACCGGATACTCTGTAATCGCTGCTGAGAACGGCAAAGAAGCTTTAGGCCTGGTAGATGAATTTCAGCCCCACTTGATTGTTACCGACATTACAATGCCCGAGATGGATGGCTACGAATTCGTGCGGCGAGTTCGGACTCGTCCCGCTTTCCGCTTGCTGCCGGTGATTTTTTTGACGGAACGCACGAGCACACAGGAGCGGATTCGCGGCTATCAGATGGGGTGCGACAATTATCTGGCTAAACCTTTTGAACTCCAGGAATTGGGGGCGGTTATTCGCTCTTTGCTCGATCGCTACGCTCTAATCGCTCAGGCCCCCTCTCGTTCCCCGGAACCCGAACCGACGCCAACAGAGGCACCCAGCAGAGGCAATGACAAGCCAGAAGCAGATTTTTTAACTCCAAAGTCAAACACAGGCGATTTCCTACGGGATAGCTCCGCTTCACGGGCATCTCCCAGCCAAAATGCTCCGACTTTGACTCAGCGAGAGCGACAAGTGCTAGATTTGCTGACAGAAGGTCTTTCTAATATTCAAATAGGTTCCAGGCTCCACCTCAGCCCTCGAACTATCGAAAAGCACGTCAGCAGCTTGTTCAGAAAAACTGAAAGCAACAACCGAGCAGAACTCGTTCGCTTTGCGATGGAACACCATTTAGTCAGATAACCGCCAACGCGATCGGGCAAGAAAATTACCTGCACTTACTTACCACACTGAATAAATAGCATCATGGTCAACAATTACTTAAAAAATCAGAAAATTTTATATGCAGCAGCATTAGCAGCTTCCCTGGTTTACTGTATTGCCATGACATCAATGGGAATCACCAAGTATTACAGCGTTTTACAGGGTGGAGAAAACTATAACGATTTCCCTACCAGCGGTTTCAGTCTCATCAGAGTTATAACTAACGGTTCTTACTTGATAGCACTCGTTGTCTATGTTATCTGGTTATTTCAAAAAAAACACGTAGGTTCAACCTTTCTAGATATTTGCAAGTATTCCCTGCCCTGGATGGCACTTGCCTTCATAGCTTATCCGCTAAGTAATGACATTTATATGTACTTGCATTACGGAGTCATGAGCTTAAATAAAATCAATCCTTACTTGAGTACGTCCGCTAGCTTTGTCTCTAGCTTATCCCCGTTCCTCCACTGGTTTCAAACTTCCACATACGGTCCGGTTTCTCTGTTCTTTTTTTCGGTATCAGCACTTGCAGTACCAATTAGCCCGTTAGTGGGAGTTTATTTTTTTAAAATCATATGTTTATGCGTACATACACTCAATGCTTACTTGATTTGGCGATTACTCAAAAATTCCGAGAACCGTAGCCTGATCGCAATGGCATATCTACTCAATCCAATGCTCTTGAACGAGCAGATAGTTAATGCTCATCTTGACGTTTTGCTGGCTAATACATTGATTGTTTTTATAGGATGTATTTATTACCAACGTTATGTTTTGGCAATTTTAGCAATTTGGGTGGGTTTTCTAGTAAAAACATTACCTCTAATTTGGTTTCCCTTAGTTTTTGCTTTCCTCTGCAAGCAGCGTCGGTGGAGAGATTTAGCAGCAGTATCCCTACTTTCTTTATTAATAATTACAGTCATAACTTATACATTTTTACCAACAGTTGCAGCTTGGAAAAGTTTGTTAAATCCAGGAGTATCCTCGGTTACAGCTCGCTCGTTTCACCACCTGATAAATTTATGTCTGAACTTCTTCCCAAATATAACTTTTGAAACCCGCCAAAGTATCCTATCCTTCCTTAAAGTTTTTTCCTATTGTATCTGGATGATTTACTACCTAGTGACGTTACTTAAATCATACTTCCGCAGCAACTATTCTGAAATCAATTTGGTATCAGATATTGGATGGATAACTCTTAGTTTGTTTTTGTTTGCTACACCTTGGCTAATGCCTTGGTATCCCTCTATTCTGCTGCCAATTGCTGCTTTGAGTATCAATGCTCCCCATTTTGTCTTGACAAGCTTAACTTTTGCTCTGTTTCCCAGTATCCTTTTAGGGGGAGGGGGTGGAAATAATCCGATCTCTATACATACAATTTTGGTCACCGTTATTCCTCCTACAGCCTTACTCGTACTAAGGCGAAGATTTGTCAGAAGTATTTAAGTTATAGTTCCAAAGAAGAGAAAAAATATAGTTTCCGATCACACCGAGAGTTTACAGTAGCTGTCGATCGCAATTTTCTAACTTTCCTTCTGGCCACCAACCCTTAAGCCTTCCTGACTGACAACGTACTCCAACAAACCCTCGCAGGCATCTAACAGTAAATCAATTACTCGATCGAATCCATCGGGCCCACCATAATAAGGATCTGGCACTTCTTTCATGTCATATTTATGGCAAAAGTCGCACATCAACCGCACTTTTTTTTGATATTTTCCAGCATTATCAAGAGCAAGAATATTGCGATAATTTTCTCGATCCATAGCCAGAATCAAATCAAAATTTTCAAAATCTTTCTTGGTAAATTGGCGGGCTTCGCCTAACAATTCAATGTCTCGCTTCCTCGCCGCCAATGCCATCCGCCTGTCAGGGGGGCTGCCAATGTGATAGCTAGCAGTTCCGGCAGAATCGCAGGTGATACGATCGCTCAAACCAGCTTGTTCAATTAAATGATTCATAATATTTTCTGCTGAGGGCGATCGGCAGATGTTTCCGAGGCAGACAAACAATAATTTATAAGACATTTAATTGATAATTAGTAATTAGTAATTTTTAATGGGGAGGAAGAAAGAAAATTTTTCCTTCCCCTTTTTCCCAAAGTTTCGTGCATCATAGAAATCAATCAGTCATTAGCTATAGATTCCTTTTTAAACACAGATAGCTAACAACTAATGACTGATGACTCATGACTGATGACTCATGATTAACCGAAACCGGGGAGATTTAGTCCACCGGTGAGTTCTTCCATTTTCTCCCGCATCGTCATCGTAGACTTAGCGTAAGCATCCTGCATCGCCACCGTGACGAGTTCAGAAACCACCTCAGCACCTTCACCGAGGGCATCCGGTGAGATTTCCACGCGGCGGGGTTCTTGGTTGCCGCTGAGAAAAACCTTGACCAAGCCACCGCCGGCTGTTCCCTCAATTTCCATTACATCCAACTCTTCTTGGAGCTTTTTAGCTCCTTCTTGAACCTGCTGAGCTTTTTTGAAAGCTTCAGTCAGTTCTTTCATTTTTCCCAGGCCGAAGCCAAATCCTTGTCCTGATTTTGTCATAACTACTTTGTGATGGTGTGTGGGCTGGCAGTCTGCCGTTTCCGTATTACTTCAATGATGCCTTAGAAGGGAAACTCTCCCAGTATTCTAACTTCTGGCTCCAACAACAGCGACCACCGCTGCTCGACTTGCTGTTGAACGTGGCGGATCACTTGAAAAATATCATTGGCCGTTGCCGACCCGCAGTTAAGAATAAAATTAGCATGGCGCTGAGCTACTTGTGCGCCCCCGATCTGATATCCCTTCAGTCCCGCTTGTTCGATGAACCAACCTGCCGTCTTGGGGCCGGGGTTACGGAAGACTGAGCCACAGCTCGGTAAGTGGTAAGGTTGAGTTGTCCGCCGCTGGCTGAAATGGTCATTAGTTTCTGCCATTACTTGCGATCGATCGAATCCCGGCTGCAACTGGAAAGTCGCTTCAGTCACCAGGCGATCGCCCCCTTGCAGCACCGAAGTCCGGTAGCGGTACTCCAACTCTTGGGGAGTCAGAATTTCCACCTTGCCGCCAGGGGATAGGACGCGAGCGTTGACTAGAATATCAGCAGTACAGCCTCTGTGAGCGCCTGCATTCATCACCACAGCCCCTCCCACCGTACCCGGTATGCCGACTGCCCATTCTAGACCTTTCCAGCCCCGTTTAGCGGCCAACCAAGCGAGGCGGGGAATTGACTCCCCCGCCCCCGCTGTCACTTGACCTGTTTCTGGATTAAAATTCACCTGTTTGAGGTAGCGAGTGCCGACGACCAAACCGGACAAACCCCGATCGCTCACCAACAAATTAGAACCCGCACCCAGCAGAGTCACCGGCATCCCTTCATCGTGTGCCCAGGCAAAACTCGCTTGCAAAGCCTCCATACTGCGGGGAGCAACGTACCACTCGGCGGGGCCACCGACTCGGAACGAAGTCAGGCCCGCCAGCGAAACTTGGGAGTTAATCTTGCAATCAGTTCCCCGCAAAGAAATAGGAGAATACACTCGCCGATTGTCCTTAACAGAGGAGTCATTCGAGATAGTCACCATCTTGAAAATCCTTAAAAATACCTGCTTCGAGAAGACGTGGTTGAAAATTCTTTTACGTAACTTATGCCACCCTTCTGAGCGAGTCGCTCTTTCAGCAGTGTCGGTACAACCTGCACCGCCCTGGCTGTCGATCGACTCAAAGGGGCGGGCGATCGAGCTAATCCGGGCGATCGGCTTGTTGATAAAAAGCCATAACCTCTGGAATAATCTGATTCAGATTACCAGCGCCCAAAAACAGAGCCAAATCCCCCGGTTGCAGATTTTGGGTTAAAAACTTAGTGACTGACTCCAGGGAAGGCGCAAACTCAACCTCTCGGCCTTCTTTAGCAATCAAATCAGCAACCTGCTGCCCGCTAATCTCTCCTAAATTCGGTTCCCCAGCACTATAAATATCGCAAGCCACAACCAAATCAGCATCCCCAAAAGATTGAGCAAATTCTGGCAAAAATGTCAGAGTCCGGCTGTAACGGTGGGGTTGAAAAATTGCAACCACTCTTCGGGATTTGGGATTTTTTTCGCTACCTTCGATACGCAAGCGAGCCGCCGCCAAGGTGACACGAATTTCGCTAGGATGGTGGGCGTAGTCGTCCACAAACAGGATGTCATTGTGAAAACCCCGCACCTCAAAACGGCGGCGAGCTCCTTCAAAGCCAGCAATCGCTTTGGCAATCGCCGAAAACTCTAACCCCAACAATCGGCCCACTGCTACCGCAGCTAGTGCATTGCTGAGATTGTGTGTGCCCAGCAACTTCAACTCCATTTCTCCCAGAAAAGCTCCTCGCTCCCAAATCCGGGCCGTGGTGCTTTCGGATCCGTACTCCACGCCCGAAGCCGTGTAGTCAGCACCGCTGTCTGGCTGCAAGCTATAACTGACATGAGGCTGAAGGCAGTCTTTGACGATTTGGTCGTCAATACAGCCCACCAAGGTTTGACAGTTTTGGGCAAACACCTTAAATGTGTCTATTACCTGGTCAAGGGTATCGTAATGGTCTGGATGATCCAGTTCCACATTCGTTACTATGCCAATTTTGGCTACCAGCTTAACGAGAGAACCGTCGGATTCATCAGCCTCGGCTACTAAGTAGGGGCCTTCCCCCAAACGGGCATTGCCTTCCCAAGCATTTACCTCGCCTCCTACTACTATCGTCGGGTCTAGACCCGCCGCCATCAGCATGAAGCCGATTAAGCTGCTAGTAGTAGTTTTGCCGTGAGTTCCAGCTACGGCTATGCTTTGGTAATCTTGAATTAATGCTGCCAACACATCCGATCGATGAAAAATCGGACAGCCCAAATCTAAAGCACCTCGATATTCGGCATTAGCTGGGTGAATAGCCGTCGAACATACTACTTGAGGCAATCCCGGAATTGCTTGGGCGCTTGAACCGTTGCCGTTCAATTGGAGAGCTTTGGCTGTCGCTACAGAAGTCCCTACCGTACCCGCGACTATCGAGGATACTGCCCTTTCCTGTTGCCCGCAGTCGGGACTGCTACCGTTGATGGCCGTTTGAAATAATTCAAAATTGCTGGCGTCTTGACTCCAAAAAATATGAGCTCCCATTCCTTGCAAGCGCTCGGTTATGTGACTCGATTTAATGTCGGAGCCGTACACAGGCAACTTGCGTTTAGCTAGAATGTAGGCAAGGGCTGACATCCCAATCCCACCAATGCCGATGAAATGAAATGGTCTACCGCTAAAATCAACAGAACTCGGCATCTTTGCTCCTCACACACCACACCACGCCAATAACACGCGATATCATATCAAGAATTGTTTTTTCAGGATACAGTTCGCTAGAGATTTTGTACAAAATTCTCTGCGCGTCCCTAGATTTGCGGGACTTGTAGAGATGTTTGTCTTGTATCCTATATGACTTAGTACCGAGTAGTTTTCCGGAACAGTCACAGCTCGAAAATTGCAGGTAACAGAAAACGGGGTCTGGGGTCGGGGTCAATAGACTAATTTGGGGTGGTTGCATACTCCTGCATTCTTTCTATTTCGATCCGCCTGCTGTGCTGGGATACGGCAGCAAAAGCCCCACAACCTTTCTACCAAGATTGAGGGTAAAACCCATAAGGATTTACAAACACTACCACGTATGACCAAATTTCGCTCCTTTTATAGTCATTTATCTACTCGTACGGTCATTTTTTCTTGAAAGTGAGAGATTGACACGATCGCAGCTATAGTATATATTCTTACTTTATTGTATATATACAAGTTATGCAGTTAGTCGAAATAGTCGGAAAGGCATAGATCAAACCAAATCATTGGTTTTGATCGAGAAGCCGATCGACTCTCTTGGCAGCCCTTAAAATTTTTACCACTGCGATAAGTATATCTACCGTCAAAACTTTTTCGGTCGCCCACAAACGAATGCTCAGGCGGTCGATGGCGCGCTCAAAACAAGTTGGGATTAATATTGGCAAGGTTAATCATCCAGTCCCGCACCCACTCTGACGCTCAGAACCGGGTTTTTTAAGTCTTATTGAAGGTTTGAACGAATTAAGGGGGTTGAAAAAACCGGTTTTAGCGTCCGGGACGATCGTCGAAACTAGGGTCGTCCAGGGGTTTTTCCCCAATGAAAACCGAGGGTTTTCTAATAAACCAGCTTATGGTTAAAAGCGTAGAAACATAAAAGTGGCGCGATGTCTGTATTAATCCTGATTTGGGGGAAATATGGCGAAAATAGCGATTTTGGGAGGGACTTTTGATCCGGTTCACTGGGGTCACGTGTTGGTAGCCGAGACGGCTGCGAGTCAATTTGCTCTCGATCGAGTCATTTGGGTACCGGATCGCTCTCCTCCTCACAAAGAGCGCCCGGATTTGGCAAGTTTTGAGCAGCGGCGGGAAATGCTCGCTCTGGCGATCGCCGATCGCCCCGACTTCCTAATTTCGCCGCAGTCGGCAAATCCCTCCGACAGTTCTTTTGCGATCGACACCCTGCTGTATTTGCAAAAATTGTATCCAGGCGATCATCACTGGTACTGGATTATTGGTAGTGACGCACTCCTTACTCTGCCCAAATGGCACCGGTCCGGCGAAATTGCCGGGTTGTGCGACTGGTTGGTAGCCCCACGTCCGAGTCAGGAAGATCGAGAGACAGCAGAAAGCGGGGAGATTGGGGGACTGTCCGAGTGGGGAGATTGTCCGAGTGGAAAACCCATCGATTCCGCGAGGGACAGGATGCAGGTTCAGGCAAATGCTTTGGGCCGACGAGTTGCCGAACAAATGGCTCTTTTGGACGTGGAAATTCGCTGGGAGGTGCTTTCCATGGCTGCGATCGAGATTTCGTCGAGCCACATCCGCCGCTGCTGCGCCGAAAGAATCGACCTCCGGTACTTAGTCCCGGAAGTTGTCGGGACTTATATTGCAGCCCATCAGCTTTACCAGTAACCAGCGCCAGAAAGCCTAATGCCTTCTGCCTTATAATTTCACCCTTCTAGAAAAGTTCAAGCTTTTTTGATCGACACAAAAAGTTAGAAAGGATCGACCTTTGCGATATGATCTTGTCTCATAAGTCAATTCTTAAATTTTTTCAAAATTTAAGCCTGAGCTATAGGCTGCCATCGTTAGGAGGTACTAAAGTGATTCGAGTCGCGATCAATGGTTTTGGACGTATCGGGCGCAGTTTTGCGCGCTGCTGGCTGGGCAGAGAAAACAGCCAGCTAGAGTTGGTAGCTATTAATGACACTTCCGATCCCAGAAGTAATGCTCACTTGCTCAGATACGATTCCATGATGGGAACGTTGAAGAATGTGGACATCAGTGCGGATGAAAATTCCATTACTCTCAACGGCAAGACAGTTAAATGCGTGAGCGATCGCAACCCGCTAAACTTGCCTTGGAAAGATTGGGGTATTGATCTGATTATTGAATCGACCGGCGTCTTCGTTGACCAAGCTGGTGCATCGAAGCATATCACTGCCGGCGCTAAAAAAGTGCTAATTACCGCTCCCGGCAAGGGTTCTGAAGTTGGCACTTATGTGATGGGAGTCAACCACCACAACTACAAGCACAGTGACTACACAGTCATCAGCAATGCTAGCTGTACTACCAACTGTCTGGCTCCTGTACTGAAAGTGCTGCACGAAAATTTTGGCATCGTCAAAGGCATGATGACCACTACCCACAGCTATACTGGCGACCAGCGCTTGCTGGATGCCAGCCACCGCGACTTGCGGCGGGCCCGGGCTGCAGCAATGAATATTGTGCCGACTTCTACCGGAGCAGCCCAAGCTGTGGCTTTGGTGATTCCGGAATTGAAAGGCAAGTTAAATGGTATCGCCATGCGCGTCCCGACTCCTAATGTGTCGGTAGTTGATTTTGTGGCTCAGGTAGAGAAAAAGACTTTTACCGAGCAAGTAAATCAAGTTTTCAAAGAAGCTGCCTCCGGTTCCATGAAAGGGATTTTGGAGTACAACGATTTGCCTTTAGTTTCATGCGACTATCGCGGAAGTGATGCTTCTTCGATTCTGGATTCCAGCTTGACGCTGGTGATGGATGGCGACATGGTGAAGCTGTTGGCTTGGTACGACAATGAGTGGGGCTACAGTCAGCGGGTGGTTGACTTGGCTGAATTGGTCGCCGAACGTTGGGAAGCCTAGTATCCGAAGGCAGAAGGCTTTAGTCATTCGGCAGAAGGTAAAAAAGGCTAATATTGTGTACTTTTGAGTCGATTTCTAGCTGAGTGGTTATTTCTGTTTTCGAGCGGTAGAGACTTTTGGCAGTTGATAGTTGGCGAGTAGAAGATGAAATATCGTAGGAACAGGGCAGTCCCGTGTCCCTACGATATTGGTAAGCTGCTACTCCCAGCTATCGAAATTTTTGCCATAATACTACGATCGGACTTTCGGGTCTAGATGATAAATTTGTTGTTTGTAGTAAGCGCTTAAAATTGCTTTAGTTAAGTTCTCGGAAAACCCCAAATATTAAAAAAATAAAAATTCCGACTATAAAAGTTAAACAACGGGAAAAATAGCAACAGCTACGGTAGAGTTTGGGAAGCAAAATGTGGTATGAAAAAAGCGTTAATTAGCGGTATATCGGGTCAGGACGGAGCTTATTTAGCTAAACTGTTGCTCGATCGAGGTTATGAAGTTTGCGGCACCTCAAGGGACGCCCAAATGTCTAGTTTCGGAAACCTGGCCCGTTTGGGCATACGAGACAGAGTAAAACTAGAATCCATGTCTCTCAACGATTTTCGCAGCGTTTTGCAAGTGCTTGCTAAAATAGAGCCAGATGAGGTGTACAATCTAGCAGGTCAAAGTTCCGTCGGTCTGTCTTTTGAACAACCCGTAGAAACCCTCGAAAGCATTGCCACAGGCACATTGAATCTCTTAGAAGCAATTCGGTTTACAGGCGGAAAAATCAAACTTTACAACGCCAGTTCCAGCGAATGTTTTGGGGATACCCGAGGCAATCCAGCCGATGAAAATACCCCTTTTCGCCCCAGAAGTCCTTACGCGGTGGCGAAAGCAACGGCATTTTGGGAAGTAGCGAATTATCGGGAAGCTTACAATTTGTTTGCGTGTTCTGGTATTTTGTTCAATCACGAGTCGTCACTGCGGCCGGAGAGATTTGTTACCCAAAAAATAGTATCTGTGGTGTGCCGAATTGCTGCGGGTAGTTCGGAAAAACTGCATTTAGGTAATATTTCAGTGCAGCGGGACTGGGGTTGGGCGCCGGAATATGTGGAGGCTATGTATTTGATGTTACAGCAGGAAGAACCGGACGATTATGTAATTGCCACGGGTGTAACCTATCCTTTGGAAGAATTTGTGAAAACAGCGTTTGTTGCTGCGGGTTTGGATTGGCAGGAACATTTAGTAACCGATGCGAGTCTTTACAGACCGACGGAGATTGCAGTTGGGAAGGGAAATCCGGCTAAGGCAAAAGAAAAATTGGGATGGGAGGCGAAGTATAAGATGCAGGATGTGGTGAGGATGATGGTGGAGGCAAGGCAGATTGGAGGGGAAATTATCAGGTGAAAATAGGGAGGCAGAATATCCAACGGCTAATGAGTGGTATAAGGCTAATCACCGTGATTTAAAAAAATATCGAGGCGAGGGGATAGCTTATACTAACAAATGGGTGATTAGTTGCGATCGCGATTATCGAAAGATGAACGACGGGATTACGGCTGATATACCTAAACAGGGTTATTTACTCGATCGTATATTTGAAAGTAAATTTGTGGAACCAGTTAGGTTTTATCCAGTCAGGATGAGGTCTTTGAAATCTCACGATTGGCAGCCAAGATATGTTAATCTCTAAACACTGCAAAAAAAAGCTGGTTCAGAGAGACTGTAGTTTTGTGTAAAAAAATGTATAGGAGTGATTGAGATGGGTTTGGGAGATTGCAAACAGCTAATGTTGGTGCTTAAAAATGAATATAATTTGCCAACTTTTGTAGAGACGGGGACTTGGAAAGGTGGCACCTCTGTGTGGGCGGCACAGCATTTCCAACAGGTCTTTACAATAGAATTTGCCAAGCATATATATGAATCAACATCTAGTACGTATAGCCATATAAAAAATATAGAATTTTTGTGGGGTCATACAAAAGAACAACTTAAATTCGTTGTTCCTCAACTTAATGAGCCTGCTCTGTTTTGGTTAGATGCTCATTGGATGGGCGGCGGTACAGCAGGAGAAGATGATGAGTGTCCGCTGCTTGAAGAATTGGAAATAATCAATAATTCTGAATGCGAACATTTTATCCTGATTGACGATGCTCGATTGTTTTTGTCTCCCCCACCAAGTCCTCACCGTATAGAACAGTGGCCGAGCCTTAATGAAATAATTGCTACACTATCGGCGAAAACAAGCAGATATACCGTTATTTTTGAAGATGCCATAGTTTCTGTGCCAGAACGAGCAAAATCAGTTTTAGCTCAGTTTTGTCAAGATGCTAATACTAAGGCATGGGAAGAGTTTTCGCGAACAGGTGAATTCCGGGTAGCTACTGCCTTGCCAAAGCATCCCGAAGAAAAGAAAGAAACAGAAAAAATAATAAATCCCACCTTTCAAAGTAGTGGTGAAAGCCAAGTTATCGCGACATTAATTAAGGCAAATAATGTAGTTTTTGATGTAGGTGCTAATGCTGGCGATTGGACAGCGGAAGTGGTAAGCCAAGGAAATGACGTAGAAATTCACCTGTTTGAACCAATTCCTCATGTTTACAAAAAACTGATTCTGAACCTAGATAAACAAGTAATTTCAAACAATCTAGCTGTAGGGCAGAAGGAAGAAGTTAAGACATTTTATTATTACGAAGCCAATCCACTATTGAGTACCTTTTACCGCAGATTCGATGTGGAAAAAGAAGGGTGGCTGAATCCGCCTAAAGAAATACCAGTTTTGACGACAACTATCGACAATTACTGTCAGCGCCACGGCATTAAAAGAATTAATTTTATCAAAATAGATGTTGAGGGTGGCGAATTAGATGTTCTCTATGGAGCTAAATATTTTCTAGAAACAGGCAGAGTAGATTATCTACAATTTGAATATGGTGGAACTTATCTCGATTCAAAAACAACGTTAAAAGAAGCATTTGAGTATTTAGAAAAATTCCGGTATTCAATTTTTAAGATTTTGCCGGATCGGTTAGAATACAAACCCACCTTTTTGCCAGAGGATGAAAACTTTGAGTTCAGCAATTTCTTGGCTGTCAATGAGCGATTCCACTCGACTGTTTTGGGTGAAGTAACCGACGGAAAGCTTAACATACAGGAACTTTGTCGGCAGTATGCCATCGAGCCGCGTGGGGTGATTCATGTTGGGGCTCATGAAGGCACAGAAATCACGGCCTATCAACAAATGGGCGCGCAAAAAGTGCTGTTCGTAGAAGCCAACCCAGCGGTATTTGAACGCTTGCAAGCCAATCTAACCGGGATGCCCGATGTCCGATCGGTCAACTGTGCGATCGGCGATCGCAATGGTACTGTGGATTTGCACGTTACTTCCTTCGATCAAAGCAGTTCTATTCTGCCCTTGAAGCACCATCAAGAGGTTTATCCCCACATCACGGAAACTCATCAAATTACAGTACAGTCGAAAACACTCGATACTCTACTGCAAGAACAGGAACTCAATCCTTCTGACTTTAATATCTTAAATATAGATATCCAAGGTGCAGAACTCTTGGCTTTGCAAGGAGCAACCAATTGGTTGAAATCTGTTGAGTTAATCAACACAGAAGTTAACTACGAAGAACTGTATGAAGGCTGCGCGTTAATTGACCAGTTAGATAAATTTCTCGAAGGACACGGTTTTCAGCGGGTAGCAACCACAACACCAATTCACCCATCTTGGGGAGACGCAATCTATGTGAAAAAACCAGCGATTACCTCATCCGTACTCGGCATGGAGAATATGGGTAGGTTGGGAAATCAAATATTTCTGTATGCGTTTTTGAGAACTTACGCAAGGGAACACAATCTCAGGGTAGAAACACCAGCTTGGATCGGTCAGTATCTATTCGGTCACCATGATGCGCCTATTTCTAAGCCTTTACCTCTAGTTGGAGAACAAGCGCAGCCTTACAAACTTTCCGAGTCGGCAATTCTCAATGCACGGGAACCGTTGAAAAATGTAGACTTTCAGGGCTATTTTCAGTTTCACACTCAATATCACGCCCAACATAAAGAATATTTCCAATCTTTATTCAAACCTCTGCCAGAAGTCGCAGCGAAGGTGATAGAAGCTCTCGATCTGTTGCGTTCCAAAGGTAAAACAGTTGTTGGATTGCATTTGCGGCGCGGTGATTACAGAAGCGTTCATACTGTTGTGCCGTATCTGACCGTTGCTCCGAGTGGATGGTACAAGGAATGGCTGGAGGGTCTGTGGGAAACTCTGGACGAACCCGTCTTGTTTATAGCTAGCGATGAAATCGAAACAGTTGTCGGGGAGTTTGCGGATTACAACCCCATAACAGTCAAAGATTTGGGTGTCGAAATGCCAGAAGCACCTTTCTATCCTGATTTTTACATTTTGAGCCAATGTGATGTCTTGGCAATTTCCAATAGCACATTTTCATTTGCCGCATCGATGCTAAATGAACGGTGCAAATTTTTCTTCCGTCCCCACTTGCAAAAACAAAAACTGATTCCCTACGATCCCTGGAACAGCGAACCCTTGTTGCGCGACAATCCTAATGATTTGCCAGCAACAGGATCTCAAAAACCCATAAAAATTTTGAATATTCAAGAGGTGTCATTAATCTCTCCTGAAGATCCCGAGTTGCTGTGGGGATTTAATATAGAGGCTCCGACGAGGGGAACCACGGTAAATCCCAGTAATATTTTGATTGGGGGTTGGGTGATAGGTAAAAAGTCCCCGGCTGTTAAAGTTGAGTTGATTCGCGACGGTGAAGTTATCCGCGAAATGCCTGTAAATCAGCGCCGCTCAGATGTAGCCGCAGTTTTTACGGGAGTACCGTTAGCAGAAAATAGCGGTTACGCGACCGAATGGGAACTAACAGGAACGTTGCCTGAATGCGAAATATTTATCCAAGCTGTATTAGCAGATGATACTCGTGTCAATATTGGATTAGTTCGACTGCAAGAAATTATCTATTCGGCTCCCAAAGACAGCCTCAGAGAAAAGTGCAAACTCAGCGTGTGTGCAATTATGAAAGATGAGGCTCCATACCTTATAGAGTGGTTGGAGTTTCATAAAATAGTGGGTGTTGAAAGGTTTTACTTATACAACAATAACAGTAGTGATAATACTGTAGATATTGTTCAGCCCTACATTCAATCCGGTGAAGTTGTTTTGCACGACTGGCCATTTAGCCCTAAACAACAAGCCTCGGCCTATGAACATTGTCTGGAAGAATACAAAAAAGAATCTGAGTGGATAGCTTTTCTCGATTTAGATGAGTTTTTGTTCCCCACAGAAAAGGAAAAGTTAACCGAAGTATTAGAGGAGTTTGATTCCGTACCAGCCGTGGGAGTCAATACGTTAACTTTTGGCTCTTCAGGTCATGAAGCTAGACCGGCAGGCTTACAAATTGAAAATTTCACTAAACGCTCCACAGACAATTTTGAAGTCAATAGGTATGTAAAAAGTATTGTTCGTCCTGAACAAATACTTCGCCCAAACTGTCCGCATTTTTTCATCCCAATTAATAATGAATTTTGTTCTGTTACAGAAAATAAAGAACCGTTAGGAGGCTCTATATCTGAAAGACTTTCAGTGCAAAAGCTGCGGATAAATCATTACTATACTCGGTCTAAACAGGAAATGAAAGAAAAAGTTATGCGGGGGGATGCTTTTTTTCCTTGGCAAAAAGCTTTGTCTGTTCTAGAAGCTAGAGATCGCAATGAGGTAGAAGATTTAACGATTCAACGTTTTGTTCCTCAGTTGAGGCAAGCTGTTGATTCAGTTAGAGATAAATCTCGAATAGCGCAGATTTTAACGGAACAGTGGCGCTTGCAATCTAAGCTTTACCAGATGCAACTGGAATTAGAAAAAGGTCAGACAAAACCATACCAAACTTCTGGGGAATTTAAGCAATCTACAACTCAACTGCAACAAGTTAAAGATGAAATTCAACCAATTAAAGAGGAACTAGAATGCTGGCAGGTTAAGGCTCGTCTAACTCAGGAAGAACTGGAAAAAACTAAGTGTCAGCTAATGGCAATTCAGACTAAAATGCAAGAGATTGAGAGCGCAGCGGTTCCGTTAAGTCAACTGGCAGAATTGTATTTGGCTCAAGGGAAGTTAGAAGATGCGATCGCAGTTTGCGAGCAAGTATTAAAGATTCAACCCAAATTTGCTCCGGCCTATAAGACTTTGGGGAATGCCTTGCAAGCTCAGGGTAAACTGGATGAGGCCAAGAGTTGGTACCTTCGCGCTCTGGAAATTCAGCCTGATTTTGCTCCCGCTTTAGCAAACCTGGGGACTATTCACGCACAGCAGCAACATTGGCAAGAGGCGATCGCCTGTTACCAAAAAGCGATTGCGATTCAACCGAATTTTGCTGGTGTTTACCGCAACTTGGCTAGGGTATTTTCGCAAATTGGCAAGGCAGATGAAGCTGTCGAGTGTTCTTATGCAGCCGTGATTTTGGCACCGGAAACAACTGCAGAGGAATACTTTAACCTTGGCAATACTCTGTTGCAACAAGGTAAGCATGAGCGGGCGATCGTATGTTACCGCAGGGCTGTTTATTTAAACCCAAATTTGTCTGAGGCTCATGACAAGTTAAGTGAAGTTATGTCTGTTGTTGGGGAGTAGGATGAAGCGATCGCTTATTATCAAAAAGCGATCGAACTTCTAGCACCAATCTAGAACTCACCGCCTCATCGCTACTAAAGCAAAGCACGGCCCGTGAGGAGTGTGAGGCTGATCGAAGTTGATGCGGATGTCGGTTAACCCAAAATAGGTCAAACATGACAGGATATCTTCACGGCTCATCCAGTTACTAAATCGACTGCTGCCGCCGCAGAAACCAGTAGCTTTTACTTCACCTTTGTATTCCCCATATTCCTGACGGTAAAGCATATGTTTAAAGCCTTGATAATCAGCAGCAGTCTTATCGGCAAACCTTGGGGAAAGGTAAGGAGTGCTGCGGACTATATTCTCGTCATAGTAGTGAGTCCATATAAAAACTCGGTCTGAAACTTTGGCAATCAAGCCGATCAGCTCAGCAGGGTTTGTCATGTGGTAGAGTATTCCGCTGGCGAAGCAAGTATCAAACTTGCCCGGATTTAACCGCAGATATTCTACACAATCACCGCACAGAAAGCGAGCATTGCGAAGTCCTACAGCTTCTTTAACAATTAGGCATTTTAGATAAGCGCGAGTGCTGGCCTCAACTGCCGTAATCGATGCTGCTCCCAGTTTCTCCAGCATATAGGTATGCCCCGCTTCCAGCGGCCCGAGTTCGAGGATTGTTTGACCTGTAACTCCTCCTAATTGCTCAATAGCCCAAGTGATGCGACCATCTTCAAACAGTCCGCTTTGTCCTGCATTTAGTAAGGACAAATCCCCTGGCAACTTAGATGCCCATTCACCTGAAAAAATATCCAGCGTATTCTGTACGCTAGGGGCGGACTTAACATAATAATCTGGGATTTCCATACTGTTATGACGATGGGGTTGTTTATGCGAAAAATAATTTGTTGCTTTCTTGTGGATTCTCTAACTACGAGAGAGATAGAGAAAACTTTCTAATCAATATAAATCACCCCGTTCTTTTTTAAGAAGGAGATGAAAACCAATTGATTGCCTGGAGTAACTCATTTTCATCGGTCACTTCTGAATAAGCTGGTAGCTGGTATCGCTGAGCAAGACGATTCGTAGTAAAGGTACGCTTAGGGTATACAGTTGGTTCTTGATAGTTATGGCGGACTTCGATTATAACTGCAAATTCACTCACAATACCTTGATAATGCTTGAGAGCAAAGTCAATCTGAATTTTGTTTCTGTAGAGTTCTATTAAAGTCCTCGGATCTACAACATACACAAATTCCTTAAGCACCCATCTGGCACCGAGAGCTTGTCCCCAGAAGTCTCCAAACCATACACAAAGGTGCATATAGTGATCTTCATTCCAGTAACTCGTATGTCCAAAAACAAAAGCTGAGTTTGTCCAGAGATAGGGTGTCCAAAACTCTAGCTGTGCTCTATCAATACAAACACGACTAATTTCGCAGAAGAGCGGTATCACTGTATTTGGACTCAGATGTTCTAAAAAATGAGAAGAGTGAATATATTCAACGCTCCGACTTGCAAATGGCAACTTCTCAGTCTGCAAATCTATTACATAGTCAACACCAGGTTGTTGAACATAATCCAATCCAAGAGTTCCTGGTTTTTTGTTGCCACCACAGCCTATATCAAGTTTAAGATATTGCACAAGCTACTCCTTTGTTCTTTTTCTGAGAATACAAATAAGTTCTCCCAAATTTTCTTGGCAAAGTTTAATATCAAAACCAAAAAATAGATTTTTTTGACAGTATTCGAGAAATTCCGGGAAAGTCTCCGCTGTCCAGACGTGAAAGTGAATGCTGTAATCTATGTCAAGTAGATGCTGCACCCGTTCACCCACCTGTGCTTCTGGAAATTTGTCAACTAGCCTTACGTATTCCTCGTAATGAGCTAGCCTAGACCATGTCGGCCCTTCTTTGTAGTCCCGAGTTAGGTGGTCGAGGGAAGTCAGGGGCCGATCGCGATCGAATGTATAACGTTTGTCCGGCACGCCCATGTACACAATTCCTTCGGGTTTAAGAACTCTCAAAAAGTTTTCCAAAGCGCTGATCGGATTTTGACAGTGTTCTATCATGTGATTGGCAATGACAAAATCCCAGGAGTTATCTGGTGTTCTTGCAAGAGTTTCACCGTCATCTATAATATCAACCTCTGCGAGATTGACCCCAGCTAGCTCCGGGTAGTGTCTCCTTAATTCTTCTACGGGCATCCGATCTATGTAATGAACTTTAACCTCAGCAGGAACTTCTAGAGGAGCGTTCAGCGGGCCCACCTCAATTCCCTCACCTTTCAAGTATTGAGAAGCTATTTCTCTTCTTTTTGCGTACAGATCCATAATTTATTGTTTTGTCTTGCGAGTTGGGATGTGGCTCCTCAGTACAGAGGTGGAACCCGATCGACCTTTCTAGTTTACCCGATCGCGGGTGTTGCTCGATCGCCTGAGTGCGATCCTCTTCCTGTGTTGATTTTTGGGGTAATATCTATTGTTAAGCTCGATGGCAAGCGGGCTTGGGGGCGATCGCCCATCTATAATACCTGGTGCGTGCGGGAACATCCTTAGATACCTGAAGTCTAATCTCCTTGGGAAAGCACAACATTGAGTTGAGTGGGGGCGATCGGGCAAAATACACTCAAACTTGTGGTAAACTTCCCAAAAAGCTTTGCAACAGTCGGCAACCTCAAGGCAACAGGAAATTTATTATAACAAAAGACTTAAAAGATTATTGACGAGTTCCAGAAACCTTAAACCGACAGATAACTGTCGAACTCATTTCTATTTTTGCTGTACCAGCAGTTCTCCTTTTTAACGATGACCGATTTATCATCAAGTAGTATTATTGCAATTATTCTTGCCCGTGGAGGGTCTAAGGGAGTACCGCGCAAAAATTTACGTTTATTCGCAGGAATCCCCTTAATTGTACATTCTATTATTGACGCCCGAGAATCGGAATTAGTCGATCGAGTTTATGTTTCTACAGAAGATGCAGAAATAGCCGATATCTCCCGACAATATGGAGCTGAAATTATCGATCGTCCCTTAGAACTTGCGGATGATAAGGCAGCCTCCGCACCCGCACTCATTCATGCTGTAGCTGAAATAGAAAAAAACCGAGTGTTTCCGAGATTAATCGTGTTTCTTCAGTGTACGTGTCCCCTGAGAACAGGTCAAGATATCGATCGCGCAATTCAACACCTACAAAACACGGCTGCTGATTCGCTGCTTTCTGTGTCTCCTGCTCATACTTTTTTATGGGAAGAGAGCGATCGATCTGCTAGATCTATTAATTATGATTATCGTCAGCGACCCCGCCGTCAAGACTTTCGATCGCAGTTTCGAGAAAATGGTTCTATTTATATTTTTCAGCCCAGGGTACTTCATCAATTTGGCAATTGGTTGGGCGGAAAAATTACTTTATTTAAAATGGGAGAAAATGTATGGGATATCGACTCTATTTTAGATTTTAAAATAGCTGAAACTATCCTGCAGCACAATCATCATGAAAATTGACAGGCAACTCACTAAATATATCGTATTTTCTCACGAAAATGTCCTCACTGCACTCAAAAAAATTAGCAATAATCAAAAGCGGATAATTTTTGCGCTCTCTGATTCAGGGCTGTTAGAAGGAGTAATGACAGATGGGGATTTTCGTCGCTGGTTAATAAATCAAGAGAGTCTGGATTTGAACGTTGCGGTATCTCAAGTTTGCAATAAAAACTTTAAGTTTGCTTTTTCGGATGACGATCGCAACACAATTACCTCTTATTTTTCTAAAGAAATAGAGTTGATTCCTCTATTAGACCGACAATATCGCTTGGTTGCTATTGCTAGTCCAGAAGAGGATATAATTTCTATTGGTAAATTTGTTATTAATGGTGATTCTCCTGCTTTAATTATTGCGGAAATCGGTAACAATCATAATGGCAGCTTAGAAATGGCGAAAAAATTGATCGATCGCGCCACAGAAGCTGGAGCAAATTGTGTGAAATTTCAAATGCGCCATGTAGAATCGTTGTATCAAAATGCGGGAAATGCTAGCGATGCTAAAGAAGACTTGGGAACTCAGTACGTACTAGATTTACTATCTCGATTTCAGCTAACACCGACAGAAATGTTTTTAGCTTTTGATTACTGTCAAAAACGAGATATTTTGCCCTTATGTACTCCTTGGGATATCCCAAGTCTAGAAGTTTTAGAAACTTATGGAATGGTGAGTTATAAAGTAGCATCCGCTGACTTAACTAACCACGATTTTTTGAGGGCTTTAGCCCTAACTAATAAACCTTTAATTTGTTCGACGGGAATGTCAACCGAGGATGAGATAAAAGAGGCGATCGCTATTTTAAATGAATCTCAAGCTAAATACATTCTCTTGCACTGTAATTCTACATATCCAGCTCCTTTTAAGGATATCAATATTAATTATTTAGATAAACTTAAAGAACTTTCTAACAGTCCGCTCGGTTATTCGGGACACGAACGAGGGATTAATGTCGCGATCGCTGCGGTAGCTAAAGGTGCTAAAGTTATTGAAAAACACTTGACTTTAGACAGAACTTTAGAGGGTAACGATCACAAAGTTAGCTTGTTACCAGAAGAGTTTCAAGCAATGGTAGAAGGAATTAGACAAGTTGAAGCAGCAATGGGGACTACGGCAAAAAGAACTATCAGTCAAGGAGAATTAATAAATCGTATAACTTTAGCTAAAAGTTTGATAATTAATTGCGATCTCAAGCGGGGGGAAATAATTAAAGATGATATGATATCAATTAAAAGTCCCGGTCGCGGCTTACAACCCAATACCAAAAACAAGTTAATTGGTCGTCGTGCTACAAGAGATTTTCAATCGGGCAGCTTTTTCTTTGCCAGCGACATTTTAGAGGAACAAATTCAACCGCGAAACTATAGTTTTACTCGTCCTTGGGGAATACCAGTTCGCTATCATGATTTTGCCACAATTTTAGATAAGTCAAATCCTAATTTTTTAGAGTTTCATCTAAGTTATAAAGATTTAGATGAGAATTTGAATTTATACTTTAAACAGAAATATAATTTAGGTTTAGTAGTACATAGTCCTGATTTTTTTTGTGGAGATTTTCTACTTAACTTATGTGCATCTAATTTAGAAGAACGACAGAGATCGATCCAGGAATTACAAACCGTAGTAAAAGTGACACAATCTTTAAAAAAATTCTTTAAAAATACTTCTCGTACTTTCGTCGTTGTCAGTCTAGGTGGTTATACAAGAGACAAACATCTTCAGGAGTCGCAACGAGGAAAACTTTATGAAATAATTGCCGAAAGTCTCTCAAAAATTGAGACAGAAGGCGTTGAGATTATTGCCCAAACTTTACCACCTTTTCCTTGGTACTTTGGCGGTCAACTATACTTGAACTTATTTGTCGATCCCGAAGATACTGCTGAGTTTTGCCGTCAATACGGTTATCGCCTGTGTTTAGATATTAGTCATGCTAAACTAGCTTGTAATTATTTTCACTGGTCTTTTAAGGAGTATGTGGAAAAAGTTGCACCCTATAGCGTTCACTTGCACGTAGCAGATGCGGCGGGCGTGGATGGCGAAGGCTTACAAATTGGTTCTGGTGGCATTGATTTTCTGAGTTTAGCCGAAAACTTAAACAAGTTAATGCCTAACATTTCATTTATTCCTGAAATTTGGCAAGGACATCAAAATGGAGGAGAGGGTTTTTGGATGGCTTTGGAAAAATTAGAAAAATTTTTATAATAAATTTTAATTTTATGATAACAGATGAAAATACAATCTATTCTTGGCTATTGCGTCTGGGTATATGCGAACCTAACTCAGTTGAATTATATTACTCCAGAGTGAGAGATCGCGATGATATTTGTGTTATGAAATGCCAAAAATCCGAAGTGATTTTTTTGACAAAATCTCAACATATTGATTCATTATATTATCAAAATAAGCCTGATTTGAGCTATTGGTCTGCCACGAGTAGAAAAGAAGCAATTTTGAAGACATTTGAGGATGATCCAAGACGAGCAACTCAATTTGGCTGGGCGATCGAAAATAAAAAATGGCTTGATTTTGGGACAGGGGCGGGAGGAATATTAGATTTATTAAATGAAAAAGCAGCAGAAACTTTCGCCGTAGAACCCCAAATAAAGATCGCGACTGAACTAATAAACTTAGGTTATCAAGTATGGGAAAACATCGACCAAGCTCCGAATGAATATTTGGATGTCATTACTTTATTTCACGTGTTTGAACACTTAGTCGAGCCTATTGAAACAATGGGCATAGTAAAAAGTAAACTCAAACCTAATGGCATAGTTATTGTAGAAGTGCCTCATGCTAAGGATTTTTTAATTGATATCCTCGATCTTGATTCTTTTAAAAGATTTACTTTTTGGAGCGAACATTTGATTTTGCATACCCGTCAAAGTTTAGAGACTTTTTTGCAAGCATCAGGATTCGATCGGGTTGATATTCAGGGCTTTCAGAGGTATCCTTTAGCTAACCATTTATATTGGCTGTCGAGAGGTAAACCTGGCGGTCACAAAGTTTGGGAATATTTAAGGAGTGAGGAGTTGGATAAAGCTTACGGTGAAATGTTAAACTCATTGCATAGAACAGATACTTTAATTGCTATTGCCCGTAAAAGTAATCTGTGATAATGTTGCTTTAGCTGTAAATTACACGATAAAGACAATGCCAAAAATGCGGTTAGCAGAACTAAACGATCGAGAGAAAGGCAAAACGATATTTATTATTGGTGCCGGACCTCAACTTAATACGCTCTCAAAAAAGCAGCTAGAAGCGCTGGAAAAACTGCCGACAATAGGTGTGAACAGAGTGCAATATAAGCTCAAAATAAAGTATTTTATATCTGCTTATCCGGCCGAGATAATGTTAGCAGCAAAAAAACTACTTGATTCAGTCATTATACATATCAGACCTGTATGTGAAAAACTTTTTTATGAGCCAAATATTCTCACAATTAGGCGCAATATTTTTGATGAAAATATTGGTTTGAGTCGCTATATCAATGAAGATAGTGCTATTTATACTAAAAATAATGTAGTTTTAGCTGCTACTCATCTCGCTTTGATTTTAGGTGCATCTAAAATTGTATATATTGGAGTCGAGCAGCGCAACAGAGTTCATTTTTATAATGAAGACTTGCCACTCAGAATGGCAATGAAAAATGATTTAGAAAATACAGAGTTCCACAAGCGCGCCCTTTTTAATGCGGATCATCCACACTGTACCTACGATTATCTCTTACAAGCGTTGGAGGCACCATTAGCAGAACTAATTTATCAAGCATTTTATGTGCAAAGCCATGCAGATACATTAAGGAAATATTTTACTATCCTCCGAAATAATCAAGTAGAAATTTACACATCTAAAAAAGACAGTGTAGTTAGCGATGCTGGGGCAATATATGAACCAATCGATACTTTTTTGGTTGATGATAATATAGTAAAATATCCTCAGCTTTCAAGTTGGTCCGGGTCAAAAATCACAAAGGAGTTGAAACCAATGAACGATCGTCAAAAGGAAAAGTCATCCATCCTTGTAATTGTCAGCATGCACCGTTCTGGAAGTTCTTTAACAGCATCTTTGCTTCAAAGTGCTGGTTTGCATATAGGTCGCAATTTATTGGGAGCCGATAATGTAAACATCAAAGGTCATTTTGAAAATATTGATTTTTATGAATTTCACAGAGCGGTGCTGCGCTCGCAAGCCATTATTGAGGATGGTTGGACTTTACAGGAAAAAATAAATGTTGAAGATCGTTTTGTGAAGCAAGCTAAGGAAATAGTTGCCAAAAACTCTGTAAGTAGAGTATGGGGATGGAAAGAACCCCGTACAACTTTATTCTTGGATTTCTGGTCTGAGTTGCTGCCAGAAGCTAAATTTTTGCTGATTTATCGGTCTCCTTGGGAAGTAGTAGATTCTCTTTATCGCAGGGGCGATCGTACTTTTCAAGATCAGCCTGAATTGGCATTGAAAGTATGGCATCAATACAACCAAATAATCATTGATTTTTACGCTCGCTTTTCTAATCGTTGCCTTCTAGCTAATATTAACACCATAGTCAATTTCAAAGAATCATATATTAAAGCAATAAACCAGAAATTCAAGACTAGCTTAACAGATCCTGAATCAACGGTTTATGACCCATCCTTATTTCACGCTCAACCATTAGATAGCTATCGACCTAGCTTAGTTAATCATTACTGTCCAGAAGCAGTAGAGATGTATCAAGAACTCGATGCTAGGGCATGGTGGCCGGATGAAACACCAAATTTTTCTTGGCGGGAACTAATAAAACCAGTTTACAAGGCTGAGGCTTTTCAGGAGTGGCTGAATACTCGCAACCTGGAAACAGAAAATAAAGCACTACGAGTCCAATTGGAAAACTTCCAGTCTCAACTGCACCAGACTCAGGGGGAATTGGAACACTCCCAAACTCAACACGCTCAGACTCAAAGGGCATTAGAAAGCTCCCAAACTCAACTGCATCAAACTCAGGAAGAATTCGCATACTCGAAATCTCAACTGCATCAAACTCAGGGGGAATTGCATCAAACTCAGGGGGAATTGCATCAGACTCAGGTGGAATTTAAAAGATCGCAGTCTCAACTGCACCAGACTCAGGGGGAATTGGCACACTCCCAAACTCAACACGCTCAGACTCAAAGGGCATTAGAAAGTTCCCAAACTCAACTGCATCAAACTCAGGAAGAATTGGCACACTCAAAATCTCAACTGCATCAAACTCAGGGGGAATTGCATCAGACTCAGGTGGAATTTAAAAGATCGCAGTCTCAACTGCATCAGACTCAAACGGAATTGGAAAAC
>NZ_JAUBQN010000001.1:0-170636 GCF_036701295.1 Microcoleus harperi Pol14_C6 | reverse complement strand
TCCCAAACTCAACTGCATCAGACTCAAACGGAATTGGAAAACTCCCAAACTCAACTGCATCAGACTCAAACGGAATTGGAAAACTCCCAAACTCAACTGCATCAGACTCAAACGGAATTAAAGAGATCGCAGTCTCAACTCGATCAGACGCAGGAAGAATTGGCGCAATCGCACTCTCAAGTTTACCAAAGCCAGAGAGAATTAGAACAGTCACAGATACAACTGCATCAAAGCGAGGCTTTATTAGAACAGTCACAGATACAACTGCATCAAAGCGAGGCTTTATTAGAACAGTCGCAAACTCAACTGCATCAGAAGCAAGAGGAATGGAACCGATTGCAGACGCAACTTTATCAAATTCAGGAAAAATTAGAACAATCTCAGACGCAACAGCATCAAATCGAGGCAAAAGTGCAACAATTTCAGATGCAACTGCATCAAACTCAAGAGCAATTGAAACTGTCTCAGACTCAACTGCATCAAACTCAAGAGCAATTGCAACAGTCCGAAATACAACTGCATCAGACTCAAGGAGAATTAGAACTATCCCAGTTTCAGGAAGCTTTAGGCAACGATAAAGATGGACAAGACCAGATGCAGTACAAACTTTTAGTTTGGGAGGCGTGTCGCGCTTATCACAATAAGGCTTTGACTAAGATGCAGGAGTGCTTGCAGCAATCTTTAAAATATACGCCTTTTTCAGGAACCCAAACCGTTAATGACTGGTTAGAGAGTTTTGCTAAGTTTTCTTCAGAAAAAGGTTGTGAACTTGATACCTATTCGCTGACTAACTCACAAGAGTGGAAACAATTAATGGCTCGATCCGTTAGGGTTAAGTCAATAGTAGGCACAAGTCGATTTGTGGGACAGGCATAGAATAAAACTTCAGGTGAATCGCACCTTAGTCACCCAGTAGAGCCTTCTCTAATCTTTGGTAATACTGGGTAAAAAAACTAGGATCGAGTTCTATAGCCTTCAAGCAAGAAGCAACAGCTTCACGATTCCGAGCTTGTTTGGCTAGAACTCTGGCTAAATTGTGGTGAGACCAAGCAAAATTAGAATCAACCTCAATAGCTTGGCGGTATGAACTAATAGCTTCTTCAAGATTTCCCTTGGCTGCCAGGGCATCCCCTAAGTTGTGGTGAGACCATACAAAGTTTGGGTTCAGCTCAATAGCTTGATTGTAGGCCGTGATAGCTTCGTCAAGAAAAGTCTTTTGTTGAAGGACATCCCCTAAATTATGGTGAGAGCCAAAGTAGTTTGGATCGAGATAGATAGCTCTTTGGTAGGCGACAATAGCCTGATCTAGATTACCTTGTTTTTGCAGAGCTTCCCCTAACTTGTGGTGAATTTGAGCATCCTCTGGGTTAAGCTCAACAGCTTGGTGATACGATGCGATCGCATTTTCTAAAGCATTGTTTATTACAAAAGCTTCCCCTAACTTCTGGTGGATTTCAATATCATCGGACTTAATTGCCAGTGCCTTTTGATAATAAGCGATTGCCTCATCCACCCGATTTTGCTCTAACAAAATATTGCCTAATGGTTTGTATAATTCATACTCGTCAGCCTTAATCTCCAGCATCTTTTGGTAAGTCTCGACATTCCTTGGGTTAAGTTCGATCGCTTTGCGATAACACTTTATCGCCTCATCTAAATCCGACTGAACTTGTTGTGTAAGAGACGGGATACAATATCGCTGTTGTAGAGCATCTCCTAAATGGTGATAAACCACATCCGAGTCGGGGGCTAGCTCAATAGCTTTGCGATAAGAGTTGATCGCTTCGTCCCAGCGCTGAAGTTGAGCCAGAGCAAATCCTAAATGGTCTTGGGATTCAAGAGAGTTTGGTTCAATCTCGACAGACTTCCGGTACTCAGCTACAGCTTCGTGCCACCTTTGCTGTGTCGCTAAGGCATCGCCTAAATGAAAGTATACGGTAGCAACGTTGGGGGCAAGAGCGATCGCTTTTCGATAACAAGCGATCGCCTCCTCCCACCGCTGCATGAGCGACAAAGTATGCCCCAAATAGTGGTGAACGATCGCCGAACCAGGTTCTAACTCAACCGCCTGCGAGTAAGATGCGATCGCCTCCTCCCATTTACCTTGTGCCACTAAAGCCGTTCCCATTTTATAGTAAGACCAATGCACATCAGGCTTCAACTCAATCGCCTTTCGGTAATAACCCACGGCTTCTGCTAATTCATTCTTTCCTTGCAAAGCTTCTGCCAACTTCAGGTACAAATCTCCCTCGCCCGGATTTAGCTCGATCGCCCTTCGCAAGCAATCAATCCCTTCATCAACCCGTCCCTGTCTTGCCAAAGCCTCCCACAAATTTTGGTAAGGCAAAGCCGATTCCGAGTCAAGCTCGATCGCTTTTCGCAAACAACTTATAGATTCATCCAGTTGACCTTGCAAGCACAAAGCCTTCCCTAAACTATTGTGAAACTCGTAGAAATCCGGATATATTTCCACAGCTTTGCGGTACGCAGCCACGGCTTCATCGAGATTCCCCTGCTGTTCCACAACCTCCCCTAAATTGTGCCAATACCAAGCCGAATTCGGGTTAAGTTCGCAGGCCCTGCGATAACTTTTCTCCGCCCCATCCCGCTGCCCCAACTTCCCCAAAACTTCACCCAAATTATGGTGATACCAGGAAAAATCCGGGTTAAGTTCAGTACATCGCTGGTAGGCAGCCGCGGCTTCCTCTAATTTATCCGACTGTTTTAGGAGGTTGCCTCTATGAAAATAATTAGAAGCTGTCTCTTCATGCACTTGTAATGAGTTATTCATAGTTTTGTACCGTATATTTCCTTTTTTTAGCTTTGTTGAGAAAGGGTTTATAACTACCTTGTATCTGAGAACTTGCACCACAGTCAATTTTCAGGATTCTCGCGCGGGGTGGGGGCTAGTTTTTTAGTCTTTGGGTATTCCTTCAAGCTACCGGTGAACCCGCCCCTACAGGTTTTTGACATTGGTGCCGTCCGGTGAATTGTATCGGTTTTGTGTCTGAATCACAATCCTCTCGATCCCCCCTAGCCCCCCTTAGCAAGGGGGAAGAGCGTTCAACGTCCCTCTTCTTGAGTCTGAGTCACACTCCTCTCGATTCCCCATTGCGGCCCTTAACAAGGGGAAAGAGCCTTCAAAGTCCCCCTTTTTCAGGGGGATTTAGGGGGATCGAGACTTGGGTACAAAGCAGAAATACAGAAGGCTGGAGGCTTAAGTTCACACCCTAAACTCAGGGAGATGTTCTTAATTCGTCGGCCGCCAATTCTCGTCCTCCAATCTGATACCGCTGTCTTGACAAGCTCTGGTTAAATGAGGGCTGTAGTAAGGGTCATTGTCAATATATTTTTGCCACCGGCTTTCAATCAGCTTTGATTCCTTCCTCAGCCGCTCTTTCTTTTCAGGCGAGTCTTCGTAACCTCGGCTTTTAGATTCGTGGTGGTATAAAACTACATGAGGCAGGTAAATATTGCGATACCCTTGCTCTAGCATTTTCAAACACAAATCCACATCATTGTACGCCACTGTTAGTTCTTCGTCAAACCCCCCAACACTTTCAAATACTTCGCGGCGACACATTAAACACGCAGCAGTTACCGCTGAAACATTATTCATACCTACCACATTCCCGAAATATCCTGGTATCGATCGAGGCATATGATAGAAGCTGTGACCGGCCACTCCGCCGCCGAGTCCCATCACTACTCCCGCGTGTTGAATTTTGTTATCTGAATATATCAACAAATTGCCCACCGCCCCGATCGAGCTTCTCTGAGCTTGTTCAACCATTGCGTCAATCCAATCGGGGGTAATTACCTCTGTATCGTTATTCAAGAACAGAAAGTAATCTCCCTCCGCTTTGCTAGCAGCGTAGTTGTTAATCTTAGAGAAATTGAAGGGAATATCGAGTCGATAACTTTTAAACCTCGCTGATTCCTTGGCCCTCCATTTAGCCATAATTTCCGCCGTGTGTTGCTCTTGACTGCCGTTATCGATCACGATAACTTCGTAGTTGGGGTACACGCTCTTAGTAAAGATAGACTCCAAGCAATTGTCCAAAACATCCCCTAAATCCCGCGTGGGAATAATGATGCTGACCCGCTTGTAATCTGCAATTTTGTACCGTGCAATAAAGTGTCCCAAAAAGTCGGGAACGCCTTCAATTTTCCCCGGTTCGCCCCTGCGTTCGATCGCCTCTTGCAAAGCTTTTTGCCCTGCATCATAGGCATAGGGTTTAGCCTCTACACCGCCAGCAGCCGATCCCGCGTGCATTCTCCAGTGATATAGAATTTTGGGAATATGAAAAATTTTGTCTGTTTTTTCCGTAAATCTCAAAACCAAATCGTAATCCTGAGCTCCTTCAAAACCCGGTCTAAAACCGCCGATTTCGTTAATTAGCGATCGCCTGTAAGTTCCCAAATGGCAAGTGTACATCCGAGATAAAAATGAATCCGGACTCCATTCTGGCTTAAAGAAAGGATTTATCAGTTCTTGATCCTGATAAATCTTATCTTCATCTGAATAAATCATGTCCGCTTCCGGATGCCGATTCAGCAACAGCACCACTTCATACAACGCCTCTGGTGTCAGTGTATCGTCGTGGTCTAATAAAGATACAAATTCACCCGTCGCCAACTCCAAAGCAGAATTAGAACAGTGAGAAATGTGACCGTTTTTTGTTCTGTAAGCTACTTTTATCCGGCTATCTTTGGCTGCATATTCTTGCAAAACTTGCTTGACATGAGGCGCGGTTGATGCGTCATCCGCAATGCACAATTCCCAATAAGGATATATCTGATTGATAACTGATTCTATTGCTTCCTGCAAATAATTTTCTGGCGTATTGTAAGCCGGCATGACAATGCTAATCAGCGGCTTGTAGTTAAAGATTTCTAATGTTTCCGCCATCTTCCGCAAGTCAGCTTCTCTGGGGCTGTTCTTAGCGCGCCACTTCGTGTAAGCTGGGTCTTGACCGAGGAATAGCGAATCTCGCAAGTTTTGATAATCCAAACCAAAAAGTTTCGGATCGAGTTTGCTCGCCGTCTGATAAGCTTCCAGAGCTTCCGAAAGCTTGTCTTGTTTAGCTAAAGTTTTTGCTAAATTGTGGTACGACCAGCCAAAGTCAGGAGCAACCTCGATCGCTTTCCGATAAGCAGCAACAGCTTCATCAAGGCGACCTTCTTGTTGAAATAAATCCGCTAAGTTGTGGTGCGACCAAACAAAACTTGGATTCAGTTCAGCAGCTTTCTGATAGCTTTTAATAGACTCATCAACTTTACCTATCGATTTGAGGACATCGCCTAAATTGTGGTGAGTTCCAAAGTAATTGGGATTAATTGAAATTGCTTTGCCGTAGGCGACCACAGCCTCAGCAAATTTACCTTCTTCTTGCAGAGACGCCCCTAATTCGTGGTACTCGGTAGCTACCCCAGGGGTGTGTTCTATCGTATTTCCAGAGTGTTGGTGAACCGCGCGATCGCTCTTTTCCGCCGCCCTACTTACACCCTTTTTTTTTAACACCTCTTCCAGCAGCGCCGAAATCCCCTGATCGTCCGGCCGAATCTGCAACGCCATCTGATAAAAGACGATCGCCCCGTCCGGCCAATTCTTCCGCACCAAAGCATCCGCCAACTCAACATAAAGGTCAGCATCATTCGGCGCAATCTCCAGCGCCTTGTGATACAACTGCACGTCATCAGGATTCTCCTGAATCGCCCGCCGGTACAAACGCATCGCCTCCTGCAAATCCCACTGCGATCGCATCCTCAAAGCATCAGCCAACTTTTGCGAAAGCCACGGCAAATCCGCCTGAATTTCCGCAGCGCGGCGGTAAGCGGCGATCGACTCCTCCCACCGTTCCTGCTTCTCAAAAGCTGTTGCCATGTTGTAATAAGTCCACGGAAAATCGGGATTTAACTCAGCCGCGCGTCGGTAAACATCGATCGCTTCCTCCCACCTTTCCATTTCTAGCAGCACGTCGCCCAATTTGCTCTGCGACCAAAAGAAATTCGGATTAACTTCGTTAGCACGCCGGTAGGCAACAACTGCCTCATCCCAACGTTCCAAATTCACCAGCGCTTCTGCTAAATTGTTGTGCGCCCAAAAATGGTCGGGATTGAGTTCTATCGACCTTCGGTAAGCCGAAATTGCCTCATCCCACCTTCCTAGTTTAATTAGCGCGTCTGCTAAATAGTTGTGCGACCAACTGAAATCAGGATTTAATTCTGTTGCTTTCCGGTAAGACTCTACAGCTTCTTCCCACCGTTCCAACTTCAGCAACACATCTGCTAAATTGTTGTGAGACCAGCTAAAATCGGGATTTAATTCGATAGCCTTGCGGTAGGCATTTACCGCTTCTTCCCAGCGTTCCAGCTTAACCAGCGACTCAGCTAAATTGTTGTGCGACCAAGAAAGAGCGGGATTGTTTCTAATGGCATTAGTGTAAGCATCTACCGCCGCTTCCCACTGTTCTTCACCCTTAAGAATTTCGCCCAATTCGTGATAAGCTGCGCCAGCATTTGGGTTCAACTCAACCGCGCGCCGGTAACACTCAATTCCTTTATCTACCTTACCTTGCTCGATCAAAGTTTTGGCTAAATTCTCGTGTTCCTCAGCCGTGCCGGATTTGGGGTCGATCGCAAATGCTCGATACCAAGCCTCAGCCGCCTCCTCCGACTTGCCTAACTGCGTCAAAAGTTTGGCAAAATTGCGGAAAGCACCGGCAAAATCCGGTTTCAGGGCTATCGCCTTTTCGTAAGCAGAAACCGCTTGCTGCCACTGTTCTTGCTGCGCGCAAATGCTGCCGTAATTAGCATAAGCTTCGGCAAAATTCGGGTTAATTTCTATTGCTTTGACATAGCAACTTTTAGCTTCATCAATTTTTCCGCCAGCTTGTAGGGCGTTGCCCAGCATTTTGTAAAGCGGCGCTTCCGGCTTTATTTGCAGCGCCTTTTTGCAAGCTGCGATTGCCTGTTCTAATTTGCCCTGAGCAAAATAGCCTTCTGCCAATATTTTGTATGCTTCTGGATCTTCTATATTAATTGTAGAATTAACTGCCTGCTGAACTGGCGGCTTAACTGGCTGCTGCACTGGCTGCTTAACTGCCGTTGCTGCTGGCTGCTGCTTAACTGCACCGTTTTTCGCAGTTGCACCCGCCAAAGTTTGCTGTCCCTCGCTGCCATTTCTCGCATTAGCTGCGTTCAGTTCAATAGCTTTGCGATAATATGCTGTCGCTTCCTCTAACTTCCCTTGTTTTTTTAGCGCTTCGCCCAAATTTTGGTAAGCAGTCGCCACATTAGGATTTAATTTTATGGCGCGATCGTAACAAGCGATCGCTTCGGGGTATTTTTCCTGCCGAAAAAAAGCGTCGCCCATATTCAAGTGTTCCCCAGGCGCTACTTTTTCCGGTTCCAAACTAAATGCTTGATACCAGCAATGCTGGGCTTCTTCCGGTTTGCTAATTTGTCCGAATACTTTTGCTAAATTCCGGTACACTCCCGCGAAATTCGGCTTAATCGCGATCGCCTTTTGATAAAATCCGATTGCCTCCTGCCATTTTTGCTGCTGCGCGCCAAGACTACCTAAATTCGCGTATACTTCCGCAAAATTCGGTTCTATTTCAATCGCTTTAGCGTACCAGTGCCGCGCCTCTTCCATCCTGCCTTGAGCTTGCAGCGCGTTGCCCAAAGTCTTGTAAGCCGGTGCAAAATTGGGGTGAATCTTCAAAGCTTGCTCGCAGGATGCGATCGCTTCTTCTATTTTTCCTTGGGATAAGTATGTTTCTCCCTGTTGGTTAAATTGAACCGCTGTTGATTCTGTATTCACTGTTGATGGCATATGGGCGGCGGCTCCAGAGGCAGGAATTAAATAAGGTAGTCAAAACGTTTCACAATTATACTCGCGTTTGACACTAAGAGTACCGGACTTGTTCCCCCAATTCTTAATTTTTTTGACTGCCGGTGCTGGCGAGAAACCGGGATTCTCGGTTGATTTTTTTGATTTTACGGCTAAATATGTAAGAATCAGTACGGTTTCTGGCGGATTTGTGCGCCAGTCCCGACTTTTGTACCTTCCGGGCGATCGCCCGTTTTGTAAAGCAAAGTAAACAAGGCTGGTTCTTGCTTGTGGGAGGCTTTCTTGTGGACTGGGCAAGGGAACCCGCCTAAAAAAATCTTACAAACGGTGCCAGATGTGCGATCGAACCCAAACGAGAATAGCCTTTTTAGCAAAAAACGATCGCCCTTTTGCGAGAAAGCGATCGCCCTTTTTTTTCAACCATTAGTTAGTTAACAACTATTAGCAATTACTAATCAAGCTGCTGCGTCTGCGTCTGCTTCTGCGTCTTCTGCTTCAGAACCTGCTTGAATTCCCAGCACGGTAACAACCACCTGATCTGGTTCGCCGAGAGCTACCACTCCCGCAGGCAAAACTAATTCGTGAATGTGCAGCGCATCCCCAACCTTTAAATTAGAAATATCTACATCAATTCCTTCAGGAATGCTGTCAGGTTTGCACTTAACTGCTAGTTGCGTCAGCACGGTATCCAAGATGCCGCCTTCTAACTTGACGCCCACAGCTTCGCCGACAAAATTCAGCGACACTTCAACTTCCAGACTGTCTTGAGTTGCCACGGAGAAAAAGCTCAGGTGGTAAGGATAGCCTTTCCAAGGATGAACTTGAACTTCCCGCAGCAAGGTTTTTCCGCTCCAAGAGAGGTCGGGAATGCTGAGGTCAATTAGGGTATTGTTGACTACGTGCTTTTTGAGCAGGTGTTCAACTGTTTTGGCTTTTATGGTAAGGGAAATGGATTCAGAGCCTTTGTGGCCGTAGAGGACGGCGGGAATCAATCCAGAGCGGCGTAGGGCGTTAGGTTTGCTGCCTTCTGCCCGCTTTTGACATTCTACTGCGAGTTCCATTTTATGACTTTCTGTTGATTGTTTTTACATTTTATCAAATTTATGCTACAGCGATCGAAGTTAATTAAATTCGCTGAATATTTGATAATAATTGGGAATTGGGAATTGGGAATTTGGCTATTCTCCGAATCTCGGCCTCTTCAACTCACCCAATCTCCCCATCAATCTTTCCCAATCTAAAATCTCAAACCTAAAATGGTTTGGCGGGATGGCCGTCTGCTGACAGCAAAGCGCGTTTCGGGCCGTGAATCGGGTCTTCTACAATAATAGTTTGGTCGCGGCTGGCGCCGAGAGAAACAATTGCGATCGGCACTTCCATCAAATCTGCCAAAAACTTCAGATAATCCAAAGCTTGCGGCGGTAAATCTTCCAAATTCCGGCACTCTTCCGTAGACTGTTTCCAACCGGGAAGGGTTTCGTAAATAGGTTGGCACCGAGCAAATATCCGGGAACTTTTCGGGAAATCAACACATTTTTCGCCGTCAATTTCGTAAGCAACGCAAACTTTTATTTCTTCTAATTCATCCAAAACATCTAGTTTGGTAATTGCCAGACAGTCAAGGCCGTTGATGCGGACTGCGTAGCGCCCGATTACCGCATCGAACCAACCGCAGCGGCGTTTCCTGCCCGTTGTCGTGCCGAATTCTGCACCTCTCTCGCCCAAAATTGCGCCTATTCCATCTACCATTTCGGTAGGGAAAGGGCCTTCTCCGACGCGGGTTGTATAAGCTTTTGCTACGCCAATTACGCGATCGATCGCTGTCGGGCCTACTCCTGTTCCCACACAAGCGCCACCTGCGATGGGATTGCTCGAAGTAACGTAAGGATAAGTGCCGTGGTCTAAGTCTAATAAAGTGCCTTGCGCGCCTTCAAAGAGAATATTTTTCCGCTTGTGAATTCCCTCATAAATTTTCAGGGAACTATCTACTACGTGCGGTCGCAAACGTTCCGCATAAACTCGATATTCATCAATTACATCTTGCGGATTTAGAGGCGGCAAATTGTAGAGTTTTTCGAGAAGGACATTTTTACAATTAATCGTCCATTCCAGTTGTTCTTGCAACCCTTCCAAGTCCATTAAATCGAGCATCCGAATGCCAGTGCGTTCGGACTTGTCTGCGTAAGTAGGGCCAATTCCGCGTCCCGTCGTCCCGATTTTATAATTTCCCCGCTGGGTTTCCGATGCTACATCAATTAATCGATGATAGGGCATGGTTACGTGAGCAGTTTCCGAAATCATCAGCGAGGCCGTTGAAATATTCAGTGCCTCTAGCTGATCTAACTCTGCAATTAAAACTTTAGGGTCGATGACCGTACCGCAGCCGATAATACACTCTTTATCAGGGTAGAGAATCCCAGACGGAATTAAGTGCAGCTTGAAAGTCTGACCGTTAACTACCACGGTGTGACCCGCGTTGACGCCCCCTTGGTAGCGGACAACGATATCTGCTGATTTGCTGAGCAAATCGGTAATTTTGCCTTTTCCTTCATCGCCCCACTGGGCGCCGATCACAACTACGTTAGCCAAGGGTTTCTCGCGTTCAGTTCAGGTTGACACAATCTCCGATTATCTATGAATGCGTCCCAAATGTCAATCAATTTTAGATTTTAAATTTTGGATTTGAGATTTGAGAGGCTACGCCACGGATACATTGGTTCGCAGGTCGATCGGATACGCAAATTAGTGAGAGCCGATCCACAGACGAGTCCGGGGGCAACAGACCCAATTGCTTTCGGTCAAATTAATTTTTGTTACAATCGAGAAAATTGAGGCTTTTTTGCCATGACTTTACACGCTGAGTTGCACCGCCATCTGGGTGGTTCTGTCGTTCCTAGGGTGCTGTGGCGGTATTTCGATCGCCACAATGCTGAGATGGTTAATCGATTTCAAAAATACTCGGATTTTGAGGAATTTTACACTCGTCCCCGCAATACTCTCAATGAGTATTTGGAACTGCACACGCTGGTAGAAAGCGTTCAAACTGTTGAGACTTTGCCTTATTTTATTTATCGGTTGATGCGGGGCGCTTACGTGTTTGAAAATATGGCTTATTTGGAGTTGCGCTATACGCCTTATTTGCGCACTCCAGAACATTTGGAACAGTCAGAACGCATTGATTTGATGGCAGAAATTGTAAAGGTTGTGGGCAAGGCAAGTCAAATTAGCGATTGTCCGATTGTTACCAGCCAAATTTTGTGTATGCACTCGCGTTTGCCTTATGAAGTGAATCGGGCGATCGTAGATTTGGCGGCCGGGATGGGAGAATATGTTTGCGCGATCGATCTAGCTGGGGGCGATGCTGCTATTGGCGAGCGTTTAGAGGAGTTTGTCGGATTGTACCAGTACGCGAGGTCGATCGGCATTAAAACTACCGGCCACCTCTATGAAACTACCTCTGGCTGTTATCCCGAACTTCTGCCTTATCTGATGCGTATCGGCCACGGGATTCAAATTCCTTTAAAATATCCCGAACTGCTGCCAGAAGTCGCGCGCAGGGGTCAATGCTTGGAAGTTTGCCCGACTACCTATCTCAAAACGGGGACGTTGCAGGATATGCGCGAATTGAAGGTTGTGTTCGATCGATGTTTTGAAGCTGGCGTCGATATTGCCATTTGTACCGACAACGCGGGATTGCACAACGTGCGACTACCTTTCGAGTACGAGAATTTGTTAACTTTGGATATCATTGATTTTCGGCAGTTGCAAGCGTGTCAAGAAGCTGCTTTCCGCCATGCTTTCGCCTGGCCCTACGGGGAGCGGCCTGTGAAAATGCTGACCGGTTTGTTGCAGCATGAGTCTGTGGAGGCGATCGTTAATTAGCTAGTTTTTGTCATTAAACATCAAGTTTTAAGGTTCCTTAAAAACCCGGTTTTTTTATGTTAATTAATGAACCGGGTTTTTTATCTGATATCTCTGTCGCTAGGAAAGCCATCGCCAAGATTTAGGATGGCGGCAGTGATTTTATTTCATTTGTGAATGATATTTTTTTTACTAACCGCAGAGGGCGCAGAGGGCGCAGAGGAGATAGAAAAGATAGAAAGAGGGAGAGAGGTGTTTTGTAAAATTATAATAAGCGTCTGGCGAGCGGCGATCGGGAGCCAGTTATAGTTTGGATGCAGAAGCATCAATATAAAAGGATAAAAAAACGATGACAAATATGGACGCTTACTGGATGCCATTCACTGCCAACCGACAGTTTAAAGCAAATCCGCGAATGTTGGTCTCTGCCAAAGATATGCACTTTACAAGCGATGATAACCGCTCAATTTTAGATGGTACTGCGGGGCTTTGGTGCGTGAATGCAGGGCACGGGCGCGAGACAATTGCCGAAGCAGTTAAACAGCAGGTTTTGCGTTTGGATTACTCTCCGGCTTTTCAGATGGGACATCCAGGTGCTTTTGAATTAGCGGAACGTTTGGTAAAGATGATTCCTGGCAATTTCGATCGCGTTTTCTTTACTAATTCTGGTTCGGAATCTGTAGAAACTGCTTTGAAGATTGCAATTGCTTATCACCGGGTGAAAGGTGAAGGAACTCGCCAAAGATTGATCGGTAGGGAACGCGGCTATCACGGCGTTGGTTTTGGGGGAATTTCTGTCGGCGGTATCGGTACAAACCGCAAGTTTTTTGGCAGTTTGCTCACGGGAGTCGATCATTTGCCTCACACTCACAATCTCGAACACAATGCTTTCAGCCGCAAACAACCGGAATGGGGAGCGCATTTGGCGGATGAACTGGAGCGGATTGTCGCTTTGCACGATGCGTCGAATATTGCAGCGGTAATTGTCGAACCAGTGGCTGGTTCTACAGGGGTTTTGATTCCACCTAAAGGTTATTTGGAGCGGCTGCGGGCGATTTGCGACAAATACGGAATTCTGCTGATTTTTGATGAGGTAATTACCGGATTCGGGCGACTAGGCTCTAGTTTTGCTACGGAATATTTTGGGGTGGTTCCCGATATTGTGACGGCGGCAAAAGGGATAACTAACGGTACGGTGCCGATGGGGGCGGTGTTTGTGAAAGAAGGCATTTATGATGCTTTTATGAATGCTCCTGAAAATGCGATCGAGCTTTTTCACGGTTATACTTATTCTGGTCATCCTCTGGCTTGTGCGGCTGCTCTGGCGACGCTGGATATTTATGACGAAGAAAGGCTGTTTGAACGAGCTGATAAGATGGCTGGTTATTGGGAAAATGCGGTGCATTCTTTGAAGGGGGTGCGGCACGTAATTGATGTTCGGAATCTGGGACTGGTAGCGGGTATTGAGTTGGAATCTATTGCTGGGAAGCCTGGGAAACGGGCTTTTGATTGTTTTATTCAGTGCTATGAAAAAGGCTTGCTGATTCGCACGACTGGTGATATTATTGCTTTGTCGCCACCGCTGATTATTGAGAAGGAACATATCGATAAAATTGTGGAAATTTTGACAGGGGTTTTGCAGGAAATGGAGTAGGATTAAACTGAGATATTGCCCAATGATAAACAACAGGCAAGATGCCTGTTCCACAAAGAGTGAATTTATTGTGGGGTGGGTATCCTGCCCGCGATTAAACTCACTCTTTGTACTATTTTTAAGAACAGGCAAGATGCCTGTTCCACAAAGAGTGAATTTATTGTTGGGTGGGCATCCTGCCCGCCCATAGAAGGCTTGTTGAAAATGGTTCAAAAAATTGAAAAGCGCTATAATAATTAACAACTAACGACGAATGACGAATAACTATGGTGCAATTAACTGCAAAAATCTCTGCTAACGAGTTAGCAAATTTGGCTGTAGATTTGATTCGGAAAACAGGTTGCGAGTACGGTGATGTACGTTTTTGCAGTTACCGAAGGCAGAATCTTTACGCGCGCGATCGATCTTTAAGTCAACTGTCAGATAATGTAAGTTCCGGTTTTGGCGTGCGAGTGCTTCTAGACGGCGCTTGGGGGTTTGCCGCCAGCCACAGCAAAACACCCGCAGAGGTTGCAAGAATAGTCGCTTTGGCTGTAGAAATCGCTAAAGGCAGCCGCTTGACTCAGAAGGAACCGGTGCGGTTAGTACCGGTCGAAAAATATGTCGATACCTATGTAACTCCGATCGCCATTGACCCTTTTTCTGTACCGGTTGCTGAGAAAGCTGAACTGCTACTAACTATCAACGAGAAGCTACTAGCACACGGCGCACAAGGCATCAAAAAAGCTTCTTCTTTTTTGCAGTCAAGCCGCGAAGACAAGGTTTTTGCTTCTACAGAAGGCTCGCTAATCGAACAAACAATCTACCGCAGCTATCCGGGTTTTGGCTGTACCGCAATTGCGGGCGGCGATGCCCAAAGTCGCAGTTACGAACGCCCGCCGCTGAATATCGGTTACGAACATATTAATCCCGATGATTTGTTGAGTCAAGTCGAAAGAGTTGCCGCCGAAGCTATTGAGAAAGTCCGCGCTCCCAAAATCCCTGCTGGTATTTGCAAATCTCTGATTCTTAAGCCGACAAATTTGTATTTGACAATCCACGAATCAGTAGGGCATCCAACTGAATTAGACCGGGTTTACGGCTACGAATCTAATTTTGCTGGCACGAGCTTTGCTACTACTGATAAGTTAAATAAACTGCAATACGCTGCACCTTGGGTGAATTTTAAGTGCGATCGCACTCAACCGGGCGGCCGCGGTACAATGGGTTACGATGATGAGGGCGTAAAATCACAAGATTGGTACGTTGTCAAGGATGGAATTTTAGTTGATTATCTCACTGACAGAGAGACGGCTTATCGCCTCGGACGCGGTAGCAGCAACGGTTCTGCTTGCGCTGACAGTTGGTCGAGCGTGCCGATGGTGAGAATTCCCAATTTGGGATTGGAGCCGGGCCCGGATGGCGGCAGCCATACTGCTACTTTGGCCGAGATGATTGCTGATACTGAAGATGGGATTTTAATTGACGGTGTTGGTAGTTTTTCTATCGACCAGCAGCGGCGCAATTTTCAATTCGGTGGCGATGCTTTTTGGAAGGTGGAAAAAGGTAAAGTAGTCGGTATGTTGAAGGATGTAACTTATCAGGCGATGAGCACTGATTTCTGGAATCAAATAGATGCGATCGGGCCGGCTTCGGAGCTGGTTCAGTGCGGTACTAATATATGCGGAAAGGGCGAGCCGATGCAGGTTGCTCAGATGACTCACGCTTGTGTACCGGTGCGAGTGAGAAATATTCAAATTGGGTAATAGGACATGGGACACGGGGCATCGGTTCTTAGTTATTAGTTAATTGCTAACAATGCCCAATTTGCAATGCCCAATTTGCAATGCCCAATTCGCAATGCCCAATTCGCAATGCCTAATTACCAATCATGATTGTAACAACATCGCCCGCACTTTTAAGTGAAGACCAAGCCTTATCTGTAGTAGAAAAAGCAGTCAAACTATCCAAAGCAGAGGAAGTATTTGTCAGTCTCTCTACTGGCGAAGAATCTCTTTCCCGCTTCTCGGAAAATCAAATTAGTCAAAATATTAGCAAAACTGTATTTAGCCTGAGCATTACTAGCTATTTTGGCAACAAAAGCGCCTCTGCTGCTGTTACAGAATTTGATGAAGATGCGATCGCCTCTGCAGTCAAGCGATCGGAAGAATTGGCCCGAATTGCGCCGGCAGACCCCGAATGGATGCCGCTGCTGCCGCCTCAAACCTACGATTTGCGATCGCCCGCATTCGACGCAGCAACGGCAACTGTATCGCCTCTAGCGCGGGCCAAAATGGTGCAGCAAGCTTGCGCCATTGCCGCAGAGGGGGGGGCTCACGGTTCGGGCACTTTGAGCGCTGAGGCGTCGCTGTACGCGATCGCCTCGTCAACCGGACTCCGCGCCTGCAACCATTCTACAGAGGCGGATTTCAGCTTTACGGCTCGCGTTGAAGACGGTTCTAGTTGGGCTCAGAGCACTGCTTGGAGTATCAACGAATTGCCCATCGCCGAATTAGCAGAACAAGTGCTCGATCGGGCGATCGCATCCCGCAACCCGCGCCCCATCACTCCCGGCGTTTATCCGGTAATCCTTGACGGCGCTGCTTTTGCGGGCTTGCTACCGTGGGTGATTTGGGGGCTGGATGCGAGGGCGGCGGATGAGGGGCGATCGTTTATGTCGATCGCCGATGCAGAGGGAAAACCAGCGGGAAACCGCGCGGGGGAACAACTTTTCAGCCCGTTAGTGCAAGTGCAGCGCGATCCGGCTCATCCTTTGTTGCGATCGAATACTTTTTTCGGCGACGGATTGAGCAATAATTATTTGGAAATCATCAAAGATGGCGTCCCTCAAAGTTTGTCTTATTCCCGCTACTGGGCCGCACAAAAAGGCAAAGAGGCAAAAGGTGCTTTTTACCCGATCGTGATGACAGGTTCCGACCAAAGTTTAGCAGATTTAATTGCTCAAACCGAGCGAGGAATTTTCGTCAGTCGAGCTTGGTACGTGCGTTACGTTAATCCGAAAACATTGGAAGTAACGGGGATGACTCGCGACGGTACTTTTTGGATTGAGGATGGCAAAATTGCTTATCCGATTAAGAACCTGCGTTTCAATCAAGTTTTACCTGATATGTTGCGCGATGTGGATGCAGTTAGTGCGGTGAAGCGTTACGGCGGTAGTGTCGTGCCCGGAGTGCGCGTGAAAGCTTTTAATTTCACGAGTATTACTGACAGTTTGTGAGTTGCAAGGGTGAGGTGCGCGGAAACCCACCCGGAGGAGGTGGGTTTTTGTGTCGATAAGGTAGATTGGGTGCGGCTTGGGGCGATCGCCTGTTGACAACGCTGTTCGGAAAATTAGTATTTTTTTTACCGAGGCATCTAGCTTAAGGTAGAGTATTGTTTGTGAGAGTTAGGATTTAAACCAGCTACTATCTAATTTAGAGCGATCGAGAAAAAGCAATTACCAATTACCAATTATCAATGAATCAATATTTTGCTACAGTTGCGCGCGGTTTAGAAACTATTGCCGCCCAAGAATTAGAACGTTTAGGGGCCCAGGATGTCAAGCCAGATTTTACTGGGGTTTACTTTGCGGGCGATCGCGCTTTATTGTACCGCGTGAATCTTTGGTCGAGAACAATTTTTCGAGTGCTAATGCCGATCGCCGAATTCCGGTGTTACAACTCGGATATGCTCTACCGCGAAGTGCAGAAAATCCCTTGGGACGAATACTTATATCCCGAAAATACTTTAGCAGTAAACTGCACCGGCGGCAACGAAAAGTTGAACCACACTCACTATACAGCTTTGCAGGTCAAAAATGCGATCGCCGACCAACAGCGCCTTCAATTTAACAAGCGTTCTAATGTTGATGTAGAGCATCCCGATTTGCTAATTAACATTCACATTCATCAAGATAGAGCTATTTTAAGTTTAGACAGTTCTGGAGGCAGTTTGCACCGCCGGGGATATCGACCGGCGATGGGGCTTGCTCCCCTCAAAGAAACCCTAGCTGCCGCTTTGTTGGAGATGGCAGAATGGACGCCTGACTTGCCGTTTTTAGACCCGATGTGCGGTTCGGGAACTTTGCCTTTGGAAGCGACTTTAAAGGCATTGAATATTGCACCGGGATTGTTTCGAGAAAATTTTGGATTTATGACTTGGCGGGATTTTGACGAACCTTTGTGGGATAAATTGTGGGCAGAAGCTGAAAACAGCGAATTGCCGGAACTTAAAGAGGTGATTGCAGGGTGCGATCGCGATTTCGATATGTTAACTCAAGCTCGCACGAACGCGCAGCAAGCCGGTATTTCCGGTAAGATTCACTTTGCTCAAACCGAGTTATCTCAGTTGGAAGCGCCCGCAGACAGAGGCGTTCTGATTTGCAATCCTCCCTACGGAGAGCGCCTAGGAGAGGCTAGCGAATTAGGAGATTTGTACAAGATGTTGGGGGATATTTTCAAGCATCGTTTTAAAGGTTGGAATGCGTTTATTTTGACGGGAAATAAGGAGTTGGGTAAAAAGGTGGGACTCAGGACATCGCGGCGAATTCCTGTTTATAATGGATCGATTCCGTGTACTTTGCTCAAGTATGAACTGTATTAGAGGATGGGATATGGGAAAAACAGCGGTAATGACCAAGCTAGTGCAAAATTGGATAACCAAGAAAGACCTGCAGCTATGGTAGAATTGCTCCGGCTATAGTTAAATTTAGCTTTTGGATACCGCTTTAGAATCATTTTCATTTACAGCCTCTAAAAATATGAAATCAAAATTTATAGTGTGGGGTGCGATAATTTTTAATATATTAAATTTAATTATCGTACTCTGTCCCTATTCTTTAGCTGGTATGGCTCTTGACTTGTGGGCGGGATTATTTGGTATAGTTTTTGTGTTAACTTATATTTTTTATATATTTTTAGACAAACAAATAATGTTACAAAATCCCAACAAGTTAGCTACCAAAATAGTGGCTTTTTATGTGATTATTTCCACCTGCACATTAATTTATGATATTGGTAACTTACCGAAATATTTGATTGGTATAATTGTTATTGGGGAAGGAAGAGGAGAATTCGTACAAGTTGTACAGTCACCCAATCAATTAAAATCTATTTATTGCTACTACAACGGAGATTTAATGTTAAACGATCACGATGATACCACAGGGTCATGCAGTCTCAGGTTAAGATACAAGTTAATCCCTTTTATTGAAAAAAAAATTTACTCTTATGACGGGCAAGAGCTTTATTTTAGAGTAAATGAACATGAAAACGAACCAAATGTGCCACCTTTGCCTATGAAGAATACAGGTAACAAAGCAGAGGCACTAATAGTAAAGGAAAAAAAGAATATCTGCCGAATTAAATGGCTCAACAATAATCAAATTCAAATACCGACAGGGGAAATTGTTTCACCTTGAGGGGAGGTGTATCACTGCTCATCCCTACGCAGGCAAAAAAGAAACGTGAGCGGAAACAATCTTCCACCCTTCAGGAAACTTGCGCCACATCTGACTCTGCCGCCCCAGCCGCACCACTCCATCGATCGCACGGCGGAATTCCAGCGTCACAGCCGCTGTGTCTGCATCGAAAGTCACGACTTTGAGGTTGAACATTTCTCGATCGACATTTACAGGCGATCGTCCTTTGCGAAAAGCCCTCACCTCATCGCTCCCGTACAGGTTCTCCGTCACCCCAAACCGCACCACTTCCGGCGCATCCCAGAACAAATTATCGAGAGTTTCAATATCATTCGTACAAAGAGCTTTTTCGTATTTTAAATATAGTTCAGTTAACTCAGCCACCACAGCAGAATCATTGATAACAGTCATAAATTGTAGATTTTAAAACTCTTAATTTTCAAAAGTTTTGTTGGCAATAACGACTTTATTCCTTATTGCCAACAAAACTAATTACTGGAAATTAATGCTCAATTTTGAGCGAAATAATCTTGTCACCTTGGCGGATAGCATTGACGACAGACATATCTTCTGTTTTGCCAAAAGTTGTGTGAACTCCATCTAGATGAGACTGGGGAGAATGGCAAATAAAGAATTGGCTGCCACCCGTATCGCGGCCTGCGTGAGCCATCGATAAAGTTCCTGCCAAATGTTTGTTGGAGTTGATTTCGCACTTGATTTTGTAGCCGGGGCCGCCCGTTCCATTGCCTTTTGGACAGCCACCTTGAATCATAAAGTTAGGAATGACTCGGTGAAAGGACAATCCATCGTAAAAACCTTTTTCCGCCAAGTCAACAAAATTCTTCACTGTGTTAGGCGCATCCGCATCGAACAATTCCAAATTGATTGTGCCTTTGTCGGTTTCCATAATAGCGCGGGTCATGATTTCTCCTGGCTTCCTAAAATGAGTGTGTTGCCTGCGTTTTAATTGCGGACTTCGCTTTTATAACGACAGGTTTTAAACTGTCGTTATATTGTGGCTTTCAGAAGTGTAGCATATTCCCGCAACTCTCATAAGACTTATGTGTGCTTTCTGAGTAAACCCGGTTTATTGCGAGATTTCTGGTTAGCAAAGCCAATATTTTCGGAGACACCGAGTTTGTTACCCTCAGTCATATTTTAATTGTTGGTCACTTGCGGGTGATCGGGTTCTTCCTGAATATCGCTCATATTAAAAATGAAAGGAACCCGACTATAACCTGCGCCCATAACCAGCACTTTTGGCATCTGAGCCCCGCCGCTTCTCCAAGCTTCGATCGCCTCTTTTTGCAGAACTAAATTGCCGCCTTGAGCCTTCAAAGTTTCAGCCAAAAGTCTTTGAGCTTCCGCCCTACCTTGAGCGCGGTTAATGTCAGCTTGAGCCTGTTGCTCTGCTTCCTGAGCCACATAAACAGCTCTTTGCGCTCGCTGTTCAGCAACCTGTTTCTCCTCAACCGCTTTCGCAAAATCTGAGGAGAATCGAATGTTAACAACGCTCGTATCGAGCACGATTACATCATACTTTGATAGCCTTTCCTTCAGCGCCGTATCAAAGTCTCGCTTCAGTTCACTTCTTTGAGTAATAGATTGTTCGGCGGTTCTCAGTGCAGCGGCTGTTTTAAATGCTTCTTGCGTCTGAGGAGCAATAATTTTTGAGACTATATTCTCCAAAGTTCCTTGAGTCCTTCGGACATCAACTATTTTATCAGGATCGAGGCGAAAGTTGATCGCAAAACTGGCATTTAAATCCTGAAGGTCTTTAGTAGCACTCTGGGCGGGAACTTCAAATTTTTGCACGGTTACATCGTACACATCTACCTTGGATATTAGCGGGGGTCTGAGGTGAAACCCTTCTAACAATGCTCCATCTGTGGCTTTTCCTAAAACGCTAACCACCCCTGCTTCACCGGGATTGATGACGACAAAAGAGTTTAAGCCGATGAGTAGCGCGCCTACTAATAGAATCCCAGCGAGTGCTGATGATATGCTCTGGAAACTTTGATTTTTCAACTTACACGCTCCTTTGTGCTCATTCCATTATAATCGTTAAATAGATTCGGCAGCCTCTCAAGTCTAAAATCTAAAATTACAATCTAAAATGGATGGGGTTGCCTCTGAAATCTCAAATCTAAAATGGATGGGCTGATGCTCAAAATTGTTAAATATCCTAGAACTTATCACATCGAAGGTTCGCGTTTCCAACCGGGTGATGAAGACCTCGACAGCGTGCCATTTAGCGCCCTGAGCGATCGCCCTCTAATTATAGAAGAAAAGGTAGACGGCGCTAATACAGGCATCAGCTTCGCACCAGACGGACAAATGCTGCTGCAAAGTCGCGGTCACTATCTCACCGGCGGGGCGAGGGAAAAACATTTTAACTTATTCAAACAGTGGGCTTTCAGTCTCAGCGGAGCCCTGGGAGAAGTGCTGGGAAATCGCTACATTCTTTACGGCGAATGGCTTTATGCGAAACACACTGTTTTTTATGATTTTTTGCCGCACTATTTTATGGAATACGACGTACTCGACTTAGAAACAAATCAATTTTTGAGTACAGAATCCCGCCGCAAGTTGTTAAACGGACTGCCGTTAGTGTCAGTTCCCGTGTTGTTTTCGGGAGTGGTGAAATCTCCCAAGCAAATGATGCAGTTTATGGACAAGTCTAATTTTATTCAACCTGGAAATTTGGAGCGATTGCGTTTGTACTGCGGGGAATTGGGATTAGATGAAGAACGGTGTTTGAAAGAGACTGACAAGAGCGATCGCATGGAGGGTCTGTACATTAAAGTTGAAGAAGATGGCATAGTAAAGGCGCGTTACAAATACGTGCGTGCCAGCTTTTTGACAGCTATTAAAAATGCAGAAGGACATTGGCTAAATCGCCCCATTATACCTAATATTCTGCGTCCCGATGTGAATTTATTTAATTTTAGTTAACCAGCAGGTGAATTTATGAAGGCACTGTTATCGCCCTCGGCAACTTGGACTTTTCCCTTTTGTCCTCAACCGCCCGATTGGTTCATGGATTGGGACAGCATTCAAAATCATTTCGATTGGATTCAAAACTTAAAAGGATGTCAGCAAGACCCGATTTATCACGCCGAAGGAGACGTTTTAATTCATACCAAAATGGTCTGCGAAGCATTAATATCTTCCCCAAATTGGCGACAATTACCCGTGCAAGAACGATCGATACTTTTTGCCGCCGCTTTGCTGCACGATGTCGCTAAACCAGCCTTTACAAAAATAGAAGCCGACGGCAGAATTAGCTCAAAAGGTCACGCCCGCCAAGGTGCGAGAATGGTCAGACAAATTTTAGCTCAATTCGAGCCGCCTGTGCAGTTTGAGATTCGCGAAACAGTGGTGGCGATCGTCAAATTCGGCAGTTTACCCATCTGGCTGATCGACAAACCGAACCCGCAGCAGTCGGTAATTAAAGTCAGTCAAGTTGTCCGCTGCGATTTCCTCGCACTTTTAGCCGAAGCAGACGTGCGCGGCCGACACTGTAGCGACAGACAAGAATTGCTCGATAAAATAGAACTATTTCGGGAGTTTTGTCAAGAAAATAATTGTTTGGATTCTCCCCGACAATTTCCATCAGCACACAGCCGATTTATCTACTTCCGCAAAGAGAACGGCAACCCGGATTACGAAGCATTTGACGACACTAAATGCGAAGTAATTTTGATGTCTGGCTTGCCAGGAAGCGGTAAAGATTATTGGATTCGGGAAAATCTTCCAGATTTGCCGATCATCTCGCTGGATGCACTGCGAAAAGAGATGAATGTGCCTCCCGACGAAACACCTGGAAATGTGGTGACAGCCGCCAAACAAAGAGCGCGCGAATATATAAATGAGGGGCGTTCTTTTGTGTGGAACGCCACGAATACAACTAAACAAATGCGGCAGCAATTAATTAATTTTTTTGCTGCTTACCAAACGCGAATTCGCATTGTTTATCTGGAAGTACCTCTAGAAGAAATATTGCAGCGGAATCGATCGCGCACAGCAACTGTACCGGAAGCAGTCATTCGCAAATTAGCTGCGCGGCTGGATATTCCAGATATCACAGAAGCCCATCAGGTAGAGTGGATTGTAGCCGATCAGGCTACTTTAGGGGCGATGCCCCGCAGTTAGCCATATTACTTCAACGCGCTACCAACTCCTTTTTCCCTAAAATAGAATCGTCATAATGCGCCAACAAATCAGCAGGGTGATCGTAAATTGCCGCAGCCTTTGCTAGCGAAGCATCATCGAAACCTCCGCACCTAAAAGCAATTACTGCCACCCCGCACTTGCCCGCAGCTTCGATATCGTAAGGAGTATCAGCTAACATGACAGTCTGACTCGCTTCCATCTGCAATTTGCTCAAAGCAGCTTCGACAATATCCGGTTCCGGCTTAGAAGCTTCTGCATCGCTAGATGTCGCCGCTTGATCTTGATCCAATAAATCGTCAACTTGTGCAGCTTTCAGCAAACCGGAAAGTTCTTCATTGGTAGCTGAAGTAGCAATAATTAGCCGCAATCCTTCTTGCTGCATTTTTAACAGCAAATCCCGCGAACCGGGGGTTGGAGAAAGTTCGGGAGCAAAGCGGTTAATAATCAGTTCTTTGCGCCGCTGTGCAATCTTTTTCCCGTCGCCTTCTTCGTCGGAAAGTCCTGATACCATTTTGGGTATCACTTTGTCGCCTCCCATGCCAATTAGCGGGCGAATTTTATCGAACGGCACCTCGTAGCCGTAAGCCGCAAATGCCTCTACCCAAGCTTGAGCGTGGGCGTCATTGCTGAGCGTCAGAGTACCGTCAATATCGAGAATTACTGCTTGCAATTTCATAAGTTATTTGCTGTTTGTTATTAAACTTTTTGCCAAAACCTGGTTTGTAGTAAGGACTCAACTCCTTAACTAATTAATTAGTAAATATGCGAGTAAAGTTCTTACCACTAACCCAACGTTAGTAGTAAGAACTTTAGTTGTTGTTAGGTTAGGAGTAAGCACTTTAGTCCTGAATTACTTAATTACTCTATCGCGGACAGAAAACTCCACTACTAACTTTTTGATTGGCTATTGCATGCCAGTGCCGTGCAATTTGGGTTCTGGCGGCGGCGGTACTGGTTCAGGCCCTAACGGTTGGGGATCGGCTACATATTCAAATTCGCCTTTGCCGTCCATTGATTTGCCTTTCGCCCAGCGTCCCTCGCTACTTTCGGAACCTTCAGAATGATTCCAAAACTGATAAGCAAATTCTGATTTTTCCAACTCTTGGGGGAAGGAACTCGGAACGGGTGTTGTTTCCATTCCCGAACTTTCTAAATCTTCGATCGCCGCCAGCCACAAATTTTGGTGCATCGTGTCGCGGGCGATCATAAAACTCAGGGTGTCTTTCACGCCCGGATCGTCTGACATTTCATACATCCGCACAGCCTGCAATCTTCCTTGCGATTCGGCGTGCAAATTCGAGCGAAAATCTGCTAAAAGATTGCCGCTAGCAACGATATAACGGCCGTTCCAGGGATACCCTACGCTGTCGCTAGGAAGTGCGCCCAAACCAGATACAATTGCGTGCTGCGGATTCATGCTGGCGGCGATCGCATCTCGCGGGCTGTTTCCTCCCATCACAGCACCCACCACAGCATCTTTGAAACCTTCTTCTTGCATAGATACAGGAGCTTTATCTAACAAGTGAGCAATCATAGTTGCTAGCATCTCGATATGCCCGATTTCTTCTGTACCGACATCAAGCAACATATCGCGATATTTTGCTGGACCTCGGCAGTTCCAACCTTGAAATAGATACTGCATCATCACGGTCATTTCGCCAAATGTACCGCCAATTAGTTCTTGTATTTTCTTGGCGTAAACGGCATCTGGCTTTTCTGGTCTTTTGTAATACTGTAGTGGCTTCTTATGGTAAAACATGGGGAAGTCCTCCCAGGGTGTTTTGAACAAGTTTCATTATTTGTAACGCTGCCACCGATGGAGGGGAATCAGCTTTTAGTCATAAAGAAATTAAATCAAGCCCGGTTATCTTTATCACTTTAGTTTAATGCGGTTTCTCGCGCCCGCGAACTAAAGACTCTGCATTAAATTTGGTCGATCGTACATTCTATTTAAACAAACACAGCGCTGTGTCCTCCGGGTGTCAAAAAACACATCAAAACCGCCCTCATCCAGGGGTTTTAACCCCGATCGGAGAGCGGTTTTTCGGGTAGAGCGGACACATATTTGTTGTGTCCATCCCCCTAGCTTCGAGTCCCGCCCTTGTTAAGCGGGATGGGGAGAATCAGGGGAATCAATGAGTTTGATAATTTTCCTCAGTCCAACAGCGCGGCAGAGTTTCACCAGAAGGAAACACTAAATTGCTTTTTGCAAAAGTTGCTTTCTCTTGCTCTTCTTGACCAGCTTGATTTTTTCCCGGCACTTCTTGTTTTGTAGGGCTGATTAAAGCATCTACATCGAGGATTTCAATCAAGTCGCCTGATTCTTTTTCTTGTAAAAGCATAGTTTTTCCTTAAAGGGTAAATGCGAGTTAGGGTTTGAGGACAACTTTGATGCAGTTGTCTTTTTTGTTTTTGAAAATGTCGTAGGCGTGGGGCGCTTCATCCAATTTCATTCGGTGCGTAATTACGAATGACGGGTCAATTTCACCTTTTTGAACGCGATCGAGCAAAGGCCGCAAATAGCGGTGAACGTGCGTCTGTCCCATTTTCATGGTCAAGCCTTTGTTGAAAGCTGCACCTAGGGGCACTTTGTCAACGAAGCCGCCGTAAACGCCGGGAATTGACACTGTGCCACCCTTGCGACACGCGACGATCGCTTGTCGCAGGGCAGTGGGTCGATCGCTCTCCAACCGCACGGCTTGCTTGGCTTTGTCGTACAAAGCGTCGAGACCGGTGCCGTGGGCTTCCATCCCCACCGCGTCGATGCAAGAGTCTGGCCCGCGTCCCCCCGTCATTTCGGTGACTGCTTCCCCGGCGTCGATTTCTTCGTAGTTGATGATTTCAGCTTTGGCCGCGGCCGCCATTTGCAAGCGTTCCGGTATGCGGTCGATCGCAATTACTCGCTCGGCCCCCAGCATAAACGCGCTTCTGATCGCAAATTGTCCGACTGGCCCGCATCCCCAAACAGCTACAGTATCCCCCGGCTGAATGTCGCAGTTTTCGGCCGCCATGTAACCAGTAGGAAAGATATCGGTGAGGAACAATACTTGTTCGTCAGAAAGTCCGTCGGGAATTTTTAAAGGGCCGACATCTGCAAACGGAACTCGCGCGTATTCTGCTTGTCCGCCTGCATAGCCACCCGTTAAATGCGAGTAGCCAAACAGTCCTGCAGGCGAATGACCGAACATTTTTTCCGCCAGCCCAGCATTGGGGTTGGAGTTGTCGCACAGCGACCACAAATCGCGGTTGCAAAAAAAGCAACTGCCGCAAGAAATAGTAAAAGGAATGACGATGCGATCGCCCTTTTTTAAGTTCTTGACTTCGCTGCCGAGTTCGACTACTTCTCCCATGAATTCGTGCCCCATGATGTCGCCCGATTGCATTGTCGGGATGAAGCCATCGTAGAGGTGCAAATCCGAGCCGCAGATTGCTGTAGACGTGATTTTAACTATCGCATCGCGCGGGTTGATAATTGTTGGGTCTGGTACATTATCAACTCGCACATCATTTGCTCCGTGCCAGCAAAGAGCTTTCATTATTTCGTTCTCCTCTAGTTAACTACTAGCTAGCAAATTTTTGCTTCTAAATCTTAAATTTACTGCGCCGATAAATTACCTGCTTGGATGTTTTAATTTTAATCATAAAAAATATAATTTCTCTCTATCCGAGGTATAATTTATAAATCTATCTTCGGGCTGTTTTCAATAACAAAAATGTAAAGTTTATCCTCGAAGTAAAGTGCGGGGGATTTCACATTCTTCTGTTAAGCCCCAACAGTTATAGCAACCGCGCCCGACGGTTAGAACGTTCTTAATTGCTGAAACCGTTGCGAAAGATTGCTTCTTGCTTCTCTCCTAGATAACTAAAGCCTTCTTCCTTCTCTTCTAGATAACTAAAGCCTTTTTCCTTCTTCTTTCTTCTTTCTTCCTTCAACATCTGCTATAAAAGCTAACAACTACATAGCTGAGATTGTTTTTGTCGCTCGCCGAGCGCTCCCCTCTCACAATCAATAAAATTTCCGCATTTTGCCTCACTAGAGCCGATATTGGGGCTCACTTTAGATAAATAGCGACCGAAAAATTCTCACTTAAAAGCGGGTTTATCAATTATTAAGCAGGGTTCGTGACTTTTGTATAGCTCAACACTTCACACCAATCAGGAGAATCTTGCACCCTGCTTAAGGAGGATTAATCGTCAAATATTGTATATTAGTTATAGCTAAAAGCCGAGCTTGCGCTAAAGTTGTTAAAGATTAAAATTTATCGATCGCCTTTTATGCCTTACACTGCATCTACCCCAACAGACCCCAATCAACCCAACATCCGCAATGCCGACCACCGCCTACTAGAATTCACCAAGCTGACACCGATGATGCAGCGGTATGTGGAAGTGAAAGAACAGTATCCCCACGCACTTTTATTGTTTCGAGTCGGAGATTTCTTTGAGTGTTTTTTCCAAGATGCAGTTACGATTTCGCGGGAATTAGAACTTGTTTGTACGAGTAAAGAAAGCGGCAAAGAAATTGGCAGAGTGCCGATGACAGGAGTGCCGCACCACGCCCTCGACCGCTATACTTCAATGTTAGTAGAAAAAGGCTATGCTGTGGTAGTTTGCGACCAAGTTGAAGATGCCTCGATAGCTGCTAAAGAAGGCCGCCAAGTCAAGCGAGAAATTACCCGCATTCTCACTCCCGGAACTTTGACTGATGACGGAATGCTCAAACCAAGACAAAATAATTTTTTAGCGGCAGTAGTCATCGCTGGGGAACATTGGGGATTAGCTTATACAGATATTTCTACTGGAGAATTTGTCACTACCCAAGCAGACAGTTTAGAACAATTAACCTTAGAATTGCTGCGTTTGCAGCCTTCGGAAGTCTTGGTGCCGACTAATGCGCCGGATTTGGTGACTATGTTGAGGCCCGGAGAGAAATCAGAGCATTTACCGGAGTGTTTGCCGAATTCATTCTGCTATTCTTTGCGATCGCAAATTCCGTTTAGTTTGTCCGAAGCAAAACAGAGAATCCTACAAAAGTTCAAAGTGAGATCGCTCGAAGGTATGGGATGCGGACACCTTTCCCTCGCAGTGCGCGCCGCCGGGGGTTTGCTGCAATATCTCGAAGAAACTCAAAAGGAAAAAGCAGTTTCTTTGCAAAGATTGCACACTTACACTCTCACCGATTTTCTCATCCTCGACTACCAAACCCGTCGCAATCTAGAAATTACTCAAACAGTGAGAGATGGGGTTTTTCACGGTTCGCTGCTGTGGGCTATAGACAAAACCAGCACCGCAATGGGAGGCCGCGCTTTGCGCCGCTGGGTGCTGCAACCTTTGCTCAGCATTAAAGGCATTTGCGCCCGACACGACACGATTCAAGAATTAGTAGAAAATAACGCCTTGCGCCAAGATTTGCAGCAGTTGCTGCGCCAAATTTACGACATAGAAAGACTCACAGGCCGCGCTGGTTCTGGAACAGCTAGCGCGCGGGATTTGGTCGCTTTAGCTGATTCTCTCTCGAAACTGCCGGCATTAGCCTCGATCGCAGTCCAAGGGCGATCGCCCTATTTGAAAGCACTGCAAAATGTACCGCCAATTCTAGAAGAATTAGCAAGTAAAATTCACGCTCATTTAGTTGATGAACCGCCGATTCATTTAAAAGAAGGAGGTTTGATTCGACCGGGAATCAATCCCATGCTAGATGAAATGCGACACACTGCATCAGCCGACCAAGAATGGATTGCAAATTTAGAAGCAACTGAGAGAAAACGCACCGGAATTTCTAATTTAAAAGTAGGCTACAATAAAGCTTTCGGCTATTACATCAGCATTACAAAATCGAAAGTAGACCAAGTGCCGAAGGACTACACCCGCAAACAAACTCTCACCAATGAAGAACGTTATAGCACTGAAGAATTAAAAGAAAGGGAAGTGCGAATTCTGACAGCGCGAGAAGATTTAAATCAATTGGAATACGATATTTTTGCTCAAGTGCGATCGGAGGTAGGAGAACACGCCGAAATTATTCGGAACGTTTCCCGCGCCGTGGCGGCGGTCGATGTTTTGTGCGGTTTGTCAGAAGTAGCAGTTTACCAGAATTACTGCCGCCCCACTATGACAGAAAGTCGGGAAATTAAAATTATTGAAGGTTGTCATCCTGTGGTGGAAAAGTCTTTGCCGCCGGGATTTTTTGTACCTAATTCGGCTTTTTTGGGTCGGGAAGACTCGTTAAACCGCCCAGATTTAATTATTTTAACCGGGCCGAATGCTAGCGGGAAAAGCTGCTACTTGCGGCAGGTGGGTTTGATCCAGTTAATGGCGCAGATGGGCAGTTTTGTGCCGGCGAAAGTGGCGAGTTTGGGAATTTGCGATCGCATTTTTACCCGCGTCGGTGCAGTAGACGATTTGGCAACGGGTCAATCTACGTTTATGGTGGAAATGAATGAAACTGCAAATATTCTCAATCACGCCACGCCGCAATCATTAGTTTTGTTAGATGAAATTGGCAGGGGAACGGCGACGTTTGACGGACTTTCTATTGCTTGGTCTGTGGCAGAATATTTAGCAACTGAGATTCGGGCGCGGACAATTTTTGCGACTCACTATCACGAATTGAATGAGTTAGCTTCTATTTTAGATAATGTCGCAAATTATCAAGTAACAGTGAAAGAATTGCCAGATCAAATCGTATTTTTGCACCAAGTTCAGCCGGGAGGTGCTGACAAATCTTACGGAATTGAAGCGGGGAGATTGGCGGGTTTGCCGCCGTCGGTGATTGACAGGGCGAGACAGGTGATGAAGCAGATTGAGAAACACAGCAAAATTGCGATCGGGCTGCGGAAAGGTGTTAAAAAAAATGGTAGAAAAGAGTCGGAGGGCGAACAGTTGGATATTTTTGATGATTGAAATTTCCGGTGGTAAAAAAAGTTTGTAGTAACTTCTATATTGCACCATTTTCAATCAGCCTTTCAGGGGCGGGCAGGATGCCCACCCCACAAGAAAATTTAATTTTTGTGGCACAGGCATCCTGCCTGTTGTTTAGCATGGTGCAAGATATCAGTTACTACTTTTACAACAAACCAGGAACGCTGCAACAACTCTAACGTCCATTTTGCAACTTTCTTACCTCTTTGTGCACGCTCATCCCAATTTCCAAAGCCTCATTCAGCAACCGCCCGTATTCAGTCGCCCGATCGCTCACATCCAGCGCCATCAAAGCAGCCAAATTACTTTCAATATTAGCAAATAGCTCGTAACGGCGACCGATAAATTGCTGATTCTCCCTGAGAATTCTTTCTGTTTTCAAAGCACAGACTAAACTTTCTCTGGTAATTTTTAAGGCTTCAATTGCATCTCCTCGGTTAATTAAATTGGCTTGTAAATTCCCAGCATCCGTTAGGCGATCGATAATATCTAAAGCCTGAATTACCTCATGATACTTCTCAACTTCATCCAGCAGACCCGCCAGCGTTGCCAGAGGCTTTGCCTTAACCCATTTATAGATATTCCAAGCAACAGTAATCGCCAGCGACAAACCCAAAGTTATTTGTAAAACCCTGACAAATATCTCAGCATCGCTAAATGAACCAACATTATGTTTATTAGCCAGTAAAGCAACAGGCAGCGAAACAACTAATGTCACGCAAAATATCAGCAACTCATTCACCAAAAGAGAAAACAGCTTTTTGCCGTCCCGGAGTGCAGCAGGTCGGTAAAAATCCGCTGCAAAACCGTCGCTCAAAGCTATTCCACTCAAATCCTCCAACTCCTTCTCAGAAATTTTTAACTGTTCCAAATCCGCTTGTATCACTCTTCAAAATCTCCTTTAATTGGGATTAATTACGATCCTCCCAGAGACATAATTGATTGCCACAGACTCATATAAAAATTGCTTTCTCGGTCTCGGAACAGTTGAAAAGCCATTCCCGGCGACCCCAAAAACGGTCTCAGCGTCCATCCCAACTGAGTCCCAACAAACGCATAAAGTCCCAACCAAAAGCGCAAAATATTTAGCCTGATGTCTTTGCCTTCCGCATCTTGTTCTGAAAGAAAGTGCATTCCTTGATAAATGAAACTTACTCCCAAAAATCCTGTGATTGCCATGATAGCAACATTCAGCAACAGATAAAAATTGTAATTGGTACTGCTTATGAGGAAAAACAAACTCACAGGTGCAAATCCAAACAGCAAAACGCTAATCATCGCCATCGCTGTCATCAACAATGTCAAATACTGTTCAAAAGTTCGTTTAGAACCAAACATGACATTAAAAAAGTACAGTGTGGGAAAGCAGATAATCAGCGTCAGCAAGTAAAGTGCTGGCAACTTAATTGCTGAAACCAGACATTGCATCCACGTACTAGATGCACCTAATATCGCTCCGTAAATGCCAAAAAATACGGTACTAGAAATCAACAAACCGAAAATTTTAGATTTGAGCTTTACACCTTGGCGAATTTCTTCAAGAAATTGTTGCCGTTCCCGCAGCAAATACATTACTACTGAAAAATATTTCACGGGCTCTCCTTGTGACTGATGCGACTCCGAATCAGTCATAACTCAAGCTGAGTTCGATCGGCAATCTTGCCAAACCAGGGTACTCTATGTTAACTAATGATTCTTGTACCCAGCTCACCGCAAGCTGAGAGGTGGAGGCGTTTTGAGAGATACTTGCCAAGCTAAACGGCTCAAACTGAATACAGTTATGCTTTGTATTCAATTTGTATTCATTTGTCTCCAAATTGTCCCCAAAAAGGGCGATCGGGTAGTCATTTGATACTCAGTTGATACTCAGTTTGGTCGTTCCGCAGTCAAATCGTAGTCATTTTGTATCCAATTTGTATTCAATTTCTAGTCAATCCGACCGCTGGATAACCGAAAAAATCAGCAATAAAAAACCTCAAACCGTTGATTTCTGGTTGGTTTGAGGTTTTTGTAGGCGCAAGCGGGCAGCGGGAATCGAACCCGCATAGTTAGCTTGGAAGGCTAAAGTTTTACCACTAAACTATGCCCGCGCACAGAAACTAAACATACCACAAGCCTCTGGGAATTGCAAGAGATCTGTTCAAAAATTTTGAAGACCTCCCTCACACAGGCGGAATCGGGGCTGAATCGGGACTTGCGCGCCGATCGCCCCCTCGCCCCAAAAATCCCCGTCTCCCATGCTGCGTAAGACTTTACGGGTGGAAATAATCGTAAATTTGCTGCGCCAGACGCGGGCCAATCCCAGAAACTTCTGCCAACTGTTCGGGAGTCGCTAAACGGAGGTAGTCGATCGACCGAAAATGTGCCAACAATTGTTTTTGTCGGTGGTGTCCCAATCCGGGAATTTCATCGAGGCGCGATCGCTTCATTCTCTCGCTTCTTCGATCCCGGTGAAAACTCACAGCAAACCTGTGCGCCTCATCCCGCACCCGGCGCAATAATTGTACGCCCGGTTGCTCAGAATTAGTTGGCAGCGGCAAAGATTCCCCCGGCAAAAATATCTCCTCTCGCTGCTTTGCCAAACTGACAACGCGCAACTCTTCTAGCAAATTCATCTCCCGCAAAACAGCCACAACTGCTGACAGTTGACCTTTGCCACCATCTATCATAATTAAGTCTGGTTTGTCGGAAATAGTATGAGAAACCGAGGATAAATTGCTGAGTTCTTTCGGTTCTTCTAAATCGCTAAATCCATCTTCCATCTTGCCTGTTTCTTCTTCCTTCAATCCTCGGAATCGGCGACCGATAACTTCGGCTAAACTAGCAAAATCATCAGAATGACCCGATTTAATTTCAGGATTTTTAATTTTGTAATGGCGGTAGTGTTGGTTGGCAGGCAAACCGTCAATAAATACGACGCGGGAAGCTACGGCGTCAGAACCTTGAATGTGAGAAATATCGTAACCTTCAATGCGGCGAGGAACTTCCGGCAAATCGAGAATTTCTGCTAAATCTTCCATTGCTTGAGAATTGCGATCGCTCAATCTTTGCATTCTCGCCAATTCATACTCAGCATTGCGTTCCACCATCTCAATCAATTCTGCCTTAGTTTGCCGCTGCGGCGTCAAAATCGTAACTTTTCGTCCCTTACGGTTGCTCAACCAATCTGCTAATATTTCCGCTTCTGGCAATTCGTACTGCACTGAAATTTCGCTGGGAATTTCTACGGATTCGACATTTTGATAGTGTTCTTCCAACACCCGCTGTAAAATCGCTCCGGCCTCTACCCCCCCTCGTTCCCCCCCAAGGCTTGGGGGGGAGGAAAGAGAAAGTTGAGATAACTCTTGCTCCCCCTTGGCAAGGGGGGGTTGGGGGGGTATTTCCGCCATAAATCCCAATCTTCCGACCAATTGACCGGCCCGAATTTGGAACAATTGAACGCAAGCGTGCTGACTATCGGCCGCAAGTGCGATCGCATCTCTCGAAACCGTATCGTCTGGCAAAGATACTTTTTGACCCGCACTCAAAGACTGCAAACCCTTAATTTGGTCGCGAATGCGTGCCGCCGTTTCAAAGTTTAAATCTTCGGCTGCCTCTTCCATTTGGGGCTCTAAAATATCCAGCAATTCATCAGTCCTTCCCTGGAAAATCATCGCTACTTTTTGGATGATTTTTCGATATTCTTCCGGCGAAGTTAACCCTTGACAAACGCCAACGCAGCGCCCGATGTCGTAGTTCAAACAAGGACGGTCTTTAAACAACGGTTGAGGGCGCTGCCGCAGCGGGAAAATCCGCTTAATTAAATGCAGCGTACTCCTCAGTGCCCCTGTATCGACGTAGGGGCCGTAATAGCGGTCTTTTGCACTACCTGCGCGGCGTTTGCGAGTGATAAAAATGCGCGGGTATTCCTCAGACCAAGTTATGCACAAATAAGGATATTTTTTATCATCTTTGAGCAGGACATTAAAGTAAGGTTGGTGCTGTTTTACGAGGTTTGCTTCTAAGGCTAAAGCTTCTGCTTCTGTGTCGGTGGCGATGAATTCAATTTCGCGCACTTGCTGCACCATCATCGCAATGCGGGGACTAAGATTTTGGCTTTCGCGGAAGTAGGAACGGACGCGGTTTCGGAGTTTTTTGGATTTGCCGATGTAAAGGATGCGATCGCTCTCGTCTCGCATTAAATATACACCAGGAACCGCCGGGATTTCTTTGAGGCGACTTTCTAGGCGTTCCGAGTCTTTAACTAACGGCAGAGTTTTTGTGGATGGCATTGCAAGCTATCTCAGCAAAATGGAGACTGATTGTACACTCTTTTATTTTACCTTAATTAGGTCGATTTTGACGGCTGCGACCGTCGCAAAACCCACCGACTACACTTGAAAATCAGTTACAGTATCTGAGATAAAAACTTGCGAGTGCGTTCTTCCTTCGGGTTCTGAAAAAACTCTTCGGGTTGGGCTTCTTCCACTAAAACACCGCCATCCATCAACACAATGCGATCGGCAACTTCGCGCGCAAACCCGACTTCGTGAGTCACCACTACCATTGTAATTCCTGTTTGAGCCAAATTTCGCATTACATCTAACACTTCCCGCACCATTTCCGGGTCTAATGCTGATGTCGGTTCATCAAACAGCATAATTTTAGGCTGCATGGCTAGAGAACGTGCAATAGCGACCCGCTGTTGCTGTCCTCCAGACAACTGTCCGGGATATTTTTTTGCTTGTTCCAAAATCCCCACTCTTTCTAACAGTTGCATTGCCACTTCTTCTGCTTTTTTCTTGGGCCATCGACGCACCCATACTGGCGCTAGCATGACGTTTTGCAAGACTGATAAGTGGGGAAACAGGTTGAATTGCTGAAACACCATTCCTACTTCGCGGCGAATTATCTCGATGTTGCGTAAGTCGTGGGAAAGTTCGATTCCGTCGATCGTAATTTTACCTTGTTGGTATTCTTCTAATGCGTTGAATGTGCGAATAAATGTGGATTTTCCCGAACCAGATGGCCCCATCACGACCACGACTTCACCTCGGTTTACGGTCATGCTGACACCGCGCAGTACGTGAAATTGTCCGTACCATTTGTGGACCTTTTCTGCTACGATTACTTGTTCTGCGATTGTGGGTTTAGTTTCCATATTTTTTTGTTTTTAAACCGCTGATAAATGCGGATGAACGCAGATATTTTTTTACCTTTCCCCTACGCCTAAAGTTCGCTCTATTTTGCGGCTTGCTAGGGACATTGAGTAGCAAAATATCCAATAAATGATCCCGACGAATATGTAAACTTCGGCGTACCTGCCAATATAGGATGGATTTGCTAAAACTGCGCGGGATATTCCGATTAATTCTAACATTCCGAATAGAGATAGCAGGGATGTATCCATGAATAATCCGATGAATTGACCGCCGATCGCCGGAATGACTATTCGCAGTGCTTGAGGCAGTACAATGAGAATTGTGAGTAGGGGTGTATTGAGTCCGATCGACCTCGCTGCTTCTATTTGTCCCCTGGGCACGGCCTGCAAGCCACCACGCACGTTTTCTGCCAAGTAGGCCGCACTAAATAAGGTTAATCCAGCTATGGCTCTAATCACTCTATCTAATTTCGGATATTCGGGCGGCAAGAAGAGTTGCAGCATTACTTGACCTAAAAACAAAATGCCAATTAAGGGTAAACCGCGAATAATTTCAATGTATAGTGTTGATAACACTCTTACCACTGGCAAAGAACTTTGTCTGCCGAGTGCTAGCAATACTCCTAAAGGAAAGGAAAGCACAATACTAATAACTGCTAAAAACAGCGTTAATACTAAACCGCCCCAATCATTTGTTGAAACTTCGATCAAACCCAACCCGCCTTTAATTAACCACAAAACTATTGGGAAGGAAAGAACCCAGATTGCAGGCATCCAGTCCATGATTTTTGGGTGAATTTGCCTTCCGATAGCATAGCTGGCGGCGGCTGCGATAATAATTCCTAAGAGGTAGAGGCGAGAGGTTAGGTCGATCGGCGAAATGACCGCACCTACAACAGCAGCACCGAGTATAATTAGTAAAGGCGGATTCCAAAGACGTTCTTGCCGCTGAATGTTTCCCCAACTTAATCCTCCCAACCAGGCAATTATGGCAGTTACTATCCACAGCCGCCAGTAGGATTCGCGGGGAAATCTGCCCGCGAAAAATAGTGGCAAGTTAGCTTCTAACACGTGCCACTGAGCTTTTGTTGTTGCCCAAACAATAATTCCTTTAATAGTTTGGAAGGCGATAATGAGGCAAACTACTGTCAGAATGCTGTTGTACCAGGTACTAAATAAGTTTTTGCGCGCCCAATTCCAAGGGGTAGGCGATTCGGTGGCTGGAGGCGGTAATATGGGGACAGTTTCCATATAGCGGTTTTCAATCCTATGACGTAGAGTAACAACCAGTTATTTTATTAACCCGCGTAGGCGGGTTTTGTTTGTGTAGACGCGATTTCCCATCGCAACGGCTAAAAAAAATCCTACTTATTTTCGCCGATTTATCCAATCTTCTCCACCTGGTAACTGACTTAAATGCTGGGCTAACACTGCGGGTAAATCTTTGGCGGAATGGATATAAGTCAAGTTCAATAACCTCACAGCGGTTTGAATAATCAGGTTTCTATCCATCATCTCGGCAAGTTGAAATTGAGTATAAACACCATTCAATACTTCCTCCGCAGCCTCTGCGATCGCATCCTCAATCACCTCCTCGTCTATAAAACTCTCCCATTCATCAGAATTGATGTAATAAGATGTTTTATTATCTTTAATATTTGCCTTCTTAATTTCTCTGATTGCATTGCGAATCGAACTTGCCCAAGAACCCGTTAATCGCTGTTCAACTTGATTTTTAATCAAGTGAATCAGCAAAACATTTAAAAAAGATTGGATTTGTCGCAAAATAGCCTGTTTGCTCATTCCATCTAACTCATCGACTATTGCCAAAGCATCCGTATACCTTCCTTCCACTATGCTCTTTCTAAGAGCAATTAATTCTTGTGTCATTTGATTCCCCTCAACTTTGATACTAGCAAGCCAAAGATAGTGGTGAGTTATTTATTATTGCTTAATCCTTAACTCACAATTTTTAGTTACTCGGTCTAAGCTAAAGTCACTGTATGCCATTTGACGCGCTCTCCTTTTATTCCAATTAAAATAGATTAAATATAAACTATTTACCTCTCCTTGATTTGTACAGTTTTATTGTACCAATTCATGAACAGAGAAACTATCAAACTAATTGTTAGATATGTTACCATGATAATTAACATTGCTTCGATCGCCCGACCGGTCTGATTCAAGGTTGGAGAGCCCACAACAAAATAAACGTCGGGATAAGCAACCGCAACCGCTAAACTCGAATTCTTAGCTAAATTCAGATACTGACTGGTTAAAGGCGGCACAATCACCCGCAAAGCTTGCGGCAAAATTACCATCCGCATCATTGTTCCCGACTTCAGCCCTAAAGACTTTCCCGCTTCCCACTGGCCTCTCGATACTGACTGAATTCCGGCCCGGACAATTTCTGCAATGTAACTGCCAGTATACAAGCTGAGCCCTGTCACCAAGGCTGCAAATTCTGGAGTTAATTTTAATCCTCCTTCGATTTGCAATGCTGGTGTCAGGCGCGGGAAATCTAGCCGGAAGGGCAGATTTTTGGTAATAATCAAAGCTAAGATTGCACTCAGCCCGATCGCACCTAAAGCCCAAAACAACTGTCTTCCCGGCTTAGCTTCTTCCAACATCACCCGCGCCCGCCACATCCACAGCCCCGCCGCCGCCAAAACTCCGACTGTTAGCAAAATCACCCAAATCTCAAAACCCGGCAAAGCCACAGCCCAAGGTACAGCAATGCCGCGATTTGTCAAGTAAATCGGCCCCCTCATCTGCTGATTGTCTTCGAGTTTTGGCAGGGAAATGAAAACTGCAAAGTACCAGAAAAATAATTGCAGCAATAACGGCGTATTTCGCAAAATTTCTACGTACAAACCAGCTAAATTCCGCAGCAGCCAATTGTCGGAAAGGCGCGCAATTCCTACCGTCAAACCCGCAACTGTTGCGAAAATAATGCCGATACCCATCACCCGCAGCGAGTTGATTAAACCGACAAAATAAGCTTGCCTGTAACTGTTGGCGGGACTGTAGGGGATTACACTTTCGCCAATGTCAAAAGATGCTTGGGAATTGAGAAAATCAAATCCAAACGCAATCCCCAGTTGCGAGTAATTGGCACTGAGATTATCCCAGAGAATGGCAATAACAACTATTACTAAAATTAGGGCGATCGCCTGTCCGGCTATTTTCCAGAAGCGATCGTCCCGCAGCAGTTTTGATATATCTTTAAATTTTGGCAATTTCTGCGATTTGCCCGGTTGAGGTTCTGGGTTCATAACTGTTTAATGTAGAGCACACTATACCTAACTTTAGCCTGCCTAAAATATCTTGTAGGGTACACCTAGCAAGCACCTTAAAAGTCGGGTAAGCGCGGAGTACCTTGCTGTCTAAAATATCTTGTTGGTTAACTGTTAACAGTTAACAGTCAACAGTTAACAGTCAACAGTTAACTAAAATTAACGGAACGGCGGCGAGTAAAGCAAACCGCCATCTTTCCAGAGTCTGTTTTGACCCCGTTCTAACTTGAGTATACTTTTGGGGCCGAGGTTGCGATCGTACATTTCTCCGTAATTCCCGACTTTCTTAACAACGCGGACTGCGTAGTCGTTCGGGAGTCCCAAACCTTTACCTAAATCTCCTTCTGTTCCTAGCAAACGTTTGACGTTCGGATCTGTAGTGCTTGCCACTATTTTGTCTACATTTCCCGAATTAATTCCCAAATCTTCAGCTTCAATCGCCGCAAAAATAACCCATTTCACCGCGTCCGACCATTTAGGATCGCCGCTTTTCACCGCTGGGGCTAACGGTTCTTTTGACATCACGATCGGCAAAACAACATTATTTTCGGAATTCGGCAGAGTTGTCCGCTTAGAAACAAGTTGCGATCGATCGGCAGTAACACCTTGACAGCGACCTTCTTGATAGGTAGCAAAGACAGCATTCACATCTTCAAACACCACAGGAGTGTATTTAACTCCTAATTTTCGCATTTGGTCGGACAAATTTTGTTCGGTGCTCGTACCTGTCTGCACGCAGATAGATTTGCCCGCAAAATCTTTTAAACTTTTGATGCCGCTGTCTTTTTTGACCATGATGCTTTGAGAGTCATAAAAGATCACCGGGGCAAATTCCAGTCCGGTAGTGCTGTCGCGACTCACCGTGTAGGTAGTATTTCGGCTGAGAATGTCGATTTCTCCGGCCTGCAAAACTGTAAATCTATCTTTAGCGTTGAGTTTTCGGTACTCGACTTTTTCGGGATCGTCAAATATTGCCGCCGCGACAGCCCTGCACACATCCACATCCAGTCCCGAATATTTGCCTTTTTCGTCTACAAAGCTAAAACCCGGCAGTTCGCCGCTGACGCCGCAAATCAGTTTGCCGCGGCTGACAATTGTATCTATCCGGCTGGAACCTTGTTGCGAGTTGCCACCTGCAGTAGTTGTTGCTGTTGTTTGTCCGATTTGTGCCGATCGATCCCTACAAGATGCCAACGGTGCCACAAATAACACGCTTGCTAGTAGCAGAAATCCCCATTTACGCATAGATTTTAGTAGAACGCTTTCCTGACAATCCTACCTTGTAGCTGTCGAGAACTGTGGCGATGATCTGCGAACTACAACAGCCTCCGGCTTCAAATTAGCCATTCTGCATCCGGTGCTGCACTGCAGCCACTGCACCGACTACCCGCCTGTTTTTTTTGAGCAAACTGGGAGCCCAGAGTTGGAAACCCGGTTTCCGGCTGGAGGTCTGGTCGTCAAACCTAAGATTTATCCTTGAAACCCGGTTTCTTTTCTGCTATTTCTGCCCAGCGCGAGGGCTCATCGCCCTTCCCTGGAACATTTATACGATTTTGATTGAATGGGCTCACAGTAGCTCTGGTGCTAGCCGCTGCTCAGCTAAATCGCGGATTAGGGAAAGCCGAGACTGGATGTATTCGTCCAACACATCTGCTTCTTTGCCATTAAGCGCAGAGTTCGTCTTTAACTGCTTTAGCAGCCACTGTACCAAGGTCGCATCGTCCAAATTGACTAACAAAGTAGCTTGGGTGGTCTCAATTAATGACCAGAGTTGGCGTAACATGACTGGAGTCATAAAACCTCGTTGAGCGTAAATACGCACTTAATGGGCGGGCCTAGCGAAAAGCTAGTCTTGGTGTCTCAAGCCGATAGACGAAAAGTAGCCTCAAAGCTATCGGCTTAATGATTATTTTATATTTGACCAGAATAACTTAATAAAGTAGTGTCACAAGCTACAACACACAAGATGTTATAAGAGTTCCCAATTCCGTCACATTGAGATAAATATCTTGATAAAAGATTAAAAATCTTTACACGCGATCGCTCGCGGGGGCTGCCAAGAGCTGTCGGGGATCCGGCTGGAGAGCCCGGTTAAAAACAAAATTGATTACTCACGAGCCACCAACTTTTCAACCCTCGCCAGAATTACTTCTAATTCAGCGATGATTTTTGTAGCCCCCTCCAAATCATTTGATTCTGCCCGACTTTGAAGCTGATCTGCCATATCGGGCATTAACCGCACCGCTGCCGTAGCGCTGACACCTTTAATTTGATGAGCGTGGCGGGCCAGTGTCTCCATATCTCCCGAGGCGATCGCCTCCTTAGCAGCTTCTAAATAACTAGCAGTATCCACCACAAAAGCTAGCAGTATTTCCCGCTCAAACTCTAAATCAGCGCCCGAAATTTCGTGCAAACGTGCCATATCGACTACCGATTCGATATCTGGCTCAGAATTTTGAAGTTCCTCGCCCTTAAACTTGGGAGTTTCAATTTTTAGCTTGGCGGACCAATTTTCTAGTACCGATTTTAACTTTTCAATCGAAATAGGTTTGCTAATATAATCGTCCATGCCCGCGGCCAGACACTTTTCGCGATCGCCCTTCAAAGCATTCGCAGTCATTGCAATCACCACCGTCTTTTGATGCAGCTTCATTTTTCCAGCAGCAACATCTGCCGCTTCTAGGCGGCGCAATTGCAGCGTTGCTTCGTAACCGTCCAAAATCGGCATCTGACAGTCCATCAACACAATGTCATACTTTTTCAGAGCAACCATAGATAGTGCCTCTGCACCATTATTGGCCACATCCGCCGCGCATCCCAAAACTCTGAGTTGATTGAGACCAACTTTTTGATTGATTGGAGTATCTTCAACTAACAAAATCTTTAAACTTGCTAAGTCCCGGTTGTCAATAGCTGAGGCTCGATTGGACGTTGGATTTGCTCGCGGCTCATCAATCAGCGTCATCGGGGCGATCGCGTTCGCCAAGCAATCAAATAGTCGGTGAGCTTTCACAGGTTTAGTTAAATACCCGCTAAAACCGCTATCTACCAAGCGTTTTGCCTCTGCAACCTGAGTCATTGAAGTCAGCACCACCCACTTTGTCTGCTGCATTGCAGGCTCAGAAATCCTCAAGCGTTCGAGACTTCCCGCCACCATTTCCGGCAACTGAATATCAACCAAAACAATATCGTAAGGGGAATTAACGCTGACAGCTTTGTACAGAGATGCGATCGTCATCCAACCGTTCTCAACCTCCTCAACCTCCATTCCCCACACAACAGCCATTCTCACTAACACTTTTCGCACTGTCGCCTTGTCGCTAGCAATTAACATTTTTCGCCCCGCCAGCACCGTTTCCAAATTCACTTCGCACGCTGTCCCTACAGCAGTTAAATTTTCCTTAACTGTCGGCACAGTAAACCAAAAAGTCGAGCCTTCGCCAGGGGTACTTTCCACACCGATTTGCCCACCCATTAACTCCACCAACTCCTTAGAAATAGCCAGACCCAAACCTGTGCCACCATATTTTCTTGTTGTAGAGGCATCAACTTGAGTAAAAGATTGAAACAGCTTTTTTTTATTTTCTGGAGCAATCCCAATTCCTGTATCTGTCACTTTAAACAACAGGAGCATCGACTCATTGTTTTCTATTTTTAACGGTTCGATATTCTCTAAAATTTTCTGAGTATCGCTGGCGGCCAATAACCCAGGATTACTAGCATTAGCAACCTCAATTACCACTTCTCCTGCTTCTGTAAACTTAATAGCATTGTTGATCAAATTAGTGAGTATTTGCCGCAACCGTGCTGCATCGCCTTTAATTTGCAGTGGCACGTCGCTGTCAATCAGTGCCACCACTTCTATACCTTTTTCTTGTGCGGGAGTTGCCAACAAATCCAGCACTTCATTCATACAGATACTCAGGTTAAATTCTAGTATTTCTAAGCGCATTTCTCCAGCTTCCAGTTTGGAGAGGTCTAGAATATCGTTAATAATCGATAGTAAATTTTGACCGCTGAGTTTCAGCGTCTGTACAAAGTCAAGCTGTTCGGGAGTAAGATTCGTTTTCAGCAGCAAATCCGTCATCCCCATCACTCCATTCATCGGAGTACGGATTTCGTGACTCATATTTGCTAAAAATAACGACTTCATTCGAGACGCTTCTAGGGCTGCTTCTCGGGCCTGCTGCGCTTGTTCAAAAAGAGTAGATTGCTGAATGGCGATCGCCAACTGCACGCTCAACCTTCCCAGCAAATCCATCTCAGAATCAGTCCAAACACGCGGAGCGCTGCACTGATGGGCAATCAGCAACCCCCACAACCGATTTTGACTCGTTTCCAAACTCCTTCCCGGCGGTTCAATTCGAGTTTCTGGCGAATATTCTGTTGCCAACTCCTGACTTTCATCGCCTATAAAAATTGGTACAACTAAATTAGCCCTTACCTGCAAACTAGCAAGTAAATCTCGGTGGTCCTCACTTAAGTTTGCCGTATCAATATCTGCCATTGCTTGAATTGTTCCTGCACTGTACAGCCATACATAGCTTTCCCCAAAGGATGTTCTTTGAACTTTTCTGCCCCGCAGGGGCATCCAATCATCCCCTACTGATTCCACAAGAACAACCGCTGTTTCCTCGGAATCAAAATGATAAATTATCGTGCGGTCAGTTGCCAGCAAATGCCGCACTTCTTGTACTGCTGTACTCAGAGTTTGAGTGAGGTTGAGAGACTGCCGGACTCGCTGGGCGATCGCCGAAACCAAGCGTTCTTGTTCTGCTTGTTCCCGTAGCATTCTCTCAGCTTTCTTGCGTTCGGTGACATCGCGAATTACCGCAGCAAAGCATAGGGGTTCGGTGGTTTGAGGGTGCTTGACCAGAAAAGCATTCATCACAACATCAATTGGTTGTCTGTTGCCCAAGTGCTGCATTTGACCTTCGCCTTGCCACTGGCCATGACTGATAATTGTTGGTAAAATTTCTGGACCGAATTTATGTTGGAAATAGGGCCCAATATAATCCCATATCTCCGTATAAAGCACTGCCGAAAGATTCTCTACACCCACCAGTTTTCGTCCGGCTTCGTTGACAAACAGTGTTTTGCCTTTCAGGGTAGCCATACCGATAAAATCGCTGCTGTTTTCAATCAGCGACACAAATTTTTGCCGTTCTTCTTCTCCTTTTTTGCGTTCGGTAATGTCGCGCTTGACGCAGACGTGACAAATTACATCATTGGCGTTGTTAATCACAGAGTATGCCGCAACGTCGATCGCCAGCGTCTGGCCTTTTTTAGTGCAGTTAGTAATTTCGCCCCGAAAACTTCCTGTTTTCGCTAAACTTTGGGCAATTGCCGAAAAACGCTCCCCCGCAACCAGTGGCGAAGCTTCTGCTTCTAATTCCGCGTCTGTGTATTCTAGAAGCGTTTGGTGAGCAAGATTTTGTTCGAGGAAAAACCCGTCAGCATCGATAATGACGATCGCATCATTGGAGTTTAAAAATATTTCTCGGTAAAGCTTTAGTTTTTCCTCAGCTCGCTTGCGTTCGGTTATGTCTCTTTTGACACTTACGTAACAAACTACATCTCCAGCATCATTGAGAACCGCAAAAGCCGAAACCTCCACCTCAACTGTTCCTTCTTGCACAGCCTTAATACAGGTCATTTCGCCTCGGTAACTCCCTGTTTCTGCCAAGCTTTGCATTACCGAGGCAAATGCCTGTTCTCCCATGTGAGTTGCAGGCGTTTTTCCCCACAATTTTGACGCGCTGTTACCCAGCAAAGCCGTGTGAGCTTGATTTGTTTCTAAGTAATAGCCTTGAGGGTCTAATATGGCGATCGCATCGTTGGATTTCAAAAAGATTTGTTGATAAAGTTGCAGCTTCCGTTCAGCTTGTTTCCGGGCGCTAATATCCGTGAACAAGCCGTAGTAAACTATCTCGCCCGATGCTTGGAATTCTGGCTGGGAAGCTCCTTGCACCCATTTAAGTTTTCCTGACGGAGTGACAATTCTTCCTTCCCACCGCCAAGGCTGCAAATTTTCAGCAGAAAGCGTCACCGAGTTGAGAAAATCATCTCGATCTTCGGGATGAATCATGTCAACAATTACATTAAAATCCTGCTGAGCCACCTCTGGTTCTATTTCATACAATTCTCGGCAGCCCGCGCTCACAAACGAGAAAGCCATCGAGCCGTCTGGATGCAAGTCAATTTGATATACCGTACCGGGTACGCTAGCAGTAATTTTTTGCAGTTTGGCTTGGCTTTGATTCCTCGCTTCATCTGTGACCTGCAATTGACCAATCTCTCTAGAAAAACCCAAAACCCCAAATATATTACCCTCTGCATCGCACAGCGGCACTTTTTGCGTATCAAAAACGTGCTGTTTGCCACTTTCAAAGGCGATCGCCTGGTAGGGATTGCGAACCCTCTCCCCAGCCAGCACAGCTCGATCTTCCTCGCGGACGCCCCTAATTTGGCTGTTGCGATCGCCAAATACTAATTCGGCTGAAAACCCTAATTCAATATCATCTTTGCCGAGAATTTCCTCAACATTTTTCCCCACATATTCAGCAAAACTTTGATTGACAAAAATGTATCTAAAGTTTCTATCTTTCGCAAAAACTCCGTCGGGGGCCTCGTCCATTACAGCCCGCAACAATAGTTCTTGACTTTCCGAATCCAGAGCAAAAATATTTTGGAATTTATCCTTGACACTGGTTGTTTTAGATGCTACTATCTTTAACTGTTTGGCGCCAATTTGAGCTACAGTGTGGAGCAAACAAAGGTGTTCCAAATTAAAAGCAGTTGCCTGCTCTGCACCAATGAAAAATACTGCCAACAATTCTTCACTTTCATCCAGGTTGGCTGGTGCCATCAATACCGACTGAAACTGAGCAATTGGTGGCGGAGTGATGTTGTGCGCCCAGTCCCGATTGCCAGCGAGCCATTCACTCCGAGCAGCTTGCAAGCGCCCTTCTATTTCGGCTTTGGCGCTAGCACTTAACGGCTGTAAGTGTTCCAGGTATATTCGATCGTCCGGTAGCGTCAAAATGGCGATCGCCTGTGTGGGAAGGAGGCGATCGAGATGTGCCAGACACGCAGACCAAATTTCCTCAACACTGAGAGCGGCTTGAACTTTTGCAGTAAGTTCGTTGAGAACTTGCAGTTCCAAGGTACGCTGGCGGACTTTTGCTTTGAGGCTGGCGGCTAGGATTTGCATAGTGCTCACCAAACTGGTTTGCTTATATTATAATTATTGATTTTTAAACTTTTTCAAACAATCATCTTAAAATACCTCCGCCGAAAAAACAACTTTTTTATATTGAAATTACCTTCTACCGATAAAAAAACAAGGGCGCGATCGGGAGCAAAGCGGCACCGCAAAGCACCTGCTTGGCTCCCGCAGCGAGATTAAACGGCGAAATTATCCCATTAAAATTACGTTATCGATCACATGGATCACACCGTTATCAGCTTCGATATCTGCCGCGACAACTGTGGCATTTTTCACCTCAAAACCGTCAGAACAATCAATTTTAATCGGCGAACCTTCCAAGGAAGTAACAAAACCGAGTTTGGCCAAATCAGCTTTCATAAACTTGCCGGAGACGACATGAAACATCAAAATCCTACTCAGTTGGGGAACGTTCTGCACTAGGGTGGTGATAGTTCCCGGTGGCAATTTCGCAAAAGCATCGTCCGTGGGTGCAAAGACAGTAAAAGGGCCTGGACTTTTGAGTGCGTCTACTAAATTAGCTACTTGCACGGCTGTTACGAGGGTTTGGAAGGAACCCGCACCTACGGCAATATCAACAATATCAGGCATTGTGTTTTACCTCATCTGGGAAAAAAGTTCTATTAAGTATCGTAAACTGAGGCGGGCAACAATACCTACTGTCTTTTTTGAAAAATTGGTAATTATTTTGTAGTCAGGACTTCAATCCTCACATTTTTGATGAGGACTTCAGTCCTCACTGCACACCTAATAATATAGGACTTACGCATGGGGGTCCAGAAACCGGGTTTATTACGAAAATACTTCGTTAAAACCCGTAGATTAGGTAAAAAACCCAGTTTCGAGGAGTCGGAGTGCGTAAGTCCTGTAATAGTTATTTTACCCGATATAATATTACTAACGCCTTGGCAATTTAACCGCGGGGTGCTTTTAAATTGCTGGCGATTGTGATACCAAATCCTCTGTTTCTAAATCTGCTACTTCAGCATTTAGGTTTTCTCCCTTGTGAATGCTAAAACTGCCGTACAAAATTGAAATTTCAAAAATATCCGTATGAATTAAAGCTGGTTTCCGGTGCGCGTCTTCACCCACATGAAAACCAATCAAATCAGCTAATGGTTCTTTTACTTCCTCTTCATCATGCACCTCCCACATAATTTCTCGGCAGTCTTGAAAAACTAAAGAGTAAGGCAATCGATCGCCTGTAGGATCGTAGATACATTCCAGTAATACTTCATTCCCCCACAAAGACACATCGACATTTTTCACGAGGGATGTAAGTCCACCTAAATTAAGCAAGTTGTAGTCATCAGGCATATTAATTACTCACTTTTTCTCCAGTAATGTGCGTATCAGGAATCTGATTGCCAAATTCATCGCGTGTTTGGAGTACCCTACCATCTTTGCCCAGACGCAAACCCCAGTTTATTCTTCTACCATCGGAGCCATATCGCGGTGCTGGCAGGCGAACAACTTCACTATTAGTGCGGATTATGACTTTTGACCTGTCGGAAAATTTGTATTCAACATAATTTCCTGAAGAAATTTGGCGTTGCTTAATCAGGGTATGAAAAAAATAAGTTGAAAATCCAGAAGCTTTGTAGATACTGGTTTCTAGGATTTGCATATTTAGTCTTTCATACCGTAAATCAGCAACGCCGAAATTTTTACCTTAGCACCCAATCCGCGCAAAAAATCATCGACTTCTTGGCGAGTCATCCCAATTAAGTCTCCAAAGTCAGATGCAATTCCATTTCCTCCAACTCCCGGACTCGGCACGCAAGTCTCCTCACCAACCATTGCATCTTCGAGTTTAGCACAGTTGCAGAATCGGAAAAAGGAAGTTCGGCAACGGATTCGCTTTCTGAAGATGTAACGGATGGATGGAAGAAGGAAGAAGGAAGAAGGAAGAAGAAGGATAAAGGAAGAATCATTCCTCAAACTCGCAATGGCCAATGCTTTTAGGTCCAATTTTCAATTCCCAATGACCAATTATCAATTCCCAAAACAAATAGGGGGTGCCTTGCGCACCCCTACTAATTAACTAAAACTAACTAAAGTAGGAAACAATTATTAGCCGCCAATTTGAACTTTCACGACGCGGTTCTTTTCTGCTTCCGCTTTAGGCAAATTCAGGTGCAAAACTCCATTTTTGTACTCAGCTTCTACGCTGTCATTTTGAACCCGTGCGGGTAGGGGAATCACCCGGCGGAACGAACCGTAACGGAACTCAGAGCGAGTCATGCCTTTATCTTCACTCTTAGTTTCCTGACGGCGTTCGCCGCTAATAGCAACCGCTTCTGCGGTTACTTGTACGTCCAAATCCTTAGCTTCCATGCCCGGAACTTCTAATTTAAGGTGGATGGCTTCGGGAGTTTCATCGAGTTCGGCGGCGGGTAGAAAAGCAACACCGTTAGATGCGCGATCTGTTGCCGGTGACAAGCTATCAAACAACCGATTCATTTCTCTTTGCAAGGAGTCCCTTTCCCGCAAAGGTTCCCAACGAATAAGTGCCATAACTAATACCTCGACTATCTGAAGTGTTGATGGTTGAGAAACACTTGACTCAACCTGTATTTAATATATTCCAGCTCCAGAAATAGGGGGATTCGGTTTTCCGCAAAAAGGGCGATCGCATTTCCGAACATTCGCGATCGGTATTGTAAAATCATCCCCGGTGCGGGTATCCGAGCCAACCAGAACCCAGCAATTTTAGATTTTAGATTCGAGCCAGGAATTCCCATCTAAGAATCTAAAATCGAAGATTCGATTAACTCCACCGCGAATGCTGATAAGAAGCGTAGGTATCAAACAAAGCACCCACCAAACCAAAAGTTAGACCAATGACGAAAAAGCCCTGAAGGGGACAGCCGCTGCCGAAAGTAGCTAAGAACTGCAAAATCAGGTCTTCTCCAGAACGACCAACTCCTTGGAGAGCAGGCACGAAGCCGATCAGCAAAAAGCTAGTCAATCCCGCGCCGATTAACAATACGGGGGCGACAAAGCTCAACAGGCTGGTCAGCAGTACAGAGCGAAGAAAATTGGGAAAAATGCTCATAAGAGTCAGTAAATTCAGCTAAACTGCCGAAAGGTGCAAGCAAACAAAACTTGTCCTTTTCTACGATAGGCAGCGATCGCCCTCAGCGGCCAATTATGTCAAAAATCTTAAATCTTAGAGAAGAAAGTTGTTTAAGATTTGTAGATAGATTTCATTTTTGGCAGTTGTTCTACACTCGAAATCCCTTGAGCACAACTACACCATCGAGCATCAGTTTGTGGAGTCAGCGGTTGCTGGCAGCAATTTTATTGGGCGGCCAAGTCATGCTGCACTTGCTGAAGGGCAAAATTCACCGCCGCAACACCCTCGACCAAATGGCAGCAGTCGGCCCGGAATCTCTGCTGATTGCTTTGCTGACTGCGGGTTTTGTCGGCATGGTATTTACTATTCAGGTAGCGAGGGAATTTATTAACCTCGGGGCCGGCAATGTCGTCGGTGGCGTTTTAGCTTTGTCTTTGACTCGCGAGCTCGGCCCCGTCTTAACAGCCGTCATCGTGACGGGACGGGTAGGTTCGGCTTTTGCAGCGGAAATCGGCACGATGCAGGTAACAGAACAGATAGATGCCCTGCTGATGCTCAGAACAGACCCGATCGACTATTTAGTAATTCCCCGCGTCCTTGCTTGCTGCTTGATGCTGCCAATTTTAACCATCATGTGTCTCGTCACCGGCATCGTCGGCGGACTGCTGATTGCTACGACAATGTACGGCATCTCTCAAAGCGTGTTTTTAGAATCAGTCCGCAATTTCCTGAGTCTGTGGGATATTTGCAGCGCGGCAATTAAGGCTTTTGTATTCGGTGGCTTGATTGCTGTAATCGGCACTAGCTGGGGTTTGACCACCACCGGCGGGGCAAAAGGCGTCGGTCAATCGACTACTACGGCGGTGGTGACGGCTTTACTGGCTATTTTTATTGTGAACTTTTTCCTGACTTGGCTGATGTTTCAGGGGACGGGCTCTAGCGTACTCAAAGGCTTGTAAGCTAGGAAACATATAAAATATGAATAATCGGCAACATTCGTTTACTACCCTTGATTTAAACCCGTGAATAACACTGCCTCTTCGACTGCGCCGACAAGTACGATCGAACTCGCTCCGAGTTATGCGATTCCCCTAGTCTTGGTACTGGCGGCCCTACCGCTGCTGTTCGTTCAGAAGTGGGTGAGTTTGCCGCTTTCTGTGTTCGGCTTGTTTCTGATGTACCAAGCCGCCACCCTCCGGCTGCAATTTACCCCAACAGATTTGGATATTTATCGAAAGTCCAACTTAATCCGCCGCTTTCCTTACCGAGAATGGCAAAATTGGCGGATATTTTGGCCCGCTGTGCCGATTTTGTTTTATTTCAAAGAAATTAACAGCATTCACTTTCTGCCGGTTCTGTTCGATCGTAAAATGCTACAGACCTGCTTAGAACAGCGCTGTCCCCGTCAAGACTAAAAAAGTTGTTAATTTTAAATTTTTAACTTTTCCATGCCCACGCCGAACAAAATTTCCCATGAATTCAGACGAATCTCCAACCCAAGAACCGCAATCACAACCAGCCGCCCCAAGCGGTGACGGCGAAGTCGATTTACCCGTGAATGAGACGGAGTATCAGCTTCCATCTCAAACAGAGGATTTGTGGCTCGACCAAAATGAAATGCCAGCCCAACTCCCGCCAGAAACAGACCCGCCGCTGGGCGAGGAAGATGCCGAAATCGCCCAATTCGTGGACGAAGCAGGCGCAATCGCCCAAATTCCGCCCAACACCGACGATGGCGAATCAGAAAGTCCGATCGCTCAAATCGATCCTCCAACAGACTCCCAGGCAACAGCAACCGCAGAAACGGTAACGCCCATCCCAGAAAATGTTACCGAACAGTTGGCCCAGAGAGTCAAAGAATTGCAGCAGCAAGAACAAGCTTTGACAGAAAAAATTGCCGGCTTGGAAGCCGACAAAGCCAATGCTATAGAAGCGTTGGGCCAGGCTCAAGCATCGATCGGGCGTTTGGTACAAGACGGCTTGATTCAATTAGATCAGCGCAAACAAGCGCTACAAATCGAAGTAGAAAAACTCGAACGCCGGCGCGATCGAATTCAAAAGGAAATGCGAACCACTTTTGCCGGCGTTTCCCAAGATTTGGCCATTCGAGTCCAGGGTTTCAAAGACTATCTAGTAGGCAGTTTGCAGGATTTGGCCGCCACCGCCGAACTCTTAGATTTGACGCCACCGGCGCAAGAGACACCCAAGCAAATTCCTGCTGAGGAGTCTCAATCCTCAGCACCAGTAAACCCCAAATTTGCCGAACAGGGATTTCAAGAACAAGCCAAACAAATTCGCCGCACCCTCGATCAATACCGCACTCTCCCTGACTACTACGGCCCGCCTTGGCAACTTCGCCGGACTTTTGAACCCATCCACGCAGAACGAGTTTCTAACTGGTTTTTCACCCAAGGAGGAAGGGGTGCTTTGCGGACTATGGGTTCGCGCTTGCAAAATATCTTGATTACTTCGACTATTATTTCTGTACTCAGAAGCGTATACGGTGGACGGGTGCGGACTTTGGTGCTCGCCAACAGTCCCGAACGTTTGGGAGAGTGGCGCCGGGGTTTGCAGGACTGTTTGGGCATTACTCGCAGCGATTTTGGCCCAGAACGGGGGATTATTATGTTTGAGTCTGCGGAGGCTTTGGCTCAAAAAGCTGATCGACTGGTGAAAGATGGCAAATTGCCACTAATTGTCATTGATGAAACTGAGGATTTAATTAGTTTGTCAATCCTGCAATTTCCGTTATGGCTAGCATTTGCTGCCGATCCGCAAACTTTAATGGCTGCTAAGGATTTTTGATTGGCTAATTGGTAATTGCTAATTAGTAATTGCTAATTAGCAATTATCCTAGGGGAAAGGTGGCAAATTTTAAAAGTACACGAAATCTCAAAGTAAAAAATGACTAGCTGGATAATTTTAAATGGCGCACTGCTAATAGCAGCTTATCTGCTGGGTTCGATTCCGACGGGGTACGCCTTGGGGAAATGGATGCTGGGAATTGATATTCGACAGGTTGGTTCGGGTTCGACGGGTGCGACTAACGTACTGAGGACTTTGGGGAAGTGGCCGGGGTTGGGGGTGTTGCTGGTTGACGTGTTGAAGGGGGTAAGCGCGATCGTCCTAATCCGCTACATTTATTCTCTCAGTTTTACCCAGCAGCTAGCAACCGCCGCAGGTTTAGAAAATACTGCAACTGTCATGCCTTGGATGGCAACTTTGGCGGGTTTCTCTGCTGTTTTGGGTCACAGCAAATCAATCTGGCTGGGGTTTACGGGCGGTAAATCGGTGGCGACGAGTTTGGGAGTTTTGCTTGGTTTGTATTGGCCAGTTGGTTTGGGGACTTTCGGAATTTTCGGGATAGTATTTGCGGTATCGCGAATTGTTTCTTTAAGTTCGATTATCGGGGCAATTAGCGTTGCTGGATTGATGTTTGCTTTACATCAGCCGCTGGCTTATGTATTGTTTGGAATTGCGGGCGGTGTATTTGTAATTGTGCGGCACCGGAGCAATATTCAGCGTTTGTTGAACGGTACTGAACCGAGGATTGGGGAGAAATTGGAAACAGCAGCTAGCGATTGATCGGTAGTATTGTTGTACCGCTGGTTGCAGATTACCATTTCTATGTCCAATCTTCGATTTAAGCTTTTGCAGGAGGCTTTGCAGCGCATTCTACAGCTTAGAATCCCTGAGCAGAGATAATACTCCCTTGAATCTCAGCCACACTTACATTTGCCACAAAGCCTACTATGTCGCCGGAATTCCTAACTTTAATTAGAGTGCCTTGACTCTGTATCGGTTGAGGATCGAATACACCTGGCGCGAAAACTTGATTGAAACTTTCTGGTGCATCAAACCCCAATAAGAGTGTCACGTTTGTCACGTATTGCAAGTCTACATCGCTAGCAGTCAAACCGCCTGCCAATCCAATTCGATCGGCACCTACTCTGAAACCGGCAATAGCATCGGCATTATTGACATCTGTAACTCCGGGTTCTGCTTGGAGGACGTACAAGTTGCTGCCCCCGATTTTGATTGAATTATTTTCATTCAAGGCGGCTAAAAAGTCGCGACCCAAACCTCCCACCAGAGTGTCATTTCCGTTACCGCTGGCTAAGAAATCATTGCCTCTACCGCCCAAGAGAATATCGTTTCCCGCATCACCCGCAAGCAAATCTGCATCTTGACCGCCGCTGAGAGAGTCATTTCCCTCATTTCCTTCCAGTAGATCTATTCCTTTTCCCCCAAATAAAGAATCGTTGCCCAACTCCCCGCTGATAAGATCTTCCCCTTCATTGCCAAATATCAAATCATTAGCTGTTGAGCCGGTGACTAGATCGTCACCTTCGAGCATCCATACTCCTGAAGGGAAATTAGTTACACCTCCGAATCTGGAATTATCGATGAATAAATCAACTGATTCCGATGTATTGTCGCCAACTAAGCGAGGCACTCCTGCGGGGTCTCTTTGTAAAGCCATAAAATATTTTCTCCCTAAAATCTCAGATGCCAAGATTATTAAATAATCCACTCTCAAAATCAATTCATATATTCATAACTTTGAGTTCATAAAAGTCATAACTTTGAGTTCATAAAAATCATATTTGTGGTACGATCGACACCAACGGGTGCAGCGAGTCGAGGGAAGGGAACAATTTATGTGTCTGAATGCAGGGGATATTCTGCGCGATCGCTACCAAATTATCGGTCAATTAGGTGAGGGAGGATTTGCCACAACCTATACGGCTAACGACGCTTTAGGCCACCCCGAAAATCCCCTGTGCGTCGTCGTCAAGGAAATTGGGCAGCCTCAATCTAACGATCCGCGACTGTTGGAGTCCGCACGACAGCAATTTGAAAAAGAAGCTAAAACCCTGCTGCATCTAAAAGATAAATGTCCGCGCATTCCCGCGTTAATCGATCGCTGTGAAGAAAATGGAAATTTTTACTTAATTCAAGAATACATAGAAGGAGAGCCGCTGAGCCAAGAACTCAGTGACGGCAAAAAATTAACAGAACAACAAGTCATCGATCTATTGCTGGATATTTTAGAGGTTTTAGATTGCGTCCACTCTCAAAATATTATTCACCGCGATATTAAACCGTCCAACTTAATCCGGCGGCAACTAGACGGCAAAATTGCAGCGATCGATTTTGGGGGAGTAAAAGCGATCCGCAGTTTGGCGATGGAGTCGGGGAACATCACTCAAACTCGCGCCGTTGGTACAGAGGGTTATATGCCGGCCGAACAGTGGAAAAATCAGCCGAGATTTAACAGCGATATCTATGCCGCAGGAATCGTCGGCATTCAAGCGATCGCAGGTTTAGATATTGAAGAAATTTTTACTCATAAAAAAACTTGCGAACTCGTATGGCGCTATGCAACACACGATCGCCCGATCGTACAAATTAGCGATAAGCTGGAAAAAATTTTAAACAAGATGGTACGCTACCACTTTAACCATCGCTATCAATCCGCTGCTGAGGTGTTGGAGGAGTTGCGTGAAGCGAAGCTATGCCGTAAGGAATCGCTGGCGGTTGAGAGTGCGACAGTGGAAGTGGAAGATGCGATCGCCAGTTACAGCAAAACACCTTCCCCCCCAAAGCCTCCACCCTACCCAGATGGTTTAAGTGCCGGAGAAAAAATTCTCTTTACAAGTTCTCGTCCTCGGTTAAAGCAAAGAGGAATTATAGAATTTGCAGCTTCAAATTCAGAACAAGCTTTTAATTTATTCAAAGAATCGTGGCAGAAAGAATTCGACAAAGATCCAGAAACTTTAATTTACACGAACAATGCTTTTCTGGAGGTCAGCAACGCTCGTTATTACACAATTGCTGTAGTCCTTTCCATTTGTCGTAGAAATCCAGACTGTTTTTCTCAGCTTGGCGAGCAGGCGAAAGAATATCTGCGCGGAGTGGCTCAAGCGCAAACAGAAGTTAATTTGGGAGTGGCCAATTCTAGCGATCGAGACTTTCCCGGTCGAGGTTTTTTACCGAGTAAAGCCATTAACGGCAAAGGACTTAAAGTCATTATTGCTGACGATGCGAACGATGAAGAGGAGGCAAAAGAAAGAGCACTTTCACTGGTAAATCAACCGGATATTTTAGCAGTTGTAGGTCACGCTAGCAGCGAGATGACGATGCACACTGTAGATATTTACAATAACAATAATTTGGTTTTGATGTCTCCGGGTGCAGCCACGGAAGAGCTGACAGATGAGCCTAAAGAAAATTTCTTTCGGACTCCATATACGACCAGTTTAATCGCTAGAGATTTAGCGGACTACCTCCTAGCAAAAAATCAAAAACAAGCAGCAATTTTATACAATCCGGGAAGCCCATTCGGCGCATCTTTTGTGGAAGATTACACAAACTATTTTCGAGATGTCGGAGGGGGAGAAATAGTCTGGATTCGCAATTTCGATTTATTAAAAAAGGACTTCAACGCCGAAAGAGCGATCGAGGAAATCCAGGCAAAGGGAGAAACTGCGATCGTGCTAGTTCCAGACCCCCATCATACGAGATCCCTAGACAGCGCATTTGACATAATAAAACTTAACGGATCTCGCAATTGGATTGTCGGCGCATGGATGCTGATGTGTCCGCAAATGTTAGAACTGGCATCCCAGCAACCGCAAAAGTTGTTTAAAAAACTAATCTTTTCTGTGGGCTGGCATCCTTTAAACAGTCCCGATAGAGCATTTCCCCAGCAGGCTCGATCGCTGTGGGGAGAAGAGGGAAATACTCGTATAGCTTCAGCTTACGATGCAGCGCGCGCACTCATAAAAGCATTGGAAATGCAGCTAAAACCCAGTCGCGAAGGAATGCAAAAAATGCTTTCATCTCATGATTTTAGTGCTTGGGGAGCAACAGGAACCATTCAGTTTAACTCGCCGACAAATGGCGATCGCAAAAATCCTCCCAGGGATTTAGTACATATTGTAGAATGTCCAAAAGAGCAGTTCGGCCTCGCTTTTGTTCCCGTCAAGTATTCGACAGCGGCAGCGGCAGGTTTAAATTGCGATTGAACTCATTTCTGATTGTTTCTGTGCGTTATTCCTGACTTATTTACCTAATTCTTGAGAACGCAAACAAGCTGCTTTCACTGCTTCGATTAGGGCCGATCGAAAGCCGTTACTCTCTAATTTAGCAATTCCGGCAATAGTTGTGCCACCGGGACTTGTAACTCGATCTTTCAATTCTGCTGGGTGCATTCCTGTTTCTTGCAACAGTTTCGCTGTACCGAATACTGTTTGCAAAGCTAATTGAGAGGCGATCGCCCGTGGCAAACCCGCACAAACCCCCCCATCTGTCAAGGCCTCAATCAAAATTGCTACATAACCAGGCCCGGAACCCGAAAGCCCAGTCACCGCATCGAGCATACTCTCAGGTACTTCTACCACTTCTCCCACGGCCTGAAAGATGCGCTTTACTAATTCTAAATCAGCCGGTTGCACGAGTTTTCCCGGAGCGATCGCGCTCATTCCCGCCCCCACCGTCGCCGGAGTATTCGGCATCACCCGCAGCACTCCCCGCCCGGGAAAAGCTGGTTCTAGCTTGCTCAGTGGCACTCCTGCCAAAATCGACACTACCAGCGCTTCTGGCTGGGAATTAGCCGTTTCTCCATTATTTCCCTGTTTGCGATCGCCTGCCACGGCCAATTCCAAAGCTACCGTATCAAAAACTTGCGGTTTAATCGCCAAAAACAGCACTTCTGTAGCGGCAGCAACTTCTAGATTGCTGGCTGTTGTTCCAATCCCGTATTTGTTAGTCAAAAATTCGCGGCGCTTTACCCCAGGCTCGCTCACCAATATTTCTGAAGGCAAATAAACTTTTTGTGCAATTAAGCGGGATAAGAGAGCTTCCCCCATTACCCCGCCGCCGATCGTACCAAATTTTATGTTAGTCATTAGTCATTAGTCACTTGTCACTTTTGAGTTATCAGTTGTCAGTTGTCAGTTGTCAGTTGTCATTGGTTACTTAGTTGTTAGCTAATGTTATTAATCCGCAGTGTTTATTCCACAGTTATTAGTTGTTAACTATTGACTACTGATTACTAACTACTGACTACTGACTACTGACTACTCACCACTGTCAACTGACTACTAACTACTCACTACTGAGCGATGGGAGCTTGTTCTGCCGGCCAGACTGTCGGTGCAGGAGCAGCAGCACGGGGCCGTCCTTGAGCAGGAGGCACTTCGTGAACCACACCAGACTGAGTTCTCACCTGCACGCAGCTAGGCGTAAACAAGAAAATACTTTCGCCAATTCGCTCTTGATGACCGTCAAGGGCATAAGTACCGCCCGCCACAAAGTCCACAGCTCTTTGCGCTTGGTCTGGGTCCATCACCGTCAGGTTCAAAACCACAGACTTGCGTTCCTTAAGGGCTCGAATTGCTGCCGGCATCTCTTCAAAAGTGCGCGGCTCCATTACTACTACTTCCGAAATCCCGTTCATAGCTCCAGGCATTCCTATCACGTTATTCATTACTGACCCTACTCCCCCGGTTGGTGCAACGACATCCATACCTGTCGATCCTACTACTGACCGCTCTCGCATTCTACGATTTTGACGACGTTCTTCTTCGGCTGCTGCGACGGCAGCGGCGTTGGGTTCAGGCGCTTGGTAGAAGTTCTGATAGCGCTCCCCTTCCGTTTCGTCGTACACGTCATCGTACTCAGGCTCATTGTTGATGCCTACAAAATCTCGCAGTTTAGAAAAAATATTCATGATTCACGCTCCTTCACGACTTTGCTGCCCCGACTATACTCGCGTTGCGCGTTAGTCGCGGGTGGCTGACTATTCTATATTTAACCCAAATTGTCTTTATCAGAAGATTTCAATTACTTATCCCCTCCTAGAGCCAAATAAGGTTTGTCCTAGCCGTACCATAGTAGCACCTGCTTGAATTGCCAAATGATAATCTCCCGACATCCCCATCGAGAGCTGCTGCATTTGAATGGAAGGCAAGTTTTGCTGCTGGATTTTCTGTGCAAGTTCGCGGGTGCTGTTAAATAATTCTAGGATTTGCGAGTCATCTAATCCCAGCGGAGGAATTGTCATCAAACCTTGAATTTTGATATGCTGACATTTGTTGAGTTCTGGAAGGTCGGCAAGCAGTTCTGGAACGCTCCAGCCGTATTTGTCCGGGTCTGGCAACATTTTGACTTGCAGGCAGACTTGGGGAGAGCAGGACTGTTCGCCCGCCAAGCGCGAAAGTCGCTGAGCGATTTTTAAATTGTCGAGAGAGTGAATCCACTGGAAATGCTCTAGGGCTTTGGCGGCTTTGTTGGCTTGCAAGTGGCCGATCAAGTGCCAGTTGATATCCGGTAAATCTTGCAGTTGGCTTTGTTTTTCGGCAGCCTCTTGAACCTTACTCTCGCCAAAATCCCGGATACCGGCGTCGTATGCTTCGCGGATAGCATCAGTCGGTACCTGTTTGGTAACGGCAATTAACCGCACTGAGTCCGGCAACCGTTGGCGAATGCTGTTAATTCGAGAGGCTATGGTCATGGGTACTCAACGCTCTTGACGGGAGGGAAGGAAAATTAAGACAGTTACCAATTACAAAATTACTGATTTTCGTTATTGAAATGTGCGCTGGTGAATGGTCTGCAATTGGTCGTACTCTTGATATTGACCGCTGCGACGCAGGGTTCGCAGGCGAATTTCGACCATGAGGCGAGCGTCGGAGCGGCTGATTGGTTCAAATCTCAGCCCGCCTGGGCCGTTTGTCACCAAAAAAAACAGGCGCTGGGCGTATAGGGTGGTAAATAATTCTTGGCTGTCTTCAACCTGGGATACCCTGAAGAGGAGGCCAAAGTTTGGATGATTCAGGTAAGTTTCGGTAGTCATTCACGCTCACAATCGATCAATTTTAGATTAAAGATTTAGATTTTAGATTTTAGTTTCGCTCGATCGCCCGACGGCGTTGTTTGACGGCGGGGTACAAAGAGCGATCGCCGTAGCCGTGCAATAGTCTCCGTCGTGGCTGAGGCTCAATTGCCACTGGCAATTTCCCCAAACAGAGGCTTGTGCTGCTGCGGTTCCGTGGAGTTGCACGTTGGGAGCACCGTTTTCGGAGCGCCGAATTTCCACATCTGCATACCGTATTCCCCGCCATCCCGTCCCTAGAGCTTTGACAACGGCTTCTTTTGCTGCCCAGCGCCCTGCTAGTTGGTTGCAGGAAACTCGATTCATTTTACCTTTAATGCTGCTGTGTTGAGAATTTAGTGACCTACAATCCCTTTGTTCGGCGGGCGTGTAAACTTTTTCGAGGAAGCGATCGCCAAACCGGTCTAATGCGGCTTGTATGCGCGGAACATATACGATATCTGTCCCAAGATAGATGTTCAAGGTCTTGGTTCTCTAAATATTTTTCTCCATTACTTTAGCAGGACTGTCGCGCACCAGACAAAACTTACTCAAATTTAGGCCCGCGATCCAAACCCCGCTCGAATCAGTCCTTGTCAATTCTTCAATCTCAAATCTAATCAATCAATCAATCTAAAATCTAAAATCTTAACTGTCCCAACCCCAAACCAAGCGGGCGCTCCAGAGGACGAGCAAGCAGCCGAGGGCGATCCAGTCTCGGATTTTCAATTGCAACTGGTGCCATTCTACACGGTGTCGATCGGGACTGGTGAAGCCACGAACTTTCATGGCGCTGGCTATTTGTTCAGCTCGCAGCAGTAAGTTTTCTAACAGCCGCTCGGCGATCATCAACCAAACTTGAGCGGCGCGGCGAAATCCTAGTTTTTTCCAGTTTATGGCTCTAGTGCTGACCGATCGCACTAAATTTTGTATTTCTTCCAATACTAGGGGAATGAATCGCAAAGATAAAGTTAATGTTAAGGCTATTTCGGTAACAGGCCAGTTCAAGCGGCGCAGAGGCTGCATTAAGTTTTCAATCGCGGCGGTGATTTCTTCGCTGGCTGTGGTGAGAAGGTAGAGGTTGGTGCTGTAAATTACTGTGAAAAATAAGGTGCTGACGTTGATAGCTAAATCTAGGGATTTGCGGGTGATTTTAATCGGACCTTGTTTGAATACAACGTAACGGTAGTTTGTGGGTTGGGGGAGTTGATTTGGGCTTTGGGCTTTGGAATTGGGGATTGGGGAGTTTGAGCCTAAGTTAAAAGGTTTGTACCAGGGTTTGGGCTGTTGACGGGGTGGAAGAGTTGCGGGCTGTTGGGAAAAGGTTAATTCGTCGGCGGGGATGCGGGGCTGGTGCTCTGAGGGGAGTCCGTCGGGGGCGATCGCGCTGAGGCAAAATACTAAAATGCAGAATAGCAGCAGCATTCCCATTTGCTGTTTCCACACCCGCAAGGGAATTGCTGCGGTTAGTGTCAGTACGATTAACATTCCTACTAGCATCAAGCGCCAGATGGGATTGGCGAGTATTGGCGCAATCAGAAATGTCATCAACCAGGCTAGTTTTACGCGGGAGTCTAGCCGGTGAAGCCAGGTTACGGGTTGTTCTAGGTAGAGTCCAATAGGGAGCGATCGAAGTAAATCCATCTTGAATATTTTAGATTTTAGATTTTAGATTTTAAGTTGTTTGATTTCGGATTGTCTGATTGTTGGATTGTTGGGTTGTTTGATTGCTTGATTGCTTGATTGTTTGATTTTTTAATTTAGGATTTGGATTGTTTAATTTTTTGGCTATTTTGGTTAAAAACTTGAGATTTTTTCATTTTCGATTACCTGTGGGATTTTTCGCCATTAATTTTTTGATTGATGCAACTGTTATTACTAAAATTTCATTCGTTTCTGAGATGATAGTTTTCAAATTAGTTACCTCTACTAATTTAGTTTCAACTATCAGCTCCATCTAGTAAAGACATTCATCTGCTTCTTCTTCCACTATTCTGAGTTTGGCAATTAAGTCTGCTATTTATCTAGCGCGACAAGCTCCTCGATAGTTAGCCCCTACAGAAGTTCCTGAACGAATTAACTGCTTGCCAAGTATTTCAGAAACGGTATTTTTGGGCAGTGAACTTACTAGCTTAATAACTCTTCATGCTAGAGCCTTCGTTCTTTATTTAAACTCTTGTTCGTCCAGCTTGGGATTTGAGATTTGAGATTTTTTCATTTGGGATTGAAGATGGTTAATTTTCGATTGGTATTTGACATTTGGAGTTGGCAATTGTTGGATTTTTGATGAAAGAAAAAAACGCAATTCATTAATTTTATCATTAAATTGCGTTTTTTCTTCAATCAAAAATCCCAAATCCAAAATCCCAAATTACTTGACGCGCAGTGCTCTGTTTGTTGTACTCATTTCTGTGGCACGAACTTTTTTGCCTCTCCAAAGTAGTCGCATTGGTGTACCGGTAAAGCCTAGGTGTTTGCGGAATTGGCTTTCCATGTAGCGGCGGTAATTTTCGGTGAAGCGTTTGGGATCGTTGACAAATAGGGCGATTGTCGGTGGCTGCGATCGCACTTGAGTACCGTAATAGATTTTGCCTTGTTTTCCTTGGCGGGTAACTGGGGCTGAGTGCCAGCTTGTGGCTTCTTCTATGACTTCGTTAATCACGGCGGTAGTGACGCGGCGCTTGTGTTCGTCGGAGGCTTTGTCTACTAATTCAATGATTTTTTCAACTCGCTGTCCAGTCATGGCGCTAACAAAAATCATTTCCGCCCAGTCGAGGAAATAAAGTCTGGTTCTTACTTCTCTTTCATACTCGTAGATGGTGTCGGAGTCTTTTTCTACGGCGTCCCATTTGTTGACGACTATGATGCAAGCGCGACCTTCTTGGCTGATGCGATCGGCTAATTTTTGGTCTTGATCCGTAACCCCGTCAATTGCGTCAATTACTAGCAGTATGACATTGGCGCGGCGGATAGCTTTGAAAGCGCGGTTGATGCCGAAAAATTCTGCACCGTATTCAACGTTTTTCTTTTTGCGAATGCCTGCCGTGTCAATCAGCCGGTAGGTTTGACCGTTGCGTTCTACTAAGGTGTCGATCGCGTCGCGGGTTGTGCCGGAAATCGGGCTGACTATAGCGCGGTTTTCTCCGAGAAATGCGTTTAACAAACTCGATTTGCCGACGTTGGGACGACCGATAATTGCTACTTTAATTTCCTCAACTTCTGGTAATACTTCGGTGGGAAGGTAAGTAATTAATTTGTCAAGCAATTCGCCGGTGCCGTTGCCGTGAATGCCGGAAATTGGGTAAGGTTCTCCGAGTCCCAATTGCCAAAAGTCGGCTGCTTGGGTGAGTCCTGTATTTTCCGATTCGCATTTGTTGACGGCGAGAATGACTGGGACTTTTTGCAGTCTCAGCCAAGATGCGATCGCTTCGTCGCCGCCGGTGAGTCCGGTTTTTCCGTCTACTACGAAAATGGCTGCGCTGGCTTCTGCGAGGGCCGCCATTGCTTGTTCGCGAATTAAAGGCAGAAATTCTGTTTCGTCGTCGAATACTAGCCCGCCGGTATCTACGACTTGATATTCTCGATCGCCCCAGTATGCTGGTCTGTAAGTGCGATCGCGCGTGATTCCTGGTTCGTCGTGGACGATCGCGTCTTGGGTGTTGGCTAAACGGTTGACGATCGTCGATTTGCCTACATTGGGGCGTCCAATAATAGCAACTATAGGTAGAGACATAAAAGTAGCAGCAATTAGGCTGCGCCGTAATTTTGAGGTTTAGTCTTGTATTGTAAGCTAATCTGACCGGAATTTTATAGATTGAGCCTCTGTTTCTGTCTTTTCATGCTGTAAACGGTGTTTTACCGATCGCCCGTTTAAACATTGAACCCTAAAAAATAGGCACAGCCTATGGATCTGCATTCCCAGCCCGACTCTGAGAATTAGAAATAAAACTTAAATAACTCAACAAATCATCTCATGTGTGGTAATTCTTTGATGATTGTGAAGGTAGATATAGGATTTTAGCGATCGGCTATTATTGAAAATAAGCAGGAGTTTAGTTTTTGACCAAAGCTTAAAACAGCAGCTTAAAAATGGAAACTAAATTTCCCTCAAAGCTCAACAAATTAGGTGGTAATATGGCTGTTCTGCAACTAGAAGACGGTAGAACATATACGGATATCCGGGCGATCGCCAGTCAACTGGCAGTTTTAAATATTGAGATCGATTCCCGGCCCACAAACGAAAATCCGGCGTTTCAAGAACTGCTCGTTCAAGACATTCTCAATGTTACAGAAAAACAGCAGATTCTCGCAGCCTTTAATAGCGAGTTTGAACAGTTCAAGCGCGCCAGCGGATATCGGTGGTGCGACTTAAAAGTGCTGCATCCAGGTTCGCAGCAGATTTACGCGCTGATGACTCAAAGCGATCGCACTCATACCCACACAGATGCAGAAGTTCTTCACATTTTAGCTGGGGAATGCGTTTTTGGGTTTGTGTATTCTAACGGCTCTCAGGTACAATTAATGCTGCAAGCTGAAGAATACATTAAAGTGCCTGCCAATACCGAACATTGGTTTTATCTCACTCCGTCGCTGTACTTGAAAGCCTTGCAGTATTACACCACTGCTCAAGGCTGGGTTCCTCAATATACTAACAGGAAACTAAAAATTAAAAATTAAGAGCCAGAAGAAGAGGGGAAATTTGTAGAGGAGGAAGAAGAAGATGAAACAGAATTGGGTGACTTACTATCAAGCGGTGGAAGGTCGCCCGCCGCATGAAACTTTGCTGAAAGCCTTGTCAATTTTTGACACGGAACCGTTGCTCGATCGTCCTCGATTCGCTGTAGATTTAGGCTGTGGCGATGGACGAGATACGGTGGAACTCCTGCGTCGAGGCTGGCGGGTTTTAGCGATTGACAGGGAACAAAATGCCTTCGATCGCCTGCTGGATCGTCCGATTCAACGCGATCTGCTGCAAACTCAATTGATGCGTTTTGAAACCTTAACTTTGCCTCAATCGATCGATCTAATCAATGCCAGTTTTTGCCTTCCTTTTTGTCAGCCCGCCGATTTCCCCCATCTTTGGGAAACGATCGTGAAATCGCTAAATCCAGGAGGATATTTCTGCGGTCAATTGTTTGGCGATCGCGACTCATGGGCTGTTTATCCCGATCGCACTCATCATACTCGCGAACAAATTCAAGTGCTGCTAAAGTCCTTTGAGATTGAGTGGTTTGACGAAGAAGAACATCCTGGAGTAACGGCGCTAGGCGAGGAAAAACACTGGCATATTTTTCACATTGTTGCTCGTAAGAGAGATTAATATATATAGTGCCGACTGCTTAAAGAAGTCGGCACTCTCTTGAAGTCTGAGTTTTGGAAAAGTTGCAGATCGTTTTTACTGAATTTTTAGGAATTTACCGTTAAATTAGCTTCCTAATTGCTAAGAAATAAGGTGACTAATAGAGCAATAGTTTACCTTGGATCAAGGCTTCTGGGGTTTAATTGTGCAAGGTATTGATTGTTCATTCCTTAGTATTGAACCTTTCTGATTTTTTAAATGCTCTCCGCTTTATTAGGTGCGGCCATTTCAATTTCTTCGCAACGTTGCAAAAGCGCTTCTATTTCCTGGGCTAAAAAAATTACTTCCGGCCAAGAAGAACCGTTAATTAAATCTTGAGCGTGAGCTAATTTGTTTCTCAATGCTTCTGCTGACTTTAAAAAACGCTCCCCGTAGCGTTTGGATTTGAGCCCCAGCCGATCGACTATTTCAGCAGAAGTCAGGATTAAATCTCGCTTGTCGCAGAATTGCAGGTAATCGATTAAGTCAATTGCTTCATTTCGCGATCGCCCCAATTCCCAAAGGTGTTTTGCGGCTAAGATACGATCGCCCTTAAGCAATTTTTGCCAAGAATCCTGGGGAAAGTAAATCCGCACGATTCGCAATAAATTCATTTCCAGAAGCGTCACCAATCCAAACAGCAGCATCCGCACCGGTGCTTTTTGCAAATCGCCACAGGTAACGATCCCGTTGATCCTGTTGCTTTCTAATACAAATAATCTCGGTTTTTCTCGCAGCAGCGGCAGCAATTCCATCAAAGGAGTCGAAGCAGCGATTAATTGTGAGGGGTGAAAAATTTGCTGGTAGTCACTGCACTTCCCTTTACCTAAGTGCGATCGTTCTACATAGCCGCAAACCGTGCCGTTTTCTTCGATACCGAGCACGTCAAAATCGCGGGCTTCCATCCACGATCGTAATTTGGCTGCATCATCGCAAGCGGGGACAGATTTCAACGGTTCCGCGAGGTATTTAACTGTAATGCTGTCTTTGAATAAATCCCGCAAGTCGGCGGAACTTGATTTTAAATGTTTCATCTCATGTCCGGTAATTTCATGGATCGTTGCCCGACAAAGTGACAATTCATATTTTAACTGCAAGTAGAGACGCGGCATTACCGTGGGAGAATATCAGTTTTGTAAAAAGCGTTTTTTAGCAGTGCGAACCTCCCCCTTGAACTCCTGTAAAATCTAAGCTGAGATGCTGCCTTACCGTGTCTCTAAAGATTTCATGATATTACTTACTGGCTAATTCCGGGCAATAATGGTTGGCGGCAAGAGTGGTAATAATATCGGCATCCGCCAGAAAACTTTCTTTGAGACTTGGATTTTCGATACTGACAGCTTGCCCGATCGCTCTTAATTTAAATTCCGGCAGAGAAAGGCCAGATTTTGCTTCCGCACACATTCTTTTAGCGGCCGCAATTTTTTGACCGGGCGCCCTTTGGATTGCTTGCAATAAATTATCTGTTGCTTCGGGAGAGTAGCTTTTTGCTAAGCGTTTGTAGTCTTCGATAAATTTCCCATCGTTTCCTGTCAGCTTAATGTCTGATTCTTGAGGCGAACACAACAAATTTAAGTTAATTACTTCTCCCGCTGAATTGACAATAAAACATCCTTCGCGTTCTTGGGCAATCGCGCTTTGGTTGCTGGGTACAAATTGTATAATAACGGCGGACAGAACAGCAGTTAAACGCGAGTAATTTAGCATGGGAATTACGTGATATACTTGGGATTTTTAACCGTATAATGCGGAGCAATATGGCGTTTTTGAGTTAGAGCGAGTGCCGGAAATTAACCGACGAAATACTTGGAAAAGCTAGTTTCACCAACACTCTCTAATTTCTACTAAAAATCGGCATACATAAACCAGCCCCGACTAACCGACAAGAAATCATTGCAGGAAAATCAACCGACATAATATCAGACGAACATTTCGTTGTCTAGGGAAGTTTTCATTAACAGCAAACATCCCCCTTGTGTGAGGGGCGAATGTGTGGAACCGGGAAGGGCTCGAATGTAGTCGCCTTGATGGCAAATTTCCCCTTCTACAATTAAGTCTCCTTCTAATACAAGCACTTCCTCGGAGGCAGCGTGTCGGTGCATGGGAAAAGTTACTCCAGGTTCTAGTCGCATCAAGCAGGTAATTTCGCGCTTTGTTTTGTCAATGTAAAGCTTGCCGAACGAAACTCCCGGAACTCCATAAGATTTCCATTTGACATCCTGCGATCGCACGATTAAAGATGGAGCATTGTTCTCTGTTGGGGAGGTAACAATTGGCTTTATATTGGCTGATTCTGCCGGGGTTGGCTGGTGTTCGGCTATGCGCTGGAACAGGCGGTTTTTGAGGTCGGGTGCGACGGGAACTGGGGGGACTGTGTAGGCGATCGCGGCAATTGTGGCTTCAAAAGCCACTAATTCACTTTTAAGTTCTGCGAACTCTTTCAATCTCTCTGCAAATGCGCCACGTTCTGACTCGTCGAGGGTATCGAGAGCTTGAAGGGCTGCAAGGATGATAGACTCCTCGTCTGGCATCATTTCCATCTATTTTCCGCCATTAATTGTAATTCAGCCTAGGTTGATTTTAAATTTGAAATTGGTCTGCTGCCCTCGCACTCAAGATGGATGATTCGAGATGGCATAATTTTAGATTGATGTTAAACAACTTAAATTTTGTTGTTTGACTATCTAAAATTGTTCGCTCAAAGCTTGACGCAATTTGGAAATACCCAACCGAATTCTGGTTTTGATTGTACCTGTCGGGATACCCGTTTTATTTGAGATCGCCGCGCAAGTCAGCCCTTGGTAGTAAGCGAGTTCGATCGCCTGTTGCTGTTCCTTTGGCAGCTTTTCTAAGGCTGCTTTGACTTGTTCGCTGCGTTCTTTAAACATTGCATCTTCCATCGGTTCTGCAACGCTAGAGATGGGTACTTTAGCATTTTCCAGACAAGCTTCAGCAGCCCGGACTGTTCGCTGCATCGCTCGGAGCCGATCGAGGGAACGACTGCGGGTAAGCATGAACAACCAGGTATCTGCTCGACTGCGAGAAGGATCGTAAGTTGCTGCTTTTTGCCAAATTTGGGAAAAAACATCGATTACCACTTCTTCAGCTTCTTCTACCGAACCCAGGATTTTGTAAGCGAGAGCGTAACTTGGGCGACCGTAGCGATCGTAAAGTTTAGCTAATGCCGTTTGGTCTTTCCGGGCAATCTGAACTAAAAGCAGCGATTCATCGCCTGACTTCTGGCCTGTCATTTCAGTGTACCGAAAATTTTTGTTTTGACTGCACAGATCCAAAATTAAAAATTCGGCGTATATCCCTACATAACATAATTGTAAGTTTGAAGTTGGGGGTACCAGCTAGAATATGCCTTTTCAGGCTAAATTTGTCGTGCTTTGAATTGTAAAAATCCCAAGTCATCTGGAATTTTACCACCGAATTAGTTATTTTATTGAGACTTAGCAATCCGCTTTATGCAGAACGAAGAAATGCCCGGAGCCTGAACAGTCAAAACAACGCCATTCACTCGCTCCCAAGCTTTGTTCCCTCACTTCCAAGAAGAGCCTGGGAACCCCTATAAGCGATGCTCTGGCTCCACTAAATCGAGGGATGCTCGGTCTCCGAGGAGGCATTCCCAAGCATAGTCCGGGAACGAGTAAATGCTCAAGAACGCACTTTTTTAGATAAATTAATCTGGCAGCACAGATCCAAAATTGCCAAACCTTCGTATACCACCAATAGGAGAAGGCTCAGCAACAGCGCAAAAGCGCGACAGGTTGAAATCTGTCAACCTGTTGCTACACAAGTAAAACCCGCGAATGCGGGTTATTTACCATGGATTTGTGCACAAATATCATTGAAATAAAGGTGCTAAGAGTGAAGCTAACAAAAAAAAATCGCCGAACCATACTAGCTATTGAAGTAGCTCTAATTGCTCTATTAACTCCAGGGATAATTGTTGCTTCTGACCACGACGACGGCGAAGTAGATATTAAAGGTCGCGCTGTTAATTTAACTGACCTGTACGTATATCGCGAAAAAGACCAAAACTCCGGTGCTGCGGACGGGGATTTAGTATTTACCATGAATTCAAATCCCAGGTCTGTAGCTCGCTATCAATATTATTTCAGCACTACAGCCCTCTACCAATTTCACATCACGCAGGTAGGTGACGTGAATTCTACACCTACTGGACGCTCTGATATTATCTTGCGGTTGGCCTTCAGTCCGCCTAACAATAAAGGTATGCAAGCGGTAGCTGTAACTGTTGTTCGCGGTGGCTCAGAGACAACTACTAAGACTACAGTTAACGGCGGGCTAATTGCCACAACTCCGCTGAATTCTAATGCTGTTTTGAATACAGTACCTGTGGGCGGTTCTAACTTGACTGTATTTGCGGGTTTACGCGAAGACCCGTTTTTCTTTGATGTGGAACAATTTTTCCGAGTTCGCGCCGCAGCTTTGGGAACAGGGCCGCGCACTGCTTTTAAACAACCGAATCAAGCGATCGACTTTACTAAAGGTTACAACGTCAATACAATTGCTGTGCGCGTTCCGAAGGCGTTTTTGCAAGCAGGAACTGGGGCGAATACTTTTGATGTTTGGTCAACAGTTTCGATCCGGGATGGAGCTGGTGGTTTCAAACAATTCGAGCGTTTGGCGAGACCTGCAATTAATGAGGGTTTGATAGTTTCTCCCGCTTATCTGGAGGCATTTAATAATATTCCTCCGAGAGCGGATTTGAGCGCTGCTGCTGCTCCGGTGCGGCAGGAAGCTGTTGCTACTCTGAATGCTGTGGATCTTTTGGACGGTCGGGATAATGTCGATCCAAATGCGATCGCCGGAGCTTTCTTACCAGATGTCATGCGGATCGATACCACAAAAACCAGCGGCTACGCTAGCGCTACAAATGCTCAAGGAAGCTTGATCGGAGGTCGTATGCTGATGGACGACGTTATTGATATCACTCTGGGAGCTTTGGTGGGCTCTCCGGTTGGCGATAACGTTTCATATAACGGAACTCCGGGAAATCCGGCTCAGGGACACAAACCTTTAGAACCGAATTTTCCTTATTTGGCTTTGCCTAATTAGTCGTTAGTCGTTAGTTATTAGTCATTAGTCATTAGTTCTTGATTATTGGCTAATGACATATCGAAAATACTTTTTTGAACCGCAGATGAACGCTGATTAACGCGGATGTATGAAAACTAAAGTTAAACAGAAAATAAAATCGGATATTTTGTCGTATTGGCTGCTGATAGCGGTTCCTTTAGTTGGGATGGTAGTAGTTAATTTACCTCCTAATTTGCGTTTAATTTCAGATAATTTTTCTAACAGAAGCCCAGAAAATCTCGATACTAATTACCGCTATCATTTTTCGGAAAGTTTGAGAAATAATCCCAATCAAAAGGAAGCAATTCAGCAAGAGATTGCTTTTTACCAGCAGCGATTGGCTGTTGATTCCCGCAGCGGTTTGAACCGGGCGGCGCTGGCGGGAGCTTATTTGAAAATGGCTCGCGCTACTGGGGAGGGAGGTTGGTTTTTATTGGCAGAACAAGCGGCTCAAAGGTCGATCGCCGATTTGCCTTTTGACAACAAAGGTGCGCTGTTAGTTTTAGCTCGAATTGCTGAGGCTAGACACGATTTTGCTACTGCTTTGCGCTTTGCTAAGCAGGTGGGTTCTGATAATGAAGATGCGATCGCCCTTTCAGTTACATCTCACTTAGCGATGGGTAAAGTGAGCGAGGCAAATGCAGCCGCAGAAGCCTTAGTTAACCGGATTCCTAACTTGGGTTCTCTCACTTTGAGAGCTTTAGTGAGAGAGTCTCAGGGCCGAGATGCTGAGGTTGTGCAGGATTACCGCCAAGCAATGGCGGCGGAGGAACCGGGAGAGGTTGCTGGTTCGGCGCGGGCCCGATCGCTCTTGGGTCGATTTTACGCCCGTCGCGGGCAGTTTGTGCAGGCGAAAGCGCTGTTTTTGGAGGCGCTGCGGTTGGTGCCGCGATACCCGCTGGCGCTGATTTATTTGGCGGATTTGGAGACGCGACAAGGCAATTATCGGGAGGCGGAGGGTTATTACAGCAAGGTTTCTGCCTATTCTGGTGGGGTTGCGACTGTGTTCGATCGTATTGTCGATCGCGGTATGGCGAGAGTTAAAGAGTTTGAGGGAGATGCGATCGAATCCCGGCGACTTCGCGACAAAGCAGAAGCAGGGCTGCGACAGGAACAGGTTTCTGGATCTCGCGGTTTCGGACACCGGCGCGATTTGGCGAGTTTACTGCTGGAAAAAGGTCGATCGCAGGATGTCACCGAAGCGCTGGCGTTAATGCAGGAGGAGGTGAAAATTCGGCGGGATGCGGTGACGCTGGATACTTTAGCTTGGGCGCTTTCCGCCGCTGGGGAATGGCAAAAGGCCGATCGAGTGATGGCGGAAATAGTGCGATCGGGGATTCGGGATGCGGGGATGTTTTACCGGGCTGGTGCGATCGCCCGGAATTTAGGTAAGGATGCTGAATCTCGCGCTTTTTTTCAAAAGTCCAAGGAAATTGACCCGAGTTTTGACGATCGATCCCGCCAAGCATTGGGTTTGGGAAGTTATGAATTTTGAGATTAGCTAATAGCTGCAACTCCCCCAGCCCACCACGGGTTGAAACCCCTGGTTAAAAGCTTAAGTCCTCTTGCATAGGACTAAAAGATTTCACTAAAAAGTAGAAAATCTTTTAGTCGGTTTCAACCGACTTTCGCTATTAGACAGGGGTTTCAACCCCTGGCGGACTGTGATAATCACGAAAATATCGCGCGCCTAAAAAATCACAAACACTAAAACAAAATACCGAAAAAATTGTATTTATGCAGTACAAACTTAACCGAATATCAAAATTACTCATCCTATTTTTCCTGACAGTTTCATTGTTACTAACAACCTCAACCAGACCAGTTTACTCGCACTGGTCAGACTTATCCGTAGCAGAAATAGTAGTCAACGATTTGCAAACCGAAATAACATTAACCTTCCCAACCGGTTTAACAAACTTCGCCGACGACAATCGAGACAGCCAGCTACAACCTGCTGAAGTTCGCAGCCACCAAACACAGCTAGAAAAGTTTTTTAGCCAACAAATCCGCCTCACCAACAGTAGCAATATTCAAGGCTCCCTAGCAGTAAAACCGCTAGAAATAGCAGCTAAAACCGCCAGCTTAATCCAGCAGCCAAATACCCACAGCACCTTAATTTTAGACTACACCTGGCCCGCACCTTCTCAAGATAAAACCCCCGGTTTACCTGACTCAATTTCCATTTCTAAACCCGAGAAATTGCGGATTAATTACAATCTGTTTTTTCCCGGAGTGGTGACAGCTAGCTGTCAAGCTACGATTGTGCAAGCGGGTGCTGTAAAAAGCTTTGTGTTTACGCCGCAAAACCGCGAGTTTTTGTTAGCAGGAAAGGAATCTATCTGGGATTCAGGTTGGAGTTTACTGCTAGCAATAGCGGGAGCATTTGCTTGGGGATGCGTGCACGCGATGTCGCCCGGACACGGAAAAACCATAGTCGGCGCTTATTTAGTGGGTTCGCGGGCTACTCCGGTACACGCTTTATTTCTAGCAGCGACCACTACAATTACTCACACTGCCGGCGTATTTGCTGTGGGCGGAATTACTTTGTTTGCTTCTAACTTGATCGACCCGGAAAAATTAGATCCTTGGCTGAGTTTAATCTCTGGTTTATTAGTAGCCTTAATCGGGTTCAACTTACTATTATCAAAAATTAAGACTAGGTTGGTAGTGAGGACTGAAGTTTTCAAAAAAATCAAAACTAAAATTTTTAATAAAAACTGGTTTTTAAGGAGTAAAGTCCTTACTGCGGAATGTGAAGAACCAGTGAATCTTTTGAGTAGAGGAAGTTGGGAGCGAGAATTTAAGCCTGTAAAACCGGATATATCTCACCACTACCACCATCACGGAGACGGCCGGATTCACTCGCATTTGCCGCCCGGTGCAGATGGTTCTGCTATTACTTGGAAAAGCTTATTAGCGTTGGGAATTTCCGGCGGTTTGTTGCCTTGTCCTTCCGCTTTGGTGATGCTGTTGAGCGCGTCGGCTTTGGGCAATGTTGGTTTGGGAATGACGTTAGTGGTAGCGTTTAGTTTGGGATTGGCTTTAGTGCTGAGTGCGATCGGGTTAATCTTAGTTTATGCCAAACGAAATTTTGATAAACTGCCAAAACAGATAACAGCAGTTAAATTTCTGCCGGCGATTAGTGCGATGTTTGTAATGTTTTTGGGGTTGGGAATTACCGGACAGGCGATGTTGAAAATATTGGCTGCAAATCAGTGGGTAATTGGCAATGGATAAGCCTAAAATTAGGACTCTTTCTCCTAACAGCAAACTTACGAATAAGTCTGCTTTTAGATACCCGATTTCTAGAAAAAGCCGGGTATCTGGGTATTCTGTTTTTTAGCCGTTGCTCACTTATCAGGCGGCACTATGTTTATTAATAATTTCGGCTAAATCCGGTACTCCCTTTTCTACATAAGTCTTAGCTGAGGGGCGGAGTTTGGCATAAGCGCCTTTAACCATCCCTCTTGTGCTTTTCTCGACCCTTTTGTCACTTATCTGGAGCAATTCGTCTGCTACTTCACCTTTTCTTTGAGCAAAATATTCGACTGGGTTGCCATTGTTTACGGCTTCAGTCCACATCGGATCGAGTGCGATCGAAATTTCTGGCAGAAGTTGATCGACGACTTGGGCGCAATAGTCAGCCCGTATCCCCTTGACAGTAGAGTAGGCAGCTTTCAGAGCCATACCACCCAATCCTGACGCTGCAGCAACTTGTTGGTCTATCAACTTTACACAGTCATCAACAAAAGTTTCTCTGTGGTTTTCATTCAAGAGAATATCACTAAGTCCCATTTTCACTTTCCTTGATTTAATAGTCAATGTGCTTATTAGCTTTAAGCTCAATCTGACATCATATATCTATTTTGACCCTTTACTCAAGGTTTGCCAAGTTTTTTAAGGTTTGAATGTGTCGATGACACCACCTAATGTTGAGATTTGTTTAGTATGTTATGGGAATTAATGTTCTATCTGCTACTAATTATTTGCCTAGGTTTGTAGTAAGGGCTTTAGTCCTTATTAGGTGATATTAATGAGGACTAAAGCCCTGACTACAAACTGATGAGTTGTAAACAGTCACATAAAAAAGAGAACAGCTCGAAAAAAATATTAGAAAGGCTCTGCCTAAGTCCGATCGCACTTGCAGGTATGATCTGGCACGTATCATTAGGATTGGACATTCGGCTTGATGCCCGCAGGTACTGCAACAATGGGAAGTTTCAGGGTTTGAGCCGGGCGATCGCTCGATCGCACTACCAAATTTTTCGGCAATTTCGCGGAAGTGCTTAGTCCGGGAAATATTTGAAGCGATAAGGTTAAGCCGGCGGCTAATAATAGTTTTTCTAACATGGCCTTGTCTCCCATACATATGCCCTAGGGCATAATTCCTCTTACACCTCCAACATATAAACATCCTCAGTCGCTTGGTGCGATCGCACGGGCATAGTTTAAGTGACATCTATCACCACTCAGGAGGGGGTGATGGGGATAGGGGGTGTGGGGATAGGGGGTGATGGGCCCTAGGGAACTGGGGGAGAGTGGGAAATCTTTCCTGGCACTTGTACCGTCAACATCGGTTGAACGTGTTAAATTCCTTACACCGGTTCGTTGGCAAACTTCCCTACAAATCAAGAATTGTCCTAGAGAAAGAAGCCGTTGAGTCTCTCTCAAAGGTAGAATTAGCGCGTAGAAGTTATTTGACACAGCGGAGGTACCGACAAGATGCTTGCATACATTCTGGCGTTGGCGGTCGGTCTAGGCAGCTTCAGTATTTACATGGCGGCCTTCTTTTTTCCAGAAGTGCACCGCAAAAGTGATTTTACCTGGAGCGGGGTAGGGCTTTTTTATGCGTTAATTTTATGGGCTTGTGCGGGACGAATTACTGGTGCTCTCCTGCTTGGTCAAATGGCGGGCGTGGCTATGTTGGGCTGGTTTGCCTGGGAAACTCTGACTTTGCGCCGGCAGGTGACACCCGTTGCTGAGCAAACGCCGATTCCTCAGTCGGTCATTTTGCCGGGGGCAGCAGGTGGACTGTTGGCGGGCTTGTTTCCCAAGAAACAAGAACCTGCAGCGAAAAAACCTAAGTTTGTTCGATCGCCCAAACCGAAAACTGATGTGGTTGCAGCACCCACTCTGGATAAGGGCGAGGTAAAGCTAGAGGAACAGCCGGCGATTCCCCCCATAGTTGAAAGTATTGCTGAAAGTTCGATCGCTCCGACGACTGAAAAAAGTGCGATCGCCCCTGAATTGAAAATCCCCGACTCGAAACCACCTGCAATTGCAGAAATTCCAGTCTTTTCAGTCGAAACTCCTGCTGCTGAAACTTCACCAACCCCAGCAGAATTAGCCAGCAGCTTCACTCCTCCACCTCTACCTCTAGAAATTTCAGAAATAGCCGTTGCACCAAGTGTGGAGCCAGCAGAGGCTCAGCCAGAACCTCCACAGCAGCCAGAAGTAGATGATTTTGACGAGGAAACAGAATGGAGGACAGCCGTTAAAGAGTCGCAGGCGGCAGCGGCAGCGGCGGCGGCCCCAACTCCTCCTACTCCTCCTACTCCTCCTAAACCAGCTAAAAAATCCGGCGGTTTCGCAAGTCTGTTCGGCAATTTCAAAAATAGTCTCGGCGGTATGTTAGGACTCGGTGCGGGTAAAAACAAGTCTGATGCAACTCCCCAGACGCCAAAACCTTCAGCGACTCCAGAATCGATCGCACCTGAATCTAAAATAACGGCAACTCCTGCACCGGGTATCGACCAAATTCTCGAATCCGAATTAGCCGAGGTGGCTGCGGAAGTGGCAGCCGAAAGTAGCAACACTGTTGTGGAAACAAGCCAAGGAGTGCCGTTTCCCAACGATGTTGAAGCAATGGCCTTTTTGATGGCCACAGAAACCGCGAGTTCTGACAAAATAGGGGAAACTCCGATCGAAGATCGATCGTCCGCCCAAACCCAGACACCTCTGGCTGCCGTTGGTGAACCGGAAGCAGCAGCAGGCGTACCAGAAGCAGAAGCCCCTGCTGTATCTCTGGAAACCCAGACACCGCTGGCTGCCGTTGGTGAACCGGAAGCAGCAGGCGTACCAGAAGCAGAAGCCCCTGCTGTATCTCTGGAAATGACTGTGGTGGAAATGGCAGAGCCTGTAGAGATAGAAGTACCGGGAGAACCTGGGTTGAGCGTGCAGGTGGAAACGGTTTCAGTATCAGTGATCTCGATCGAATCAACAGGTGAAGAACTCTCTTCTGAGGCAGAACAAACTGAATTGAGTCCCCTGAATCCCCCCGATCCGAATCTAGTCGAAACTGCTAAACCTGCCACTGAATCCAAGTCGGAGAAGGTATCCGGCGAAGATAAGCCGTCATCTTGAGGCAGAAAGTAAAAGGTAGAAACCAGAATTTTTTTTGATTCTGCCTTCTGCCTTCTTACTTTTTACTTCTTACTTCTTACTTTTTTCTTCTGCCCTCTTCCTTCACGCTTGACTTCAGTCCTCAAAATCCATCGGTTAAATGCGTTAAATCCGTTATATGGGTTCTGGTTGCATCGGAATAATAAAATCGAGTCAACAGTTAACACTCAACCATTTAGTTTTTAGACTCGCCCGTCAACAGTTAATAATCAACAATCAACAATCACGGACGGTGTAACCGGAATAAATATTAAATCCCTTACGCTGCTTCGTTGCCGAACTTCCTTCTCTCTTAATATTATGAAAGCAATTATGGTCGTGGGAACAACATCTCACGCAGGGAAATCTTTACTCGTGGCAGCTTTGTGTCGAATCTTTGCTCGGCGAGGCTGGCGGGTAACTCCGTTTAAAGGTCAGAATATGGCGCTGAATTCCTATGTCACAGCCGCCGGTGGAGAAATTGGTTACGCTCAAGCAGTGCAAGCTTGGGCTGCGGGCGTCGCACCTTGGGTAGAAATGAATCCGATTTTGCTCAAGCCACAAGGAGACATGACTTCTCAATTGATTGTCAAAGGCAGGGCGATCGCCAATGTGCGAGCATCTCAATATTACGAGCAGTATTTCGATCTCGGCTGGCAAGCTATTCGGGAATCTTTAGAATTTCTCTGCCAAGAATTTGACATGATTGTGTGTGAGGGAGCCGGTAGCCCTGCTGAGATTAATCTCAAACACCGCGATTTAACAAATATGCGGGTAGCTAAATATTTAAAAGCTCGAACTTTGCTAGTAGTTGATATCGATCGGGGCGGTGCTTTTGCTCACATTATCGGTACTTTGGAATTGCTCGATCCCGACGAACGAGCTTTAATTAAAGGATTCATTATTAATAAGTTCCGAGGGCAAAAATCGATCTTAGATCCGGGCTTGACTTGGCTAGAAGAAAGGACGGGAATCCCGGTAGTTGGGGTGATTCCTTGGATAGACGATGTGTTTCCCTCAGAAGATTCTCTCGATTTGCTCGATCGACGTTCTCCTAATTCTCAAACCGACATCAATATTTCGGTCATCCGCCTGCCCCGAATTTCCAATTTTACCGACTTTGACCCTCTAGAGTCGGAAACTAGCGTTACTGTCAAATATGTCAGCCCAAAAGACCAGTTAGGCCATCCAGACGCCGTTATTTTACCAGGCTCTAAAACTACAATTGCCGATTTGCAGGTGCTGCGCCAAACAGGTATGGCAAAAGCTATTCAAAATTATTTAGTAGCTGGCGGTACAGTCATGGGAGTTTGCGGCGGCTTTCAGATGTTGGGACAAAGTATCACCGATAAAGAAGGCATTGAGGGAGAAAAGGGAGAATTCCCAGGATTGGGATTGCTGCCTTTGAAAACTGCGATGGCACCGAACAAAATTGCGCGCCAACGAATCGTAACATCTAACTATCCTCAACCGGGTTTGCCAGTTTTCGGTTACGAAATTCATCAAGGAAAAACGCAAATCCTAGAGTCAGATTTGACTCAACCGTTATTTGACGATGCTAGTTTAGGCATTGTCAATACTTCTCAATCAATTTGGGGTACATACCTGCACGGCATCTTTGACAACGGAGCTTGGCGGCGAGCTTGGTTAAATCACTTGCGACAGCAGCGGGGACTCCGCGCATTGCCTACAGGTATTCCTAATTACCGAGAACACCGAGAAACTCTGTTAGACTCTCTAGCAGATACGGTGGAAAAGCATTTAGATATCAAGCATATTTTAGGTTAATTAGTTAACTGTAGACTGTTGACTGTTAACTGTTGATTATTGTTTGTTAGAGTTGAGGTTCAAATTCAATGACAAAAGTTTGTTTTTTACCTGATAACGTGACAGTTGAAGCTGAGCCAGGAGAGCTTTTGCTAGATGTAGCTAAACGTGCAGGGGTTTCTATTCCTACTGGCTGCCTCATGGGTTCTTGTCACGCTTGCGAAGTAGAAATTGATGGCGGAGATACGATTTGTGCTTGTATTTCCGCCATCCCTTCGGGGAAAAAGCAAGTGACAATTAATCTTTATGTTGACCCGACTTGGTAATTGGTTAGTTGACAGTTGACTTTTGACGGTTGACTGTTAACTGTTGAGTGACAACTGACAACTGACTAATTTTTTTGCCATTCTTGCTGTTTCTTGCGAGCAGATTGCAGCCATTTTTGGGATTCGGGATAAGCAGTTGTCCCAGGTTTCACCGATTCTAATTGATTGATAATTTGTTGCAACTGGCTGAGGGAGTAACCGGGATTTTGAGAATTCACATCTTTTTGCAAGTTGGCCAACAAGCTTTTAGCTTCTTGCAAAGCTGTTGCAGAATCTTTTTCTGCTTCCAATCTAATCTGGGTAATTCCTAAATTTTTTTGATATTCAGCGAGTTTAGTTTGAGCGTCGAGATAGCCCGGGTTATCGACAGAAACCAATTTCAGTCTGTTAATTCCTTCTTGCCACAATTCTGCTATTTGCTCCCAGTGTGCGGCGGGATGTGGCGGTTTTTGGGAGGCGACGGCGGCGGAGAGAGCAAATTCTTTGGCAGCTTCAATTAAGTTGTCGGCCCGTACAGAACCGGTGGCGACGCCGCCCATTTCTTGAAAGTCTCTTTCTGCTGCTTTGAGTGTTTTCTTAGCCGTTTCTCCCGCGAGGGTTTCGGCGGGAATTTGATTGAGTTGATCGATCGCACTTTGCCAATTTACCGTCGCTTTTTGTCTATCCGCAGCCGTTTTGGCTTGCTGATACTCCTGTTTCGCGGCTTTTAGCGTTTGTTCGACTTGATTTAACTGAGTAAAAGCATTTTTTTGCTGAAAAATCTGAGCCTCCATCCGCCCGACATTTTTGCGGGCGGCTTCAAATTCATCGAGTGTAAACCGCCAACTGCAGCCAAAAAAATTGCAGTAAGTTTGGGGATAGTAGCCCAGGAACCACACCGGCAAGGCGTCGAGGTGTTTTTGAGCCTCTTTTGCTTTTATTTCGCCCAAGTCAAAATCAGCGACAGCCGTGGCTTTATTCACCAGTTGATCGGATTGTTCCACAAGGGCGATCGCCTGCCGGTAATTGTGATCCATACTGATAAAACTCGGCAGCAACAATATCGGCATTGTTTTGGCCACGGGCCAGCGAATCATCGGAAAAGGTAGATTTAGCAGCCAAATTATCCCTGCAGCACTTCCCAACAAACTCCCAGCAAAAATAATTTGATCGAACAATCCGGGCGGGCGGTTCGCTTTGACGGCTGCTTTGAGAGCTTGTTCGCTGAAGTTGGGAAATTCGTCTTTGAAGGTATCGCGAATTTCTTCTCTTGAGGCGAAAGTGCCGTTTTGCAAGCGTAACTTCTCCAACCGCTTGATTACCATCCGTTGGTAGACATCACCGGTGAGATTATCAGCCGCCGCGCACTTGTGAACTTCGGCCCGCAAAATTTCAAAAGCTCGATCGGTAAGACGCGCCATAAAACTCACCTATTCCCTTTTAATTATTTTACAGGTTCCCCGTCACAATAATTGTTAAAATATATAAAGTTTCTATTAAATAATGCGAATTAAGTTCATGCCCACTGCTTTAATCACCGGTGCTTCTGGCGGAATTGGCGCAGCCTTTGCCGCCGAATTAGCCAAACGCCAGCACAATCTAATCTTGGTAGCTCGTTCCGAAGACAAATTGCAACAGCTAGCTGGTACACTGCAACAACAATTCAAAGTTCAGGTAGAAGTGATCGTGCAAGATTTGAGCGCACCGGGCGCTGGAACTTCTGTATTTGATACGGTTGTTAAAAAAGGTTGGACGGTTGATTTGTTGGTGAATAATGCGGGTTTTGGCGATTATGGTGTTTTTGCCGATCGCCCGCTTGCGAAACAACTAACAATGGTGCAACTAAATATTGTAGCATTAGTTGAACTTTCGCACTTATTTTTGCAGGGAATGCGCCAGCGAAAAGCAGGAAGTATCATCAATGTTGCCTCCATCGCAGCTTTTCAACCGATGCCGTACTTGTCGATGTATGCAGCTACTAAAGCTTTTGTTTTAAGTTTCAGTGAGGCACTTTGGGCGGAAAACAAAGACTTAGGAATTCACGTTTTATGCCTTTGTCCCGGGCCGACCGAATCGGACTTTTTTGCAGTAGCTGAATTCCCGAAATCAATGGCATCCAGCAGCGGACAAAAACTCGTTCCCGCAGCGGAAGTAGTGCGAGATGCTTTGAAAGCTTTAGACAAAAATGAGTCTAATGTTGTCACAGGGGGAATTCCCAATCAAATCATCGCCAATATGCCTCGATTGATGCCGCGAGAAGTTTTGGTGAAGTCGGTAGAAAAGGTGTTCCGGGCGAAAGCGTAATTACGAAGGATGTTCGGCAAGGAAGTAGTCTACGGGATTTAACGGATTTAACCGAGGTGGGTTCTAGGAAAGTTCGGCAACAGATTGTGTACGAGATTTAACCCATTTAGCCGATATAGGGAAAAAGGAACAGGGAAAAAACTTCCCAATTCCCAATTCCCAATTACTAATTCCCAGAATTACAAATATCGAGTTAACTGCACTCGATAGCGTTCTTTTTTAGTAACAGCAACTTCCCCAATTTCCAATCTTCCCTTGCCCGTAACAGCAATTAAATCTCCAGACTTGACATTATAACTAGCTTGAGTAACGTCTTTCCAGTTAACTCGCACGTCGCCACTATCAATTAAATCCGCCATTTTGCTGCGAGACATTGCGAATCCAGCCGAGGCTACAGCATCCAATCTCATGGATGCTTCAACGGTGGTCATTTCTTTCTTTTTGGGTTCTCTAATTTTTAGTTCGCTCAACTCAATGCGCCGCGTTTGCACAGGAACCGATCGCACTTGCTGCAAACTCATCTCCAAATACTCTACCATCTCCGGCATGACAATGGCTTGCGCGCCGCGTTCTCCCAAAACAATCACATCGCCAGTTTTCTCGCGGACAATTCCCGTACCCAACATCGCCCCCAAAAAGTCGCGGTGAGAAGCTGTATCGAACAAGAAATTGCCAGCGATTTCTACCGCAGCAACGTTAACGCTAGCAGAGTCGATCGGGATATCCGATCGCGCGATCGCAATTCTTTGTCTTTCAGCTTGCGGGTAGCCGCCCCAAGCCACTAATTCCACATCAGTTAAGCGCTTAAATACACTCAGAGTGTCCGCCAATTCTGGCGGCGACAGAAAATCAGTCAGAGTAACTTCCCAAGTTTTAATTGCTTGTTCCGCTTGGTCGATCGCCCGCGCCACACATTCGCGGTTTTCAATGCCTTTTAACAGTTCTTCTCTTGGTAACATCAGTCAATTTTAGATTCTAATTTGCAATTGCCAAAGCTTGCTGTAACTAAAAAGTCTACTTTTTTAACAGTCGCACTAACTTAATTATAGTCTAAAATCATCAAATAACGATTTTATGATTTTAGTTGCTGATAAAGCTGATATGATGAGCACGATTATTGTACCAAATGTATGAAGTCTTCGAGTTAAAGTTTTTGCAGGAGCTCGATCGAGTATGGCAGCAAAATTGTCCACCCAACTACTTATTCTTCTTCACCCGCAAATACAACTCTTCCATCGCCTCAATAAACGAACCATCCTTGTGCCAAAACTGTGGAAAATCTCCCTGTTTCTTCACCACGATCGCACTTACCCCACTTTGCGCTGCCACCTCAATCGTCTGCGGTAATCGCTTCGCACCATGCCAAAACTCTTTCAGGCTGACCGTTGGCGCCTCACTGGCGATCGCCTGCGTGTAATAGGAATCCACCGCCACAGGGGCCGCTGCATCCGCCGTTAACTCGGCAGAAAGCGCCATTCCCAAAGGCGTTTTTGCCAATTCGCGGTGCAGCACTTCCTTAGAAAGCCCCCGTAATTCAAACAGTAAAAATGGATCTTTGTCTAATTCGGCCGCCACCAAATAATAAACTCCGGCAATATGTTTGCAGGGATTGCTATAGTCTGGGCAAGAGCAAGTAGTCTTAAAGTCCTCGCGGCTGCTGGGTAAAAGGTGCAATCCGAGGGGTGAGAAAGCATTTTCAATGTTGTCAGGCATTTCGTTGAGTAGCAGCCGGGAAATGAAGCTGGCTTTCGATGCCATTTGGGCGATCGCCAATTCCCACTTTGCCTGACTAATCGCCTGAAACTCTATTTTAGTTTTGTACAGAGGCTCCTTATAAACCCCAAAATAAGGATTTACCGACCCCCTGACTTCTGCCATCACTAAGCCATCATTAATCTTAAAGCTTTTTACCTTGTCATTCCGTGCATAGGAACGTCCCCGTCCGAGTCGCCCCGAATCGGTAAATCTTTCTAACGCATCGATAAATTTATTGCCCCACCAAGTCCGAGTAAATTGTGACATATTTTTAATTTTTTCCTAATCGAGAACCGCATTTTTATTGAGCCTAATTAACTTCTTAAATGCCTCATTATCCAATTCAGTCAGCCACGATTCATCAGCACCAATAATTGAACCTGCCAATTTCTTTTTGTCCTCAATCATTTGGTCAATCTTTTCTTCCAAAGTGCCAATCGCCACAAACTTATGCACAAACACATTTTTTTGCTGTCCGATCCGAAACGCCCGATCCGTTGCCTGATCTTCCACTGCCGGATTCCACCAGCGATCGAAATGGAACACGTGATTGGCTTTTGTCAGCGTAATTCCCACGCCGCCCGCCTTCAGTGACAGAATAAATACCGAAGGTTCAGACTCTGGATCTTGAAACTCGGAAATCATCCGTTCCCGTTTTTCGCGACTGGTTCCCCCGTGGATGTAGTAAGTGTTGTAATGTAGCGTTTGTTTAATATATTTTTCCAACGCGCTTCCCAGTTCTGTAAACTGCGTAAATACCAATAAACTTTCGCCTTCTGCTTTGACTTCCTCAATCATCTCGATCAGCCGTTCCAGTTTGTGCGATCGCTCTGGTGTAAACTCACTTTCATCTTGCAAAAACTGGCGCGGATGGTTACAAATTTGCTTCAGCTTCAGCAGTGTCGCCAAAATCATCCCCTTGCGCTTCATCCCTTCCGCCGCGTCAATTTCTTGTTCTACCTCTTTGACGATCGCTTCATAAAGCGAGGCTTGCTCGCGGGTGAGATTGCAGTAGAGTTTTTGCTCAACTTTGTCGGGGAGATCCTGAATAATCGACTTATCGGTTTTCAGGCGCCGGAGAATAAAGGGTTCCACTAATTTTTTGAGCGCTGCCGATTGCGTGCGACTCCCATTTTTTTGAATCGGGATCTCAAACAACTTCCGAAACTGTGCCTCTTTGCCCAGATAGCCCGGATTGAGGAAATTAAAAATTGACCATAAATCCAGCAATCGATTTTCCACGGGTGTTCCAGTCAATGCTAGTCGATGGGTAGCGGGTAACTTTAAAATCGCCTTGGTTTGCGCCGCTTTCGGATTTTTAATATTCTGCGCTTCATCAATTACCACGCGATGCCACGCTACGCTGCTCAACAGCTTCTCATCTTTTCGCACCAAGGTAAAGGAAGTAATCAACATATCGCAATCTTGGACGGCGGCTTTAAATGCTTTGGCATCTTGCAAACGTTGAGGGCCGTGGTGTATGAGCGATCGCAATTCTGGAGCAAACTTTTCCATTTCCTTTTGCCAGTTACCAACTACGGAAGTGGGCGCAATTAGCAGCGTGGGGAGAACCGAAGGTGCGATTGCTTTTTCCGTCTCTTTTGTAGGAGATAAAACTTCTCTTTCTTGCAATAATCGAGCAATTACCTGCGCCGATTTACCCAAACCCATATCATCTGCAAGACAGCCATTTAATCCCAAACTTTCCAAATAACTCAACCAAGAAACGCCGCGCTTTTGGTAATCCCGTAACTTGCCCTCAAACTTTGCTGGATCTGCAATTAACTCTAACCGACTCTTATCGTGCAGCTTCTCCAACATATCCGATAAAGTGCGATCGCGCTCAACCTCCAACTGTTCGCTCGCTTCTCCTTCTGCCGTCAACTTCATAAAGTCAATCAAGCTTAAATCGGGGTTTTCTTGGCGATGTTTTTTCCAAAACTCCAACATCTCCTGCATCTTGTCTTTGTCCAGTTCCATCCATTGTCCTCGGAACTGCACCAGCGGTGTTTTGCTATTTACTAACGCCTGCCATTCTTGTTCGCTAACCCGTTCACCCCCGATCGCCAATTCATATTGATATTCCACCAAGGAATCCGCCGAAAACAATCCTTTACCCTTGATTGCAGCGCTCTTGCTGCCCTTCCCTTTGACTTGCAGTCGAATCTTCGCCCGCTGTCGTCCCTTCGGCGTCCACCAAGCGGGGACTATCACTTTGTATCCGGCATCTTCTAATACCCAAGCGGACTCGCTGAGGAAGGTGAAAGCATCATCTAAGCTGAGGGAAATGTTAACGGGTTTGTCGGTTTCTAGCCCTTGCCAAAGTTGGGGATAAATACGGGCAGCGTAGCCGAGATTTGTCAGCAAATGTTGCTCAAAGTTGTCTCCGAATTGTATTTGCAACTGTTTTTGTTGAGTCGATCGCGATCGCCAATAATCCTGCAACGGCATCCGCAGAGATGGGTCTTTTTTCGCAGCCACCTGAAACTCTAAAACCCAAGGCTGTTCGGGGTTTTCGGGGGATTGTAGTTGAAAGCAGAGGGAGAATGAGTCAGCAGATTGATTGCGCGTAATGCGATCGCGCCAGGTTTGCCATTGCCGGTATTGTTCAAGGCTTACTCGCGCGATTTTTCGTGTTTGGTTGAGGCAGATTTGGAGTAAAGAATCCGCAATCTTATTCTCAAACGATGCTGGGATGGGGGTTTGAGTGACAATTTCGGCGATCGCACACTCGGAAAAATGCCGCAGCAACCGTTCGCGATCGTAGAACTTTGGTGTATCTTGTAGCTGGATCTTCCGAAAACCGGACACACAAACTAAAGGCATCCATTCCACATAGCGTGGTAAATCAGTTTCGTACTGTGTTGAAACAATTTCCCATCCCGGATAAATCTCAAAGCTGGGTGCAATTTTGGCAGTTGTTTTTGGAGTTTTTGCAGTTGTTTTGGTTTTTGTCTCGCCCGCTTTCTTGCGCCCGCGCGTGGCTTTCTCAGCGGGTTCGGATGTTTCGATGGGTGCGATCGCGATCGGAGCAGTTTCTCGATAGCGCAACGCCGGAATATAATGATCTTTCAGAACAATTTGCTTAAAAAATTGGGTGTAGTGATACCAAAATAGCAAGTCTGAACCAAACTGAACTTCTGCTAAATCGTAGAGGGCCAAAAAATGCAGATCGTTCAATACTTTAGTCAAAATGTGGGTGGCGATGGACACACAATCAACTTCCCAATACTCCAACTCAAATGTTTCGGGTAACTCTGTCTCTAAATATCGCGCTAGTTCTAAAGATGGCAACGGCTGGTTGTCGGCAGTGGGCAGTAAAAAATACCGAGGGACGATCGCGTATTCTAGCCCCATCGCACTTGTATTGCTGACTGGTTGCAGTTGAATACCGGCTTCTTTCGTTAGAAACTCTTTTAACTGTGCCGTCTTCAATTGTCGGGGATGAACCTTAGCAGGCTGTTTTTTCTTTTCAGTGGTTTCAACCCAAATATAAAACGTTCCACCTTGAATAAAATTCTCTTCTGCTTGAGGAATCCAAGTCCCGTGGAGGATTTTCATAGGTCATACCAAACGCAACCTTTGGCAGCCTATCATATCATGAATGAGTGGGAAAAGATAAGAAGGCGGTTGAAAGCAGGTTTATACAAACCATCCATGTCTGCTGGATGCCGACTAAAGAGAATAACGCAATTTTACCCCAGTTGTCCTCTTTAACCCGCATCGGCGGGTTTTGACTTTATAGATGCGGTTTCAAACGCCGAGTCTTCTTACAAATTTAGAAAATATCAGTTAAATCCAAAACAAAACCGCGTAATATATCTTCCCCTGACAGAGTTGCAGGTTCATCTAAAATTTCTACTTCTCTACCTTGACGGGAGATTTCTACTTTCCGATTTTTGCGATCGAGCAACCATCCCAACCTCGCTCCATTTTTCACATACACTTTCATTTTAGCCCGCAATTTTTCTAGCGAGTCAGTGGTCGATTCCCTTCGGGATAGCTTCGCTTCACGCAATTCCACCACAAAATCTGGACAAATCGGCGCAAATTTCTCTTTTTGTTCGGGAGTTAAACCATCCCACCTATCGCGCCGCACCCAAGCACCGTCGGGAGAAATATCTGTACCGTCGGGCAGTTTAAATCCAGTTGAAGAATCAAAAGCAATTCCCAAATGCTTATTTTGACGGCTCCAACCTTCGATTTGAAAACTTAGAGCCGCATTCCGTCTGCCTGTATCGCTACTAGCAGGCGGCATAATAATTAATTCTCCCGTTGCAGTGCGCTCAAATCTCAAATCCCGGTTGTCTGTACACAACTTAAAAAACTGCTCGTCTGTTAATTCGAGCGTTAATTCTAGAGGAGAATGTAGGGGGATAGTTTGTAATTCCATAACTGCCTTCAAATATTACACGAGTTGACTATCAACAGTTAACCGTTAACTGTCAACTGTTGACAGTCAACAAATAACTAAGTCTCTGTGTAACCTTGGATATTTTCCGGTTCAAACTGCTGCAAAATATTGGCAGCTTTCCCAGTCAAATCATCAGTACCCTTAACCGCAATCAAAAATTTACCCGCATTCAAACGGTTGCGGTAGGGCAAAGCATCGCCACTACCAAAAGCCATACCGCCCGCGCCTCCAACAAAAACGCTCCCCATTGCAGCGGCGATCGCACCGAGTAAGCCACCGATTGCGTGATCGCCAATTTCGCCCGCCCAGGCGAAAGTCTTCAACTCAGTCATCAGACTGAAAGTAACGCCAGCAATAAAGCCAAAGGGAATCAGCCAAATAGCCATGAGTTTAGCTTGTTTCTTCGCTTGCTGGTTGGGGTCGATCAAGCCAAATTCATCAGCAGTTTTGTAGCCGCGACCCAAAATGCTCACTTGCTTCATAGGCAAGCCTTCTTTTTCCAGAGCACAGTAGGCAGCTTCGGCTTGAATTCGATCGGGCAGTACGGCGATAAGATAATTCATCAAAAATCCTGGGTTTGAAACCCCGTCCTTATAGGACGGCTTTACAATTAATTTGCAATACGCCACGAGTTGTAAGACAAAAACTTACAATCTGCAGGCAACGCATTTTGACACAATCGTTTGCCAGTACCTAAACTGTGCAAACTAATTGTTTTCCGGCTTGGGTCTTTTTTTGTGGGTGACTCAAGCCATCCACCTACATAGCAAAACCCATACTTTCCATGTTTAACAATTGAGCCGCGCTTGAATCCTGCGCTCAAAGTACCGCCGTAACGCGAGCGAATATGACCGGCACAATGCTGCAATCGGTGTAGTTGCCGTCTGTGAAATTCAAGAGGAATTACCTCTATCAATGCGGTGTTGTCAGGTACTACCTGTCCTCCCACATACCAATTAGCTAGTACCCAGGAATCAACACAGTGAGCCTCAAACTTGTTTGACAACTTCTGCTTTGATTTCTTGAGTCCTAGACTTTGGCGCAGGTTATAGGTATCGTTACCCGTTTTGATTTCAAGGTGAGCAATACGAGTAAGTTCCCCATAAAACCATCGTTTACCTACTTCCAGAGGGCTAAATGACACATTCCAATTGCGTCCGTTTTTCCATGTCCGAGCCTTGATGTCTTCTACAACAAAAGCTGATATGGGGAACATCAAAGCTAACCACTTAGCCATCCTTAATTTCCACTGCCACCTGGCTTTAGTTGACGGAGGGATGCGATTTTTGTTGACCAGTCGGTTAGCTCGGTTTAGACGGCATGGTGTCTTGCGAAAACGCCTGGCACGTCGCATATTTCGCCTAATTTCTATACGGTCTTTCACCCAATCGACCGCATGAGTTTGCACGTTGAGGTAGGTATGAGCTTTGGATTTGACTGTAAAGGCTTCTCTCTTTGAACCGGGGTCAATACCGACCGCTATCGGTTGGCGGTGCGTGTTGGATGGTTCTACATTGAGTCGAACACCCCACACTCCTTTTTTCCAAAATGGTGTTGCCTTGCCAGACTTAATCCAACGCTTTGCCCTGCTTGGAGTTGTCGGCATTAGCGGTCTATTTTCGCTATCTAAAACTGGAACAAACATTTGCAATAAGCCCTATTACTAGGTATATATTTCCCTTCGCCACTGGCACATCTGAGCGGTTAAAAACTAGGGAAGCATTCTTAACGTGAGTTGGGATACCACTCCCAGATGGCTCAGTTTGTCTTGAAGACGCAGGCTAGACACTGTTTTAGTCTTGAATTAAGAAAGTGGTGAGTCTTCCTCTTTCTTGCCCCATGCCTTAAGGCTGGGGTTAGTGACTAGAAAACAATTCCTGATAATTAGGCTGGAATAGCCAAAGTCTATTATAGCCAGAAAAGACATACTAGCTAAGCCGTTGGGGGATTTTAACGCGGTCAGAGAGTCCGATCGCCCGCAAAGCTAAAATATTTCACGCAAAAAACGGCCTACCTTGACCGAATACAGATACAATTCAAACTGCACAAAGGCAAGCTTGAGCTGAGCTGTTAGATACTGCTCTAAGTCAAAAGTCTCAACTTTGAGCTCGCCAACGCTCGGTCTATTTTTACTATTGCACTCAATTGCTTGCTATGCCTAAAGTTCTAGTATCGGATCCGATCGACCAAGCCGGAATTGACATCCTCTCCCAAGTCGCGCAAGTTGACGTAAACACAGGACTCTCAGCCGAACAACTGGTAAAAATTATTCCAGATTACGACGCTTTGATGATCCGTTCGGGCACCCAAGTTACCAAAGAAATCATTGAAGCAGGGAATTCACTTAAAATTATCGGCAGAGCCGGCGTCGGCGTAGATAATGTCGATGTACCCGCCGCTACCCGCAAAGGAATTGTAGTCGTCAATTCCCCCGAAGGCAACACGATCGCCGCCGCCGAACACGCGATCGCCATGATGCTCTCCATGTCCCGCCACATCCCGGAAGCCAACGCATCCGTCAAAGGTGGTAAATGGGAACGCAACCGCTTTATCGGCGTAGAAGTTTACAAAAAAACCCTCGGCATCGTCGGTTTGGGCAAAATCGGCTCTCACCTCGCGGCCGCAGCCAAAGCAATGGGCATGAAACTGCTGGCCTACGACCCCTTCATTTCCACCGAAAGAGCCGACCAGTTGGGCTGCCGCTTGGTAGAACTCGAACTGCTGATGCGGGAATCCGACTACATCACCCTACACATCCCCAAAACGCCGGAAACCCTGCACTTAATTAACGCTGAGGTGCTGTCGAAAATGAAGCCCACGGCCCGCATCATAAACTGCGCCAGAGGCGGCATCATCGACGAAGCAGCCCTCGCAGAAGCCATCAAAGAAGGCAAGATCGCCGGCGCAGCTTTGGACGTTTACGAACACGAACCCCTCGAAGCCGATTCCCCGTTGCGGAATGTCGGCCAGAATATCGTCCTGACGCCCCACTTGGGAGCATCCACAGCGGAAGCTCAGGTAAATGTGGCGATCGACGTTGCTGAACAAATTCGCGACGTGCTGTTGGGATTGCCCGCACGATCGGCTGTCAACATACCCGGCATTTTCCCAGACTCGATCGAAAAACTCAAACCCTACCTGCAACTCGCCGAAACCCTCGGCAACCTCGTCAGCCAGCTAGCCGGAGGCCGAGTCGATTACCTCAACGTCCAACTGCAAGGCGAATTGGCAAGCAACCAAAGCCAGCCCGTAGTCGTTGCTGCCCTCAAAGGCCTGCTCTCCCAAGCCCTGCGAGAGCGCGTTAACTACGTCAACGCCAGCATCGAAGCCAAAGAACGCGGGATTCGCGTCGTCGAAACCAGAGACGCCTCAATTCGCGACTACACCGGCTCCCTGCACCTCTCGGCTAAGGGAACTCTCGGCGAACACACAGTGACAGGTGCAGTGCTCGGCGAAAGCGAAATTCGGATTACCAGCGTTGACGATTTCCCGGTCAACGTTTCCCCCACTCACCATATGCTGTTTACCCTGCACCGCGATATGCCGGGGATTATTGGCAAAATTGGTTCCCAATTGGGCAGTTTTAATGTCAATATTGCCAGTATGCAGGTAGGCCGTAAAATCGTGCGAGGCGATGCGGTGATGGTTTTGAGCCTCGATGACCCTCTACCAGAGGGGATACTGGCGGAGATCCTAAAAGTTCCGGGAATTCGGGATGCTTACACGGTAAATCTTTGACGGATTTAGAAGTTTAGATTTTGGATGCCAGGACTGATAATTGGTAATGGGTAATTGGTCATTGGTCATTGGCCTGAAAGCGGGAATTTTTCTATTAGCCAATCCTCATTCCTCACTCCCCAGTTCCCAGTCTCCAGTTCCCCTGGGCCAATCTAAAATCTAAAATCTAAAATCTAAAATCGTTATGGCACATAGCTGGTGGGAAATTAGAATTCTTTGCGATCCGGCGCTGGAAGATATCATCTTTTGGCGTCTGGAACGATTTAACTGTCGGGGAACTGCTACTGAGATCAAAAGCAATTCCTGCCTGATGTCGGCTTATTTGCCCGAAGAACAGGCAGGATTGCTGGATTTGGCCGCTCTGTCTCTGTGGCTGCGCCAAGATGCTCTGTGTGCAGGTTTGCCCCTACCTGCAATGCAGTGGGATTTGATTGAAGACGAAGACTGGGGCAGCACTTGGAAGGAGCACTGGCAGCCTCAAGAAGTGGGCGATCGCTTTTTAATTAACCCGGCCTGGCTGCCCTTACCGACTGATACCGATCGCGTCATTTTGCGTTTAGATCCGGGTGTGGCTTTCGGTACCGGTGCTCACGCCACTACTCAACTTTGTCTGGAGTCGCTGGAAATGCGTCTCGGTTTTGATGAGAGCAAGTGCGTAGTTGCGGATATCGGGTGCGGATCGGGTATTTTGTCGATCGGCGCGGTGTTGTTGGGCGCTACAAAAGTTTATGCTTTGGATACAGATCCTTTGGCAGTGCGATCGACCATTAGCAACAGACTGCTCAACCGCGTTAATTCTCAGCAGTTGGTTGCAGAGCTCGGAAGTATCGATCGCTTGAAAGAAATGGTCGATGAGCCGATCGACGGTTTGATCTGCAACATTTTAGCAGAAGTAATCATTGATTTAATCCCGCAGTTCACTGCAATTAGCAAACCCACTACTTGGGCAGTGCTCAGCGGCATTTTGCTCGAACAAGCTAAGCCAATTGCCGACACTCTCGAACAGCACGGCTGGATTGTGGCTACTCTGTGGAAGCGCCAAGATTGGTGTTGTTTTAATATTCGGCGTAGTTAACAATATGGTAATTGCTAATTCCTAATTGCTAATTGGTAATTTTGAATTCATGTTTCATCTTTGGGAAGTGAATTTAAATAAATCTCGCACCTGAAAATAAACCGCGCCAGCCCAGTAAAAACCATTCACCAAAATTAACAACGTTTTTCCAGCATAAGAATTAACAAAACCAAAAACGCGGTAAGTTGACAGCAGCACTAACAACATTTCAACCAAAGAAACAATTGACCCGTAGTGCTTCCGATCCCAATAAGAAAACGGACTGATAAAACGGTAATTGCTGAACGGAAAAAAGTGTCGGTGAGCGTCGTCATTGTGGACAGGCAAATCTCCCAGAGAGTGCAGTATCATGCTGATAAACAGAATTTGCACACTTGGCCAGCCAAAGTAATAAGCAATTAGCAAACCAATAACCGCAAGGGGAATTGAATGAAACAGAGCTACAATATTTTGTACAAAAGGCTCATAATATGCTTTTGACCAAATTGTAGCTGCGGGCAAGCGAGCAATGTATTTCGCCCACAAGTAAAATAAAAATATCGGAATATCCGGCAAAATTCCGCCGATCGCAATAATGAGATTAGCTTGCGGCAGTTGCGGTTTGCCGAGAATTGCCAGATTGATAATAGCGTGGCTGGGAGTTTTCATAAGTAGGGTGCGTCAACTAGGATTATCTTATTCATAATTAATCAGATATTGGCTGACGCACCCTACGTGTGAGATAATTGGCTCGTGTTACAAGAAAGGTTGCACTCGATCGATCAACTGCGCCGCTTGCATCACTCCCTCAATGCGATCGACCTCAGCGCCATTTTTGAACAACACCAAAGTCGGCAAAGCATAAATGTGATGCTGTGACGCCAACTGTTCGTACTTATCGGTGTCAATTTTGACAACCATGAGCTTGTCTTTCATCTGACCGCTGACTTGCTCCAAAATCGGTGCCATCATCTGACAAGGCCCGCACCAAGTAGCGTAAAAATCTACCAACACCGGCAAGTCAGAGCCCGATAGTAACTCTTCAAAACTGCTGAACTGTTTTTGAACTGCCATAAGACAAAATAATTTTTTGGGTTCTGGCTCGATTTTAGTGCAAAATTCTCTGGTAGATTGCGAGGATACAATTATGGAATTATTGCCAGAGAATTTTCAGAGATTGCGGGGTCAAGTTGCTGTCGTGACCGGTGCGTCGCGGGGAATCGGCCGCGCCGTTGCTTTAGCCCTAGCGGCAGAAGGCGCTAAAGTCGCCGTCAACTATGCGAGTTCGAGTGCTGCTGCTGATGAGGTGGTAGCAGAAATAGTCGCTGCCGGAGGAGAAGCTGTGGCACTTGCAGCAGATGTCTCGAAAACTGACCAAGTAGATTTACTCGCCAGTAATGTCATGGAAAAATGGGGACGGATTGACATTTTGGTGAACAATGCAGGCATTACTCGCGATACTTTGCTGCTGCGGATGAAGTTGGAAGATTGGCAAGCGGTAATTGATTTGAATCTAACCGGCGTGTTTTTGTGTGCAAAAGCGGCCAGTAAAATCATGCTGAAACAGCGAAGCGGTCGAATTATTAATATTGCTTCGGTTGCTGGGCAAATGGGAAATCCAGGACAAGCTAATTACAGTGCGGCGAAGGCTGGGGTAATTGGGTTTACTAAAACTGTGGCGAAGGAGTTGGCGAGTCGCGGGATTACTGTGAATGCAGTTGCACCGGGTTTTATCACTACAGATATGACTAAGGATGTCAAGTCTGATGAGATTTTGAAGTATATTCCGCTGGGGAGATACGGGGAAGTTGAGGAAGTTGCGGGGATGGTGAAGTTTTTGGCGGCGGATGCGGCGGCGGCTTATATAACGGGGCAGGTTTTTAATGTGGATGGGGGGATGGTGATGGCTTAGATTTGGGAATTTTTTAACCGCAGATGCACGCGGATTAACGCGGATATTTGCGGTTAATAATTACTTTAAGGCGGCGCACAACTGACTGAGGATTTTTTTGTATTTTGCAATCCGTTGAAAATCTGCTTCTGTCGGATTGGCGATGCGACGAAGATCGAGGTTATGAGTAACATCAGCGATTTTGACTCGCAGTGCGATCGGGTTGGCAATCACACGTTCTAAATAAGCTGTATAAGCTTCTCCTTCTATTTTGGTAATCGCCTCGATCGCCGAAACTAACACTTCAGGAAAACCTTCGCTTCTAAGTTGATCGAGTGTAAGTTCAGAATCTTCGACCGCATCATGTAGAACCGCTACGATTTTTTGCTCTAGATAATTTACATTTTTCATCACAAATAGCGGATGGTCGAGATAGGGATTGCCTGCCTTATCGACCTGTCCTTCATGAGCTTTTGCTGCGATCGCGATCGCCCGCTGTAGTAATAATTCGTACTCTGAGTTTGTATTTGACAACATAGTAAAGAAGTTCTCTATTATAGTTTCATATCAAATCCGGTAGCATCGGAATTATAAAATCGAGTCCTATCAAATCCGCGCTTCGAAAGTCCTGTATTCATCTCTCTCCGATCTTCCTCTGTGTTCTCTGCGCCCTCTGTTGTTAAATCATTCCGATGCAACCGGAAAGGATATCATCCCCTCCCGGCGAAAAGCAAAGCTAAGTAGTGGGACATAAATAGGACTTACGCAAGTGAGTAATTTTTTCACTGTCTGTCTATGGTGTAAGCTACGCACTCCGCACCCTACATACACAGGCTATTTGATTTTAAATATTCTTGCAACAATTTCCAAGCCATTTGAGTACCTTCCCCTGCATTGACTTTCTCGAAATCGACATTTTTTCTCAAAACTACAAAACCCACACCTTCTTTGATTTCTATTTTTTCAATATTGCTAACTTTTGCCAAAAATAGGTGATTTTTTTGGCAAAAGTTGGGATTGTTGTTTTTTATGTAAAGAAAAGTTGTGATAAATGCAATGTTGCAATCGCTTTTTAGGCTAGTTTCTTCCTCCAGTTCTCGCACTGCTGCTTGCTGTGGACTTTCTCCTATGTCCACGCCACCACCAAAAGTAGAAAGCATTCCTTGGCTTGCAATACCTGGAATATTATCTCGCAGTTGTGCGACGATCTGACCGTTCGGGAGCATTATAAAAATGCGGACTATTGAATTGGGAATATTCATATTCTTGAGGAAATAACTAAAGTCCAAAAAGTTGCTCTATAGTTTTTTGAGGTGACTCCAAATTTTTCCAATCCAATTGTACACAAAAGCATACAAAGCACGCAAATTTTTGTCAAAAATTTGCCAAATTGATTTTTCTTTGACCTCGGAAATCTCTTCGATTTCCACGGGCAGCGGCGGCATTCCGACTACTTCATAGAGCGGATATTCGCCGCTTTTTCCCGGAATTTCAACTAATATGCACCGATCGACGATCGCCAATTCCTTCACTTCCTGATAAGTCTCCTCGGAAATCAATAAACTCGTTCCTACTTGCTTATTAGCCGCCTCTATCCGGCTGGCTAAATTCACTGCATCCCCGATCGCAGTCACTGTCTGATTTTTCAACGCCCCCAAATTCCCCACAACCACCCAGCCGCAGTGAATCCCAATCCCAATCCGCAATCGGTGACGGTACAAATTTTCAAAATAGGGATTGAGTTTCTCTAGTTCCTCCAGCATTTCCACCCCAGCCCTCACCGCTTGTTCGGCCGCCTTGTCAGGATTTTCCAACCCAAACAGCGCCATTAAACCGTCACCCATATAATTATTAATCATCCCGCCATTCCGGTTGATCGCAAAACCCATTTTTTGGAAATAGCGATTTAAAACATAGATTACGTCGTAGGGCAACAGCGATTCTGCAAAAGGCGTAAATCCTCGAATATCCGCAAACAAAATCGCAATTTTTTTCTCTTGACCCACAGGAGTAGAAATCAACTTTCCGGCGATTTGGTCGGTAAATGATTCCAAGTCTTCAGAATCGATCGCCAATCGGCGCAAAATCACCTTGCCGCCCGCAACCTGCGTCTGACAAGCCAGCCTAATTTCCGGCTCTAAACGCAATTTTTTCGCGAGTTCCTCCTCCGGCGAAGTGCGCGGAGAGCAAAATTCCAAACCTTCGACAATCAATACCCGGCAAGTCGAACACCGGGCGCTACCGCCGCAGATGTGGGTGTGCGGAATACCGGCACGCAGGGAAGCTTCGAGAATTATATCGTGGTCGTCTATCTCGATCGTGCGATCGTCCGGCAGATAGTGAATCTGTGGCATATGTAGCGCGTCTAGCTAATTAGCGAGGAATCTCGCGGACATCTGTTATTGCAGCGAATCTGTATGCAAACCCGGTTTCTAGGCATTTTTTCTGTATCCCCTGATTCCTTAACTATAAGTCGCGATCGGCATTTGCTTCTCGTTGCGTCAGCTCAAGCACCCAACTGGCACCAGTTTAAAAAAAGAATGCAACTCTAGGCAATAGTCAAACTCTTAGCTCATCATTCATTCTCAATTCTAAGATAGAAATGGTATAACTGAACACTGAAATTTTCATTTCACCGTGAAAACACCCCCATTTAAGCTGTGGAGTTAATCTCAAATCTCAAATCTCAAATCTCAAATAAATTGACATAATTCTTAATAAAATTCCGATCGCCCAAAGCCCGATAAATCCGTTCTCAAATCCCCTTCAACCGTCATATATTTTTAGCATTTTGGGGAGTTGGGCTGTGCAAACCTTACTTGGCAATTGTTTCAGCTTTTTTGCTCTCTAACAACCAGCCAATTTTCGTGAGATAGAATAGCAGCATCTTTAAAAGCAGTATAACCATGACTTCATCAACAGCCCTACAAAACATCGAAAACCACATTCCCATCGTGGGAAATATTCATACCAAAAGTCCGATCGCCTACGGAGCAACCCGCCTCGCAGTCAGTGCAGTTAACACGGTGCAAATGGCAGTAGCAGAGTCTTACATCAACGGATTAGAAGTCCCAGATTCAGTATTGCGATCGCTTTTTGATACCTGTATGCCGGTCTTTTTTAAGCATTTCCCGTCCCTGCTTGCACCCTACGAATGGGTACTAACAGAAACCGACCATACAGCCGAAGGGCCGCGGGATTTAATGAAGATTCAGTACGACTTACCTCAAGCAATGCTGAATCCGATGTTAGGCGACGGGAAACTCATTTATCCTAAATACAGCATGGGATTGTGGGAAAAAGGAGCCGCCAACCTTGAGCAATCGCAAATGCAGATGATTGATGATGTGATTGAAAAGCTAGAGATTCAGGATGGCGACAATATTTTAGACTTTGGCTGCGGTTGGGGTTGTGTTCCGAATTACATTCTTTCCAAATTCCCCAATGTCACCTTTACCGGGATTAACTTGAGCCATCACCAATGCAAGTATATGCGTCAGAAGATGCAAGACCCCGAAAGCTACCTTAGTTCCGGTCGCTTTACCTTATATGAAGGGGATTTGAACGACGCCAACTTCGAGACAAAATTTGATAAAATTCTCTCCATCGGAGTTTTTTGTCATGTAGGTAATTTAACGAAGGCTTTCCAAAAGCTGGCATCTTTCCTGAAGGATAATGGCAAAGTTTTCATTCATATCATTACAGTTCGCACGCCCAACAATATATCCAGCGTTTTCACCCACAAATACATTTTCCCCCACGGTCGTTACTGGAAATACGATGCCGTTCCCACCCACAATAAAGACCTCAAAACCATTCAAAGATGGTATCTCAACGGATACAATTACTCCACAACCTTTGCTAACTGGCTGAAAAACTTTGACGATTCTCAGGCAATAGTCAAAGATTTGGACTACGGCATCGACTATGCCAAATTTCGCCGCATCTGGCGGTTTTACTTGATTTGGTTTGTGGCTAATTTCGCGAGTTGCGATGGTGAATATAACGGCAACGGTCAATATTTAATGACTCATGCCTAACCGCTAATCAAGACCCAGCTCAAAAAACCCAACACCCCGAACCCCGAAATCTCAAAGAAGTCGGGGTTCTTGAGTGCGAGCTACTTATCGGGAGAATGAAACCTTTCAACCTAGATTTAGGGCGATCGAGAAGTGTTGCCTTCTTTTGAGGGATTTTTCTGAGTTTAAAAAAATCCGGAATAAGATTATTCCTCGGTGAATAAGACCTATATCAAGCGTGAGCCTGCACAATACTTTTTAAATTCCATGCTCGATCAGTAGTGATGATGTGCGATATTTTACTACAAAGAGAGTTGATTTATACAATGGTAGACAATATGAAACCTTCTCTTCCTCAAGACGACCCGAACCAAGAACAGCGCAAAGATTCCTTGAATCGTCAGCAACAAGCTTATCAGTTTGACTATGAGAGTTTATCACCTTTGGCATTATTGAAAGATGTGCCCGCAGTCGAGAACTTTTCGAGCAGGTATATTGGAGAACGGATATTAGCAACATCGGAACTTCCAGCAAATATGTTGGCATCCGATGCGAGATCTTTTCTCGATCCTCTTGACGATCTCCAAGACTATGAAGACTTCTTTACTGTGCTGCCGCTACCTGCAGTTGCCAGAATTTACCAAACCGATCGCTCTTTTGCAGAACAACGCCTGTCTGGAGCAAATCCGATGATGCTTCGCCTGTTAGATGCGAGCGATCCTCGGGCACAAATACTGGCGAACCTTCCGACTTTGCACCCATTAGTCGATCGGCGCCAAGAGTTGCAGGATAACAACATTTACATTGCCGATTACACAGGTACTGACGAACACTATCGGGCGCCTGCTGACGTTGGAGGCGGAACCTATGAAAAAGGCAGAAAATACTTGCCGAAACCGCGGGCTTTTTTCGCTTGGCGGTGGACGGGAGTCCGCGATCGGGGTGAAATGACACCTATTGCCATTCAACTAGATCCGAATCCAGATAGCCATGTCTATACCCCATTAGATCCTCCTATCGATTGGCTGTTTGCGAAACTCTGCGTACAAGTGGCAGATGCTAATCACCATGAAATGAGCACGCATTTAGCTCGAACTCATCTGGTGATGGAACCAATCGCGATCGTCACCGCCCGACAGTTGGCTAAAAATCATCCCCTTAGCCTACTGCTGAAACCGCACTTTCGCTTTATGTTGACCAACAACGATCTGGCACGTACCCGATTGATCAATCCCGGCGGGCCCGTCGATGAATTGCTAGGCGGTACCTTGTTAGAGAGCATGGCACTGGCTAAAGAGGCGTACAGTACCTGGAGTCTCGATCAATTTGCCTTTCCCGCTGAACTGAAAAATCGGGGAATGGATGACCCAAATCAACTTCCTCACTACCCTTACCGAGATGATGGATTGCTGCTGTGGAATGCGATTAAAACCTTTGTATCGGGCTATCTCAAATTCTTTTACCCGACGAATGAAGAGATCGCACAAGATGTGGAACTGCAAACCTGGGCAAAAGAATTAGCGTCTGATAATGGCGGTAAAGTCAAAGGAATGCCAGACCACATCGACACAGTTGAACAATTAATTGAAATTGTCACAACTGTAATTTTTACGTGCGGCCCGCAGCATTCAGCAGTCAATTATCCCCAGTATGACTACATGAGTTTTGCTGCCAATATGCCCTTGGCAGCCTACCGGGATATTCCTAGAATGACGGCGTCGGATAATCTAGAAGTGATTACGGAAAAGGACATTTTACGGTTGCTTCCTCCGCATAAACGAGCCGCTGACCAACTGCAAATTCTGTTTATTATATCCGCTTATCGATATGACCGTTTGGGTTATTACGATAAATCTTTCCGAGAACTCTACCGGATGAGCTTCGATGAAGTTTTTGAGGGAACGCCGATTAAAGTTTTAGCCAGAGAGTTCCAGCAAAATTTGAATATGGCAGAACAAAAGATTGATGCCAACAATCAAAAACGAGTAATCCCTTACTTTTCTCTGAAGCCTTCGTTGGTACTCAATAGCATCAGTATCTAGAATTAAAAATTCAGCACAAAATCTCAGCGTAGGGTGCGCACGGCGCACCTTACTCTGTATTAGCCGTTTTTGAATTTTTCAACAATCGAGCAATTCACGCACATTGTACCAGACGAATCGGTGAAGGTGACTTCATTTTGATAATGCCGGGGTGTTTGCATCAGCAACCGCCAAGCTTCTCCAGCATCGATTAAATTCAGGCGATCGGGATAGTGAATTTGCAACAACTCTTGCACCATCGGATAATAGTTTGAGTTGATGCTGGGGAAAATATGATGCTCTGTGTGGTGAGAGAAATTTAAGTGCAGCAGGTCAAATATTTTAGGAACCCGCACTGAAGCACTGTTGATCAGCGGATCGTTAATGGCGGTCATCCGGCAACCCATGTGGTTGGTATAGATGTAAAACATTGCGCCTGCATGACCAATTGCGATCGGCAAAAAGTACGCAAGAGCGATTTTAAGCGGATGAAAATTTAGGTAAAACAAAATACTCGCATGAATTCCTAAAATTCCCAGACATTCAAATGCGATTGTCAATCTATCTTTAGAACTAACTGTAAAGGCAGCCGGTACGTAATCGACAGATTTATCGTTAAATAACAGTACCGAGGTGAGATTGCGGAAATTATGCACTAACCACGAACCAGCCATCCCTACAATTAACCACAGCGGATTGACTTCCACCGACGGGACAAACAGATTTTGAATCCATTTTCCCCAAGTATCTGGTTGCTGGTAGAGATAGTTGCGATCGGGGTCGGCCACAGAGTTCGTGTTATTGTGATGTACGAGATTGTGCAGATTTTTCCACTGAGTAGGCGGCATAAACAGCATACTTAGTCCCAAAAAGGCGATCGGATAAGTGAAGCGCGACTTTTTCTGAACGCTACCGTGCATTAAATCGTGGGAGCTAAATAGCAAAACTATAATACTATTGCCCATGATGACGGCTAAAGGTAAGTAAAGCCCTAAAAGATAGACTGGCCAGCGATCGAGATTAGCAGCAATTCCCCATCCCAGCAATAAAATAGCAGTGTTGATGAATAGTATTGCTAACTTGCTCGGATCGGGTTCAAAGGCATCTGACGGCAGCAGAAGACGCAATTTTTTAACATATACCGAGTGGTGAATTAGCGTTTCTTCGCCTAAAGTCTGCGTTGCTGCGTCGAGAGTATTGAGTAATTTTTTGGATTTCATGTTATCGCTAAGATTATTGTCATGGGTGAGTTAATAACTTTTTAAAGTTAATGAGAGCCAGTACCGATTTTAGATTGACCCACAAATGAATCGGGAGCTTATTGTCAGGACGCGGAAATGTTATCGTCCACGGTGTCGTTCCGGGGGCTTGTGACTAAATTGCTTGAGTTCAAAGCTGCCTAATTGTTTTACTAAAATATTATTGTCTTCCCTAAATAAAAATTGGGAAACAACTATTAAAGGCTTATAAAGGCTTAGGCATCGATAATACTATCCGACTTTTGACTTTGGTTTAATATTCCAATAACTAATCCTAAATATCCTATAAGATTAAAAAAGTCCGTTTCCTTGAACAATTTCTTTAATTGTCGTCAGCGTATCTAACCCGATCAATCCCCTACGATAACCTTTTTGGTTGGACATTCCCAAAAATATCGCATCTCCCCGATTTTGATAACGCCAAAACCGAGGTGAGGCATTAATAAAAGTTGAGGCGCTGTTAACATCCAGAGCAAATTGGCGACTTTCTAAGTAAGATTCAGTGGCGATGCAGTCAGCGTGGCCGCTGCTGTAGCGGTTGATCCAGCCGATCGCAATCTCTAAACTATCGACAACTTTAAACGCTATGGTTTTGTTTAAATAAGGTTGAGTCCACTCGTATGGTTCCGCCAGCTTCAAGTCTGGGAAATCTGCGACGAGATCCGCATCAGCGCTAATTTGAAAACCTTTTTCTTTTAAACTGTTCCACAGCCTAACTAAGGAAGAAGGCTTTTGGTTGCGATCGATCAGCACTTTCTCGATCGCGTTAACAGGATCTGGAACGCTTTGATGGCTGTCCAAAATCATCCACCTTGCCATCTCCAAACTGCCAGTCGGTGACCAATAAAGGTAACAATTTCCCATTGCCGACCTCAAAACTGGTGCTGTACACAACCTTACTACCTGCTGCACCAAACTTGGCCTGCCGTAGGGAATAATTAAATTGAGATATTGGTCTTGAGTGACCAATTCTCTGATCGAAGCGCCCCGGTCTGGCGGCAGTACCTGCAAACATCCCGAGGGCAAACCAACCTCCTCGATCGCCGAAATCAAAGCTTCTCCAATTACTGTATTAGTTTGCCAGCTTTCGCTGCCACCTTTAAGAATCAAACTGTTAGCGCTTTTGAGAGACAAACCCGCGGCTATCGCCCCCAACTCGGGAAACGCCTCGTAAATTAGAGCGATCGCCCCCAGCGGTAGCGACTGACAGTAAACCTGACAGCGATCGACCTGATAAGAAGCATTGATCACCCTGCCGATGGGATCTGGCATTTCCCCCAACCGTTCCAGAATTTGCACAGTTGTTTTGATCCGTTCGGGCGTCAGCTTCAGCCACTCCACGATCAACTCCGGAATCGCCATGTCCCGACTTGCTTCTAGATCCAGAGTATTTGCTTCTAAAATGTCATTTTGCCGGCGTTTCAGCGAGCTTGCCATCGCCTGCAAAGCAGCAGCGCGATCGGCACTCTTTGTCGTAGCCAACTCCAAAGAAGCTTGATAAGCGCGACGCGCGACATTTGCGGCATCTGATGAATGGGTAAAATCCTCTATTATCATCTAGCTAACGCCTGTAAGCGAGCCATACCATCAGCGCCGGCAGCATTGCTAGCAGCACGGCGACCATTGCCCACAGAATAATATTCGGGCCCGGCGAGTGTAACGCCAAGGGCAACCAAATCACTAACGGCACCAATATCATACCCAAAGCCAGTGGCAAATAATGGGCCTTCAAACCCGGATGCGCTCTGTTCCACTGATTCCCTGTCCACCGCCAAGCCTGCTTGTAAGGATAGTTCGTTGATAGTTGCTCGATCACGTATCCACTTTCGTCCAATACAAATATTTGTTGACAGCGGTTGCATCCAAAGGCTTCTGTCAACGTTATAGGCACTAGACGACCCCGGCGTCGGCAAGGACAGGGGTACTCATCGTTTAAGTCAATCTTTGGAACTTTTTGAGATGGCACGAGCGATCGGATAAAAAAAGCGTTTTTGCAAAAATAATCCTTAACATATCCACTTAATCAAACTTGTCAATTCCGCCATAGCAAGGCTTTCAACTGCCTGTTACGAAATCTCGCCCACTTGGCAATTTTGACTTGCAAGTTCTGCATTTAATCTTACCACTAAGTTAGGTACTTTCAACCATCATTAGGAGTATATCGAAAACTTTCTGGATGTACTTTCCGGTTTCCTGGATTGCGGTTTCTTGGATTTTTTTATCTTCTAAAGCGGGTGACGCGATTCGAACGCGCGACATTCACCTTGGCAAGGTGACGCTCTACCACTGAGCTACACCCGCATTTCCTGCGGTATTAACAATATTGTCTCACTTCCCGAAATTTGTCAAGTCTTTTTAGTAAGTTTTTTTCACAAACCCAGTAAACCCCCCCAAACCCACTCCCCAGGTCAAATTTGAGCAGCCAGATTCTTAACCAAATCAGTAATTGCCGTGAAAATTGACCGCCATCCGCCGACTGCAAAGCTACAATCAAGCTGGAATTGTGGGAGAACACTGTCATGTCAGATTTAAATCGCGGAATCATGAAGTTCAAGGGAGCTGACAGTCCTATAGCGATCGCCATTTCGGCGATTGTCATTGCCGGCGGAATCGGCTTCTTGATCTGGTGGGCGCTGCAATCAGCCTACACCTTCAGCTAACAGACTACTCAAACGTAAAACTTATAAGACCTTGCTCAGAAGGCAGAATTTAAGAAAAATTCTGTCTTTTGCATTTTTTTGCCCTTAGTCTTAAATTTATTGCCCAGGAATGCGGATCGATTGCTGACGATCGAATGATTGCCATAAATCACCCGATCGGGCGAGTCGCTAGCATGAGCCGAGATGACTTCCCGATCGACTACTTTTGTAGTACACTTGTAAACAAAGCGCGCCGAGAGCGCAATTTTAGATGCAAGTGTTTGCAAGGGTTGTATCTCAACACAAATTTATGGCAAGCTTTCAGGACATTTTCCAATACTACAGTCGCTACTGGAAAATATCAGTTTACAGCATAGGCGCATCGAGCGTTTTGGCACTAGCCGATTTGCTTGTTCCTTACGCGATCGGTCAAATATTAAACGTATTGTCGGGTCAACCTACAGATACAGTAACCCAAAAACTCATAACAGCGATCGCCTCTGTTACCCAGCACTCACCCAACAAAATATTATCGCTATCCGTCTTGCTGGGCATAATTTTTCTGGTAACAGTCGCCAAAGCACCGGTACAGCCTTGGGTGGGAAATTGGTTCCACTGGGCGATACCATTGAGAGCAAGGCGCGATCAAATGAGAAGTGCGATCGGCAAAATCCTCACCTTACCCCTAGAATTCTACGACGAAAACAACGCCGGACGGATTGCCAGCCGTATCGCCAAAGGCATCGCCAACCATACTTGGACTTACCCAGAAATTGCCGGCGAATTCATCCCCGAAGTCGTCCGCTTAATCGGCATTTTTGCCGTTATCTGCTTAATTGAGTGGCGGATTGGCTTATTAATTTTGGTTTCATTCCTATTTATACTCAGTTTCACCCTCAAAGGCCTGCAAGGGGTGACGGCGCGAGAAGAAATTCTGGATGAATACATCGAAGATACCGAAAGCCGCAACTCGGAAATTATCACCAACATCAAAACAGTCAAAGCTTTTGCCACAGAAAGCGATGAACTCAAAAGGCAAACCACCAGACTCGATCGCGAATTAAAAGTCGTGATCAACCGCATTCACAAAGGATACGTCACCTTGGGGACATACCAGCAGACGATCGTCCAGTTGTGTTTGTTTTCAGTTCTTGGTTTTAGCCTAGCAGCCACGGTTGCAGGCAAAATTTCCCTCGGATATTTTGTTACCGTCTACACCCTGGCAAGCATGGCATATTCCCAACTGCGTCCGATTAGCATTATCGCCGAATTATTGGCGCGGCGTTATTCTTCAATGATCCGGTTCCACGAGTTTATGCAAACGCCAGACGGTGTTGATGCGGTTAATTTAGCAGAAAATGCTCGATCGGCACAGCCACCTTATAAATTTACCGGCAAAGTTGAGATCAGCAGTTTGACATTCGGGTACGACAGTCAAAAACCGGTTTTGCAGGATGTGAATTTATTGATTCATCCCCGTCAAACTGTAGCATTAGTCGGGCGATCGGGTTCCGGGAAATCGACTTTAGTTAAACTTCTGTTTCGCTACTTTGAACCCAACTCCGGCCGCATTCTGATCGATGGCGAAGACATTCGCAGCTTAGACGTGACTCGCTACCGGCAGCGTTTAGCGATTGTCCACCAAGAAGTAGACGTTTTTAACGGTACTTTGCTGGAAAATTTGACTTACGGAAACAGAAGCGCCACTTTCGATCAAGTTGAGGATGCTTGTCGCATTGCCAAGGTAGACGATTTTGTGCGAATGTTGCCCCAAGGTTACTATACCGTGGTCGGGGAGAGAGGAATGCGGTTGTCCGGCGGTCAGCGGCAGCGGTTGGGGATTGCGAGGGCGCTGTTGGTGGAGCCGGATGTGTTAATTTTTGATGAGGCTACTTCTAGTTTGGACTATGAGTCGGAGCGATCGATCCAGCTAGCCATGCAGAATATCCTCGGTACGCGCACCACCATAATTATTGCCCACAGACTGAGTACAATTCGCGAAGCCGATGCGATCGTCGTACTCGACGGGGGTAGAATCGTCGAAGTTGGCAGCCACGAAGAACTTTTGAGTCAACAAGGTATTTACCGCCGCCTCCACTCCCTGCAAGAAACCGGGGAATTAGTGAATTAGGGATTTCCTCTCAGTCTAGACTTAGGGTGCTCCGGGCGGGCACCCAGCCTAGACTTAGCAATGCACACCTTAAATAGTGTTCAATTTTTCAGTCAGCCCCTAACTCACTTATGTCTTTTTAACTGAATCATTAGACTTTTAAATATCATGTTGCAAATAAAGATTCTGGTGCTAGGATTTATAACTGTGATAGAAATGGGTCGATGCCCGAGTGGTTAATGGGGGCGGACTGTAAATCCGCTGGCTACGCCTACGCTAGTTCAAATCTAGCTCGGCCCACCTCAATTTAATAAAAAGTTAAAATTTAAGAATTAAAAATTAATTTTTTAATTGGAGGTTCTTAATTTTTTATGCCCGTGTAACTCAGTGGTAGAGTACCTCCTTGGTAAGGAGGAAGTCACGAGTTCAAATCTCGTCACGGGCTTGCTATTATCTGCTATATACCTCAAGGATTTCAGGTTCATCGCACAGCAAGAAGGTTAGTTTTCCGCTCAACTTTCGCGCCAATGGTTTTCTAATATCTCCAAAACGACTTCCATATCTGTCAAGTTGGGGCCGGACTTTTTCCCTCTGACTTTGAACTGGTTGAGTAAGTCGGCCGGGGGAGCATTTCATATTGGTAAAAACACTTCTTCTAGCTCCTTCCTTCTTCCTCTGTCCTCTTGGCTCCAGGCTCCAGTTTCTAGCTTGGCTGCTTTCATTGAGATGCTCCCGGCGGACACTTCTACAAACTCATCACAATATTGTCCCCATATCGAATTCCCGGACTTGTTCAAGAAATCGGGAATCTAATCATCCTCATCCAATCCCAGTGGGACGAAATATTGACTGTAAACCACACTATCCGGCTCCCAAAGAGGTCGCCAATAAACATTTTGCATCACCGCTTTTTCCCCATCACCCTCAGCAGGCCACTGAAAACTGACGATCGCAATATTGCTATATCCCACAATCTCATCACCCTCTTGCAGCCAGCGATTGCGCCACAACAGCGCTATAAAATTCCACAACCTACGCAGGAATGACAATTGTTTATTTTTATGAGATCTATCTGACGCAGTTCCCTTTTCTAGCAGCAAAAATACCCGAGCTCTTTGCCGTTTAATCCAGTCAATCCGATAGCCCCAGTCAGGCAGAGATTGTCTATTCCTAACAGCAGCCTCCAGAGCTTTCTTTCTGCTACTCCTGGGAATTTTCATTAATTCCAGCGGCTGATTCCATCCCAAACATTCATGCGAGCGCTCAGGAAACAGCGACTTAATCTTAGTATGAACTAAATGCGTTTTCCACTCTTCATTGATAAAAGCACTAGCAGTCAACTGCGCCAGCACAGAATATTGACAATTTGACCGATAATTCTCCCTCGTCAAAGGCTCAATATTCGGCCGAGAATCGCCAAAATGACAATCAGACCAATAACTCAGTCGCACAGCAGCAGCATAGTGAATATCCCCAGTCAACACAATCACCCGATCGCGCTGCTTAAAAAACTCCGATAACAGCTTCACAAAAGCCAACTCATGAAAATTCCAGGCATCCCCCGCGTCACTATTAAAAACCTTCCCCTGTTCCACATCCCACTTTTGCACCGCATCAATAATCCACAAACCCACCAAATTTGTCGGCACAACCACCAGCGTCGCCTCAATCTCAAACTCCCCTGTTTTATTCAGCAAATCTGTCTCCCTCAAAGGTTTCTGAATTTGTTCCTCAAAACCTTTGTAAGTCAAAAGCATCGGTGGATCGATCGCGCTTTTCACCGGATACCCGCGCCAACTCCGCGTATCCAGCACAATCACCTCGTGCTTAAAACTTCTCACAGTAAAATGCCAATTCAAAACCTCATTGATACCCTCCTCATCTCGATCCAAAATAAAAACATCTTCATCTAATTTCAACTTAGGCAAATGAGTTTTCGGATCGAGTGCAGGAATTCCCAAATACGAAGCCGCCTCCTCCCAAGCAGAAACATCCGTACCAGCAGAAGCCGACCATTTTTCCGCAGTTGTTAATAATTTATCTCCGGGTTTTTCGCGATCGAACTGTGCAGGCGTATTGCCCCAAGCCTGAAACACAGCGTAAGCCAGCAAAGCATTCTGCACCACCCGTCGACCCAGCGGCTTTCCCAGCACCCGGTAACACCACTCTCGATTCAAATACAAATCGTCGCTAACATCATGGTCATCGCAAATCATATAACTAGGAATATTCGCTAGCGCCCTCCTCACCCTCCACAAATTGCGAGCAAAACCGTTAAGTTCAACAACTTCTCTATCCCAAACTTTTGCCTGCTTAGAATTTGGACAAATATCTTTACCCTTCGGAAAACTCGTACACCAGAGTATCGGCGACCAAACTAACAAATACATCGCGTAATATTCGCCCAAGCTAAATAAGTGACTTTTAGCATTGGCGGGTTTATTCACCAACATCGCCGTAAAGCCACCACAATCTCTGGCAATATCGCTGCGAGTCCCCGGCTGTAACTCAATTGGTTTTTTGGACTCATACTCAACATCAGACGGTTTCTGAATAGGCGACTCTCTAAAAAATTCTCTCTCTTGGCCAACTGCATTTTCGTTTTCCGAATTTTTAGGTATACTGATACACAAATTCTTTTTAATTTGGGCATCATCCATCAGGGGTAGACTTTCTTCCCAGCCCAACAGGGTATCGCCAGCATCAGTCAAAGCCCACAGCATCGCATCGGCAACGTCGTCGCCGTAAATTTGGTCGCCCGTTAAAAACAGTTGGTGGGGCCTGCTATTTGCCGTTCCTGCAAACTGTTCGAGCGCATTATCCAAGATTGGCAGTGCATCTCTGCCGTCTCCGTGGGGTTTGCGACAAGAACCGTGAACGATACGCAAATAGTTTAAATCCTGCGGCGGCAGGGCAAAAGTGGGCAACTGGTGAGCGAAATAACTAATCGTCTCCGGCCCCAAAGCCGATAAATCAGGGGCGGCAGGCCACAGGCAAGAAATGAGATTTTCTTTCTCATTTTCTGGGACTGCGCCCGCCGACGGCGACTCGCTACTTCCAGCAAACTTGATGTCATAAGCATAAATTTGCCCAGATGTCAAGACATTGCTATTAATTGGTTTAGCAGTCACCGCGACTACGTGCAGGTATTTGCCGAGCTGTACGGTAGAGCTCGCCCCTTGCAGTAAGGGCTGACCGACTATTTCGCCGGTTCCGCCCTCTGTCGAATAAACCTTGAGTTCGACTTGGCGGGGTGCTTTCAGAGCCAGCCAAACTGTCACGGCCCGACTTTCAGTCCGGCGCAAAATCGGGCCCGCAAGGATCAGCGGCAAATGATGAATTCGATGACTTAATGGTGTCCAGGACATAGGATTTAAAAAATAAAAATTAAATAAGAGTGTTCTAGCAATCAGATTTTAGGCGATCGAGCATCTGTCACCCGCTTAATTAATGCTAAGTCTGCCAACCCAAGTCTCCAAAATTGTAACAACTCATTAAGTAAAATTAATAATCATGCTACAAGAAGAAAAATTACAACATTTCCGAGATTCAGCCCCGCAGTTGCCCGTAATTAAATCATCAGAACCAGCCGGACGGCCTAACAGCCGGCCGCTCTACTCGTCACCTTTAGATCGGGCGATCGACCGCCACCCCCTCACCGTGCCTCCAGAAACCCCGATCGCCCAGGTGTTGGCTCTCATGAACCCGATGCGCGTCTCCTGTCAGCTTTGTGGCGAAAAACAAAACGCTGTTGCTAGCGCAGCCAAGCGGAGTTGCGTCTTAGTCGTCGAAGATAATCGCCCGATCGGCATTTTTACAGAACGGGATATTGTCAAGCTAACTACCGTCGCAGCTTGTACAGTCGGACTGACAATTGCTGATGTAATGACTCGATCGCCCATTACCCTCAAACAATCAGAGTCTCAAGATATTTTCACAGCGATGTTCACGTTGCGCCAGCACCAGATCCGGCATTTGCCCGTAGTGGACGAGGACTCGCGACTTCTCGGCATCATCACCCGCGAAGCAATTCACGAAGCCCTGCAACCGATTAACTTGCTAACCAATTTGCGCTCTGCAGCAGATGTCATGACGAAAGAAGTCATCTCTGCCCCAACAACTGCCTCAGCCCTCGATTTAGCCCAGCTAATGGTCAAGCATCGAGTTAGTTCCGTCGTCATTGTCAAAGAGCAAACTCAGCATCCCGATCGGGCGATCGCACCAACACAAAATTATCAAATTCCGATCGGCATTGTCACCGAGCGCGATATCGTGCAGTTTCACGCCCTGGAATTAAACCTGTCCCAAATATCGGCTATAGAGGCCATGAGTGCGCCTTTATTTTGCATATCTCCCGCCGATTCCCTCTGGAGTGCTCACCAGTCCATGCAGCGGCACTGCGTCCGCCGTTTGGTCGTAGTTGGCAGCCAAGGAGAACTTTTGGGCGTTGTTTCTCTGACAAGTTTGCCGCAAGTTTTTAACCAATCTGAGATGTACGGGACGATCGAGCTTTTGCAGCAAGCAGTGGACGATCGAGCCACCCAATTGCAGAAAGCCAACCAACTTTTGCAGGAAGAAATTTTAGAGCGGCAACGGGCCCAAGAAGCCCTGCGCCAAGCTCACGACGACTTAAAAAAACAAGTTGAAGAACGCACCGCTCAACTTTTAGAATCCAATGAATTGTTGAGACGGGATATTCTCAAGCGCCAGCGAGTCGAAGAAGCGCTGCGGCGAAAGCAAGCTTGCTTGAAAAATCAAGCGCAGCAATTAGAGCAAACTGTACGGAAGTTGCAGCAAACTCAAACTCAATTAGTGCAAACCGAAAAAATGTCTTCTTTAGGACAAATGATTGCCGGTATCGCTCACGAAATTAACAATCCTGTTAATTTTATCTACGGCAACCTTTCCCACGCCAGCCACTACATCAAAGAATTGTTTCAACTGTTGGAACTTTACCAGCAGCACTATCCCGAACCAGTCTCGGAAATTAGGGAAGCAGCAGCAAAGATGGAAGTCGATTTTTTGGTAGAAGACTTATCTAAGATCCTGTCTTCTATGCAAGTAGGAACCGAGCGCATCCGCCAAATAGTTGTGTCGATGCGTAATTTTTCGCGATCGGATCAATCTAACATCAAGCTCGTTGACATTCATGAGGGACTCGAAACCACCTTGTTGATTTTGCAGCATCGGCTCAAAGCTCACGGCGCACATCCAGCTATTAACATTATTAAAGAATACGGTAATTTGCCCTTGATCCAGTGCTGTGGCGGTCAGATCAATCAGGTGTTTATGAATATTATCGGCAATGCTATTGATGCTTTGGATGAAGAAATCCAGAAAGGGGAATGGGCGACGAGAGATGGAAAAAATTCACCCCCGTCAAATCCTAGTTCTCCATTGAGTGTGCCGACAATTACAATTCGTACTGAAGTTGTTGGTGGCGATTTTGTGGCGATCCGCATTTCCGACAACGGGCGGGGCATACCGGAGGAGATTCGCCGCCAATTATTTGACCCGTTTTTTACTACCAAACCAGTAGGCAAGGGCACTGGGTTGGGACTGTCGATTTCTTACCATTTAGTTGTCGAACAGCACGGGGGGCGGCTCGACTGCGTTTCGGAAGCTGGACGGGGCACTGAGTTTGCGATCGAGATTCCGATCGTCAGTTGTCATTAGCCAGCAGTCATACGATTTTAGATTTTAGATTTTAGATTGAAAAATTGAAGAATTGGAAATGACTCATTAAGCTCGTGGTTTGGATCACGGGCCTACAGTTGCATTATTTTTTTCAACTGGTATCAGTAGTCATTGGCAAGACATCATATTCTCCCACTCCCCCACTCTCCCCATCCACTCTACCTCTCCCCGACTCACTCCCCCACTCTCCGACTCGCCACCATTTCCTAAAAATTCACAATTTTTTACAAAACACCAGAAACCCAAGCAAAGTCAATCTTTCCCAATCTAAAATCTAAAATCTAAAATCTAAAATCCCATAACTTTGCCCTCCACTGACCCAATTGATCCGAACTCACTTCGAGTTTGCCTCATCCACTAGCGCCTTGATGACCGTTCCAGTTACCCGTACAACCCATCAACTGCCTGCATCCTAGCCCCAAAGCCAAAAGCCCAGATTGTTTTGGAAGTTAATTTTTGTTTTATTTTTGTACCTCTTTATATTAAAAAAGTATTCTAAAATCAATTTAAAAGCTAAAAAAAATATAAAAATAGATTTATATAGCAAAAAATCCGTTAAGATTCCTAGATGTAGAAAATAAACAAATTTACTAGCCTTTTCATTTAGACGCCCCCTTTCTTTTCATCGCAAGTTAGCTAATAATGCTTTCAACGAGGTGACTAAGGGCCGAGTCCAAAGTTGGCTTAACCCAAAGACGGATACAAATCCCAAACAAAAGTCGTCGAGATCGAAAATTTTAGTGAGAGACAACCCCCAGATTCATCTGTGGAGTCCATTCTTTCATCTCAAATCTGAAAGCTCAAATCGACTGACAGTAAGGGAATAGCAATTGGGCTATTGCAATTGGGCTATTGCAATTGGGCGATCGAAAACAAGCAGGAAAACCCAGCCCTCATCGTTTTGATAGAAACCTATAGGAGAACAAAGAGTGAAACTCGCAGTTTACGGAAAAGGTGGAATTGGCAAATCGACAACAAGCTGCAACATCTCCGTTGCCCTAGCCAAGCGCGGCAAGAAAGTTTTGCAAATCGGTTGCGATCCAAAGCACGACAGCACATTTACCCTCACTGGCTTCTTGATCCCCACAATTATTGACACCCTTCAGCAAAAGGACTATCACTACGAAGACGTTTGGCCCGAAGATGTCATCTACAAAGGCTACGGCGGCGTTGACTGCGTAGAAGCAGGTGGCCCTCCCGCAGGAGCTGGCTGCGGGGGCTATGTAGTCGGTGAAACCGTCAAACTCCTCAAAGAACTCAATGCCTTCGACGAATACGACATCATCCTCTTCGACGTGCTCGGTGACGTAGTGTGCGGCGGTTTTGCAGCCCCCTTGAACTACGCCGATTACTGCATGATTGTTACCGACAACGGGTTCGATGCTTTATTTGCAGCTAACCGCATCGCCGCCTCAGTCCGCGAAAAAGCCCGCACTCACCCGTTGCGGCTCGCCGGTTTAATTGGCAACCGCACCTCAAAGCGCGACTTGATCGACAAGTACATTGACTCTGTACCGATGCCGGTGCTGGAAGTGCTGCCCCTGATTGAAGACATCCGAGTTTCTCGCGTCAAAGGCAAAACATTGTTTGAGATGGCCGAAAGCGATCCTTCCCTTAACTACGTCTGCGATTACTACCTCAACATCGCCGACCAGATTTTGGCAATGCCCGAAGGAGTAGTGCCCAACGACACGCCGGATCGCGAATTATTCGCCTTACTTTCAGATTTTTATCTAAATCCAGTGCAACCGGTGGTCAAGAAGGAGGAAGATGAGCTAGACCTGATGATGGTTTAATAGGTCTAGCGATCAGGATGAGGATAAAGAGGTTATGGCTTTTTTTGATACTTTTTCAGTTGCTCTCAAACAGAAGTGGTTGGACTACTACCAGGTAAATCGGGCTTGGCTGCTCCTGCACATGACGGCTGAGAACACGGTCGCCACACCCGACGGCGGGAAAAGGCCTGTTTCTTACCTCATCCTGGGAATTGCGGCTGCCCTGGAGCCGGAACTCCAGCAATTAATGCTGCCCTTCTCAAAACTCAAGCCGGATGCAGACAGCCTGATCGAAGTGTTGGGACTAAATTTTGACCCGGACATCGCGCTGGGTATGCCCTCAAATATCGCGCCGCAGACGGCCGGTAAATCTCCAACACCTGCAGCAGCTCAAACTGCAACTACTGCACCCGCAGTCGCTCAAACTGCAACTGCTGCACCCGCAGTCGCTCAAACTGCAACTGCTGCACCCACAGTCGCTCAAACTGCAACTGCTGCACCCGCAGCAGCTCAAACTGCAACTGCTGCACCCGCTGATGCCAAATCTAATAAATTGGGCGGTGCGGCCTTAGCAGCAGCCGGAGTAGTTGCCGGAGTCGCCGGAGCAGCCGGTCTGGCTGCTGGTGCGTCAGCACTGAGCTCCGACGAATCCTTCGATGAGTTTGAGGAAGAAGCAGTCTCTGGCTTCGACTTGGGCGATGACGAGGAAGAAGCGGTCTCCGACTTCGAGATGGACGACGAGGAGGAAGAAGCGGTCTCCGACTTTGACATGGACGATGACGAGGAGGAAGAAGCGGTCTCTGACTTCGACATGGACGATGATGAGGAAGAAGCCTCGGCTTTGGACGCTCTCGGTCTCGAAGACGATGAGGAAGACGCCATATCTGACTTTGATATGGGCGACGATGAGGAAGACGCCATATCTGACTTTGATATGGGCGACGATGAGGAAGACGCCGTATCTGACTTTGATATGGGCGACGATGAGGAAGACGCCGTATCTGACTTTGATATGGGCGATGATGACGAGGAAGAAGAAGCCTTAGCTTTGGGCGGTCTCGGCCTCGGCGATGATGACGAGGAAGAAGAAGCCTCGGCTTTGGGCGGTCTCGACCTCGGCGATGACGAGGAAGAAGAAGCCTCACAATTTGGGACTTTGACCTCTGGGGATCTCGAATCGGGAATATCCGATCCGTTTGGGGAAGAAGATGCAGAGTTTGTCGCCGAAGAAATACCTGATCCGTTTGGGACAGCGACCTCAGATGACCTAGACATGGATCTGGGTGACTTGGACGATGACGGTATTGACGATTTCTCTGTATCTGATGACGATGACCTCGACGATCTCGGACTCGACGATCTGGGGGAAGCAACTACCGGAGATCCCGATGAAGATGATTTAGATGCTCTAGGTCTCGGCGATTTGGATTCCGACGATGAGGATGAAGAAATTTCGGGCTTTTTGTCGGATTTTAAGTGAGGTTGTGGCGATCGCCCGCATCTCTTCTAGTCTTGAATTTTGCCGCTCTATTTGTGAGTTGTGAGTTGCGAGTTGTTAATTTTTTATTAGCTCCAACTCACAACTGCCAAAAGGCTTTTTTCCTTAGCGATTTGAAGTAAACTAAATCCCTGCTGTGAGGGATTGTATGCCCTCGCGCAGAATTTTTTAGCTCAAATTTTGGATGCTGCGGCTGCGGAAATATTGAGTTTGTTGCATCTATTTTTCAGAGGAATTAGCCCAAAATCAGGTATTTCTATTTATTGTTCGCTGCTTCAGCGCGATCGCAAAAAACAGATTTTTTTCGCTCCTGTGCCTGTTCGCGTTTGAGAGGGAAAACAACCTATTTCTATAGTCCGCGAGAGCAACGAGGCGATCGCAAAAAACAGGTATTTCCTCGCTTAGCGAGCCTGTCCTGTTCCAGACTAAAAACAATTTAAAGGGAGAAGATTTGAGATATGACTGCTATTACTACTAATGAACCGGAAGCTTTAAACTTTGAATGTGAAACAGGCAATTATCACACCTTTTGTCCGATTAGCTGCGTAGCTTGGCTTTATCAAAAAATTGAAGATAGCTTTTTCTTGGTAATCGGTACTAAGACTTGCGGCTATTTCTTGCAAAACGCAATGGGCGTGATGATTTTTGCTGAGCCTCGCTATGCGATGGCTGAGTTGGAAGAGGGCGATATTTCCGCTCAGTTAAACGATTATGATGAGTTGAAGCGGCTGTGCTTGCAAATTAAGCGCGATCGTAACCCGAGTGTAATTGTTTGGATCGGCACTTGCACCACCGAAATCATCAAAATGGATTTGGAAGGGTTAGCGCCGAAGCTGGAAGCTGAAATTGGCATTCCCATCGTCACAGCGCGCGCTAACGGCTTGGATTACGCTTTTACTCAAGGGGAAGATACTGTTTTGGCAGCGATGGCTGCTAAATGCCCTGACAAAGCTCCTGTTGTAGAAGCTCAGAAGCAAGAAAGAAATGCTATCTCTCAACTGCTGAATTTCGGGAAGAAAAAAGAGGAAGTTGCAGCAGATGAATCGGAATATGTCAAGCACACACCGCTGGTACTTTTCGGTTCTTTGCCCGATCCGGTTGTTACTCAGCTAACTCTAGAATTGAAGAAGCAAGGAATCAAAGTTTCCGGTTGGCTTCCTTCCAAGCGCTACACTGAATTGCCAGTCTTGGAAGAAGGTTATTATGTATCGGGTATGAATCCGTTCTTGTCGCGCACAGCTTCTACGTTGATGCGCCGCCGCAAGTGTAAGCTAATTGGTGCGCCATTCCCGATCGGCCCAGACGGAACTCGCGCTTGGATTGAGAAGATTTGCTCAGTGTTAGGAATTGAACCAAAAGGTTTGGACGAACGGGAAGCGCAAATTTGGGCTGGTTTGGAAGATTACCTGCAAATAATTCGCGGCAAATCTGTCTTCTTTATGGGCGACAATTTGCTGGAGATTTCTTTAGCACGTTTCTTGATTCGCTGCGGCATGACTTGTCCGGAAATTGGCATTCCTTACATGGACAAGCGCTATCAGGCAGCTGAATTGGCGTTGTTAGAAAAAACTTGTCACGAGATGGGAGTTCCTACTCCTCGGATTGTGGAGAAACCAGACAATTACAATCAGCTTCAGCGGATTTACGAGCAGAATATTGATTTGGTGATTACTGGTATGGCTCACGCTAATCCTTTGGAAGCGCGGGGGATTAATACTAAGTGGTCTGTTGAGTTTACTTTTGCTCAGATTCACGGCTTTGGTAATGCGCGGGATATTTTGGAGTTGGTGACTCGTCCGCTGCGCCGGAATAATTCGCTGAAGGATTTGGGTTGGGGTGATTTGGTGAAGAAAGAAGCGAAGGTTTAATCGTTTTTAGGAAGAGAGTAAGGTGGGCGTTGCTCACCTTATTTTTTTAGGAACCGCTGATCTAGACAAATTAACGCAGATGAACGCGGATTAGTTATTTATTTTATTGCTGCTAAAATCAAATCAAAATGTGATTCCTGACCGCCTATGCTTCGTTTCATAACTCTTTGGTGAAGTGCTAACAAATCTATCAATATAGGTGAAGATTCTTTATTTTTGCCTAGCTTTTCCCATCGCATATAACCTTTGACATCCTTAGAGTTGTTTAAAACGTCAGGCTCGTTGTCCACTGACTCTTGTTTGCCTGGTGTCATATACTCATCTATGAGTTGTATTGCTGTCTCAAATAGTCCATTACAAGCTAAATTATTATGAGGATCGAAAAGCTTCAGGAATGCTTGTGTAACAAGTACATTGGTTATTTTAATCTGTGCATCAATCATTACAGATTTGAGGAGTTCAATCACAACCATGTAAAATAAGAAACGAGTAAAGCGACGACTATGTATCCCCTCGCGTCCAAATTTATATTTTTCAGTGGCAGTTTTTTGCAATAGATATGCTGCATACAAATCATCAACTCCAAATGGGACTGTACCGTCTTCTTTTTGCATGATTTTTTTAAAAATCTCTCCATCTGGCAAAAAGGGTGGATTTGTACCAAAAGCTAGTCCTGCTTCTTTAAGCCAACCAGCACCATACACTTTGAAGAGGTCAAAAGCATTGGCCCACTCCTTAAACTGAGGATAAGTAGGATTTTGCCTTTGCAAAGCTTTTCGCGAATCCCAACCACCACGCTGTATTTCTAGAAATAGGTTGTATTCCTCCGCTATCTTCTTTGCCCAAGTACGAAAATCCGATGTCAAGGTAATAAAGTCTTTTTCGTTAACAGCATTTTGACTATTTGTATAGCGTGTGATATCATTTAATAGTTTTTCATTTTCAGCATCTACTTTAACAACCTTCATAATAATTACTCCTTGCTCTAGTTTTTGATGCCATTCAGTTAGTTCTTTACTAGGAACACCAGTACCACCTGACTCAAGTTTTTTAAATAAAACATCCCAAATTGTTTTAGTTGTTTGACAGCCGTTGACGACATAAGGTTCAACCAACTCAAAACCTTTCCTAAGCTTTTTAAAATCTTTAACAACAATCGTAACCCCGTTGTTATATAAACCAAAATTTTCTGGTTCTTGCTCTAGCGTCTCTTTTATGGCTTTATTAACCTTTCTTCGAGCCCCTAAAAAACGGCGTACATTCTTTTCATATAGCTGATCCAAGTCACCTGTTTGGTCGCGGTATGCTTTCATAAAGTCATACAACTCCCTGAGTTTTACTGCACCTACAAGTAACTTATCTCCCCTGGCATCTTGCGCCTTTACTGAAAGTTTGATTCTGGTAGCACGCTTATTTAATATGCGCTGGTGAATAGTGGCTATCGACACTGATTCAACATCAAATATTCCTCCGAGTCGGCTTATTCCCATTGCCCGAACATCATTAATTGCCCGTTTTTCTTCCTCATTTAATGGTTCTTGTGTTGCAAAAATTACTATTAGTTTATCGCGTTCTGATGCTTTTAATTTAAAGTTAATTAACCGCTCTAATAAATCTTGAGCTAGAGAAGAAAGATTATTTCGTTGCTCATCAACTGTCTCAATTATTTTTTCAGCTTCTATTAATAGGGTTCCTGTACCAGCAAATGCTTTGCCATATTTGCTTTGCACTAAATACCAAGTGTCTCCCTCTTCTGTGCCTTCATCGACACTTTCACCTCGATTAAGATATGCAATATCAATTCCGCCGTCTCCGCTGCCATCACAATAAACAATATCATCAGAAGATTCATCTACGTCTAACCACTGAGTAATCAACTTTCTAGCAAAACGCTTTCCTATTTCGACCGTAGAAGGATTTCCTTCGATTACCTCCGTAAGCCACTGTGTACGAAAAGTTTCAAAGTCAACACTTTCGTTCATAATAAATATTTCATTGTGGTATAAAAGCATAATACAGTAGTTGGCGGTCAAAAGCAATATAGGAATATACCTAAGTTTGAACAGCGTAGTAGCATAATTATCGAGAGAGTTAGCGAGCGTCTATCCATTTGCGAGAGCGCTATTTTATTTTACCAACCACTTCAAGACCAGAGGATGCAGAGGACGGGTGGGATAGCTGGAAATCCGATAGGTTGAAACCTATCGCTACACAAACTCTCGACCGCCTGCGCGGGCTAGATATTGAGATCGCTCGCGCTTTTTCTCTCCGCAGCAGAGAATCTCAGGCCACAGGCCCGTAAAACGATCGCAAGTACGATCGCCTATAATCGAAACTAGCCCAACTCTCATCAGTTGAGAAACCGCCATGAGTCAAGACAAGGAAAAAATTAGCTATTCAGAGAAAACAGAACGTCTCAGAGTTATCGGTCAGTTTATCAAAACTGTGACACCGATGATTTGGACGATCGTAATTTTAGTAGTCATCATTCCCCTATTAGGTAACTTTCTAATTTCCCAATCACTAACAAATACGGGAACCACAGCCGTTGTAGTCTCGCCCCCACACGATTTTAGCAAAGTCAACCAAGACATTAAAAACGCTATCCAACAATCCCATACAACAGCCGAAACTTTCGCATCTAAAGAATTGGACAAATGGGAAACCGAAGTAATCGCACGAGTAGACAATAGCTTCCTCGATTGGTACTTCGATTACTTCAATCAAAAAAAGATGGAGTTTACCGTACCTTTTAATTTCGTAAAATCTGCCGTACTCAACAGATTTGATATGACAGCAGCATCTCGTGCTGTTTCCGAAAAATTAACCGAAGACTTTCAAAGAGAATTTGCTAACCGCGTGCTGGTGCCAAAAAATGCTCAACTGCGCTTTCAATTAATCACTCAAGATACTGCTAATTTGTACATAGCCGAAGTTAGCAAGAATGTGAAAGTAGTTCAAAACAATTATAATATACCGCAAGTACATTGGGACAAATATCTGAACGATATTGCCACCACAATTAGCGACAAAGGAAACGTCTCGAATTTATCATTAAAAGTATTAGTTGGTGGCAGTGGCTACTTAGTTGCTAAACCATTAATTTTGGGAGTAGCAGCTAAAGTGGGTAGTAAAGTTACCGCAAAAGTTGCCAGCAAAGCCGCCGCCAAAGTTGCCACAAAAACAGGCGGTACAGTTGCTAGTCAGTTGGGAGTAAGTTTAATCGACCCGATTGTCGGCATCGGGATTATCATCTGGGATTTGTGGGATTACAATCACACAGTCAAAGTAGAAAGACCGATTTTGCGGGAACATATTGTAGAATACTTGAAAGATGTTAAAAAGTCCCTGCTCACAAATCCTGAAAGTGGAATCATGGCAGCAATTTATCAGTTAGAAAGCGGTCTTCTCAAGTCACTTTAAATTTGCCGTTGCTTAATACAGGTATGAGTTGAAGAGAGCGGAATTGCCATAAGCCAAGTTTGGTGAGTTTTGTAAGTTCCGAAAAAAGTTGGTTCATACCGTTAATCAGCAACGTAAAAAAAAGATAAGATAGAGGAACAACTAGAAGAGTGGCAAGATTTAATCGCCTATAAAGATCTCATAAAACGGCATAAAGCGCAAGCTATTTAACTCAGCTCACAATGATTTGGTTATAGATAAATATAAAAACATGAGAAATTTCAACAAGTTTTATTGCCCAAACTCACAGAAAAGACTTAGCCGGGATGTCGGAATTAAAGTTAAAATATCACGGCTAAACAGCTCTCCACAACCCCTCGACTTCCTATCTCAATCAGCAGCTTAAATATATCAGAACTAGAAAGATATTTGAGGTAGAATGATGATGTAATATTTAAATCCTAGTCAAGTTACTATCGAATATTGAAAGCTGTTAATTAACCTTGCATAAAGCCAAGGTATAAAAATCGAGAAAACAGTAATAAGTTATTCACAAAAAACGCTGTTTTTGCCAAAAAAATTGTCAAAGCCGAAGCCAGAAATAGCAGTAGGATAACTGGTACTTTATGGCTTAGATGATTGTCAGTCCGCCGCTCAAATACTCCAACGGAAATGATCGAGCAGGCAGTTGCGATCGCCCCCTGAGACTAAAATCAAGTAAATTTGCAAGTATTGGTCGATCGACCCCCGTTACTCGACTAGATTTTGATTAAAGGTTTGCTATACTCCAGAAATAGACATATATTAACCTTTGGAAAATCAATAGGCCGGAGCTATGACATCCTATGCAACCTCTACAGCAAGAGCCGAGATGAGTGAGATCCGGCGCTTGAAAAACATACTGCCCCCAGAACTCCAAAGTTGGGTAACAGTAGAAAAAACAATAGAAGTTAATCCTACCCTGATCCGCAGCGAAGAAATAGGCAAAGACCAGGTAGAAATCCAAATAGACCTGATCCGCTGGGAACAGCTAGCAATGGATCAGCGGAACCTCCTATTTTGGCACGAAGTCGCCAGAATCCAAAACGACACCATCCCCAGAGACGGTTGGGAAATGGCAGCCCTCGCCATTGGTTTAGGCGGCGCTGTCGGCGAACTTTGGGTGCAAGACGGCTTGCTGCTGTTACTAGCCCTATCCTTGTGCGGTGTCTCCGGCTGGAGACTTTACCAAAAAAACAACGGCGAGAAAAGTTTAAAAGAAGCAGTAGACGCCGACGAAAAAGCCCTCGCCCTCGCCACCCGCTTCGGCTACACACTCCCAAATGCCTACAAAAGCCTCGGCAGCGCCTTAAAAACCTTAATCGAGCAAACCTCCAAAAAACAGCAGCGGGCTAAATACGAAGCTCGTCTCCAGGCCCTCAAACGCAACGCAGCCAAAGCCAAAGCCAAAGTCAAACCCATCACCCGCGAAACCTCCCAGTCAGAAAACGTCTACAATTCTTAACCTCATCCCCCGACGCTGGTTACGGGGGTTTTCCAGTTAACCGTTAACTGTTGACTTGTGGGTTAGCTGTTAACTGTTAACTGCGATGGCTATCTGGTGCAAGACAGCTACGAAAATTATTAACGACAAGATTAATCGGCCTGAATCCACAAAAATCTTGATTCCGATGTCAAAGTTTGCCCGCGACTGCGTTCAAAAATCTTTGGGTCAAAACTGGCGCTGGTAGACTTAAGTCTATTTTTGCCTTTGATATCATTCTCGGCGGGCGAGTTTGCAGGCGTTTTTGTAAAGTTTGTATAAAGCTACCCTTTTGTTAACCATAATATTTGGTAAAGGTGGAGCTGCTAGGACAGAATAGGCTAAAGACATCAGCTTGAAATTTGAAACCAGGACTTCATGGTCAGTCAAACCCCAGAGGCAGATTTTCGGGTAACGTACTCGGACGAGATTCCCTCAGTTCACATACCCGTGCGCTTGAGCGTACTTGAAGCTGTAAACTTCAAGACAACCTGCCAGCAACTTTTTTCGGAAAGCACCACCGTTCCCAGCAAGATTGTCCTAGACTTCAGTCAGACGACATTCATCGACAGTAGCGGGATCGGTGCTTTAGTCAGCAATCTGAAATTTGCCAAACAGCGTGGTAGCGACTTGGTGCTCCGAAGCCTCAAGCCGCAGGTGATGGCAGTATTTGCTCTCACCAGCCTAGATCAAGTGCTGACGATCGAGCAGCCCTCTGCAACCTCAACTCCCACAGAGACCAACCCCTCGGACAATCAGCTACCGATGACCCACCCCTCAGTGCAATCGTGGGTGAAGCGGCTGATAGACATTGTTGGGGCAATAGTTGGTTTGATGATTACAGGAATTTTGCTCGTACCCATAGCTGCAGCAATCACTATCAACGATCCAGGCCCGATATTTTTCGGTCAAACCCGCTGTGGCTGGATGGGCAGACAATTTCGGATTTGGAAATTTCGATCGATGTGTACCAACGCCGAAGCCATGAAAGCCCAAATCAAAAACCAGGCTTCTGGCGCATTTTTCAAAAATGACAACGACCCGCGGATTACCAAAGTCGGGCGCATCTTACGCAAAACCAGCCTCGACGAACTGCCGCAGTTTTGGAACGTGCTCAAAGGCGAAATGAGTCTAGTCGGCACTAGACCGCCTACCCCTGACGAAGTTGAGCGCTACGAAGTCCCTCAGTGGCAGCGTTTGGATGTCAAACCCGGGATGACAGGGGAATGGCAAGTCAACGGTCGCTCTCAAGTCCGCGATTTTGAAGATGTCATCCGTTTAGATTTAAAATACCAACAAAACTGGAGCCTTGTGTATGACCTCAAACTAATTGTCAAAACTGTAACAGTCCTGTTTAACAAAAATAGTGGCGCTGTGTAGGAACCCTCAACAACCAACCGCTGAACTTTGAGGTGCTGTTGCCGACGGGGGACGGGAACTCGAACTCGATACTTAGTCAAGCAGACGATCGCTAGCGATACCTACGTTAGCATTAAGTGTTAAAATTCACACGCCCAGAAAATGCGCAGCTAGTTGCCAGCTCTGCAATCAGAGCATTAATAATTAGCAATTGGCGAGTTCGAGGTCATACTCGAATTATCCCAGCATGATTTTCGAGGACGAGAAGAACTCACCTGTGTTTAGAAAAGTACCGACTGCTAACACGATCGAAGCTTAAATCACTTCCTCGCAAGCTGACTCGGGAATTTTCCCTATTTAAACGCCCTACCGAGGCGGGTTACAGTATCGGAAGTCTCTCATTTGCTGTGCGAGTAAATGGTGCGAAAGGAATGCTCACCTTGAGGCAAAACGGGCTTCTTCAACTCAAGCTTGACTTAACTAATATGTTGCCAAGACCTTGCCCTCCTTTTTCTCTCTCTCCGGCGCTGAGTACAGCGGTGGTGGGGGCCGACCAGGGGGAAGAAAGATGAAAGACAAGCAACCAAAGGCTGAGCAGCACCTTCAGGTTGAAACAGACTTGAATGCTTTAACATCCGTTTTGGAATGGTTGGAGAATATCGTTTTGCCCCTGCTGCCAGCGGATTTCTGGTGGCAGTGCCGGCTGATAATCAACGAAGGCTTTACAAACGCTGTCCGCCACGCTCACCAGAACTTGCCCCCCGCGACGCCCATAGACATTGAGGTAAAAGTGTTTGCCGATTACTTAGAAATTAGGATTTGGGACAGGGGTCAACCGTTCAACCTAGAAGCAAAGCTGCATTCGATCATGCAAGAGCAGCGCGATCCTTTGGACAGAGAAGGAGAAAGGGGACTGGTTTTCATGTACAAGCTCACAGACGATCTGCGCTATATCCGTACCGACGATCGCCGCAACTGCCTGGTAATGCGAAAAAACATTAGCTGAGGGCGCGATACCCGCCCGGTAAGGGCGGCTTCTTTCCCAAGGAGTGGAAGATCCCCTCACCCCCTATTGTCCTACCCGGAACCCAACCACATCCTCTGCAATTCTGCGGGTGCAGGCTCGATGCACGCGGCTGGAGGACAATTTGCTTCAAAATAAATATTATGCGTATTCTAATTTATTCCTATAACTATTATCCAGAGCCGATCGGCATTGCCCCTCTGATGACAGAACTAGCGCAAGGCCTAGTCAAGCGGGGCCACCAAGTCCGAGTCGTCACAGGAATGCCGAACTATCCCCAGCGCCGGATTTATCCGCAATATGAGGGCAAATTGTACCTCACCGAAGAACACAACGGCGTCACAATTCAGCGCAGCTATCTGCGCGTCAACGGCCCCCACCCCAGCCTCCTAGACCGACTTGTGCTAGACGGCAGTTTTGTCGTCTCCAGTGCCGTCCAAGCCTTCAGAGGCTGGCGTCCCGACGTGATTTTCTCGACAATGCCCCCTTTACCGATTTGCGTCCCAGTCGCCTTTTACGGCTGGATTCGCGCTTGCCCGATCGTCCTCAACGTTCAGGATATCGTCTCAGAAGCAGCCGTGCGCGTCGGCTTGGTCAAAAAAAACGGACTGCTAGTTCGCATTGCTGACGCTTTAGAAAAATTGGCCTACTCCACAGCTAGCCAAGTCAGCGTCATCGACAGCGGTTTTATCAAAAAATTGCACTCTCAGGGAGTACCCCCGGAAAAAATAGTTTGCGTTCCCAATTGGGTTGATGTCAATTTTATTCGCCCCTTACCCAAGGAAAGTAACTCATTTCGAGAAACTCACAAACTCAAGGGAAAATTTGTCGTTCTCTATGCAGGCAATATTGCCCTCACTCAAGGCTTGCAAACAGTTGTCCAAGCAGCGGCTCGTTTGAAACACCTAACCGAAATCGCTTTTGTAATTGTGGGGGAATCAACAGCCTTGGCGCGCTTGCAACAAGATTGCGAAACTTACAAAGCTAATAATGTAATGTTGCTACCATTTGAACCGCGAGAAAAATTGCCAGAATTGTTAGCTGCTGCTGATGTTAGTTTAGTAGTACAAAAGCGCCGCGTTACTAACTTCAATATGCCTTCAAAAATTCAAGTAATTCTCGCCAGCGGTCGGGCAATTTTGGCTTCGGTTCCAGAAACCGGTACGGCTCAGAAAGCAGTGCAGCAAAGCGGTGGCGGGGTGGTGGTAGCGCCGGAAGATCCCCAGGCTTTGGCTGAGGCTGTTGAGGATTTGTACTTGCACCCTGCTAAGGTGGATGCCTTGGGCGAGCAAGGCAGAAATTATGCTGTGGAGAATTACGGATTTGAGGAAGCTTTGAATCATTATGAAGCTTTATTTGCGGCGGTGGCAGCGAGTCATGCTGAGAAAATATTGGCACCGCTGCCAAAGTAATCAGATAATTAGGTTATTGAACACCCACAATTATCTGTTGCTTGGTCAGCCCTAGACGCACTCGGACTCCTAGGGGCAGTTTTATTCTCTCCAGCCTCGTCTTTTAGCGAATCTACGGGCTGCAACCAAGTATTTTGGTAAAAAAAGCGGTTTCTGCCTACCCGTGCCTCCACGGCTGATTTAGCACAAAAAGAGGCGATCGCACCCAACAAGAATTAGAGCAGTTGGGGACTCAATAGCGATCGGCTGGAATTGAACCGGAATTGTCGAAATATTGACGGGGCGGTGACTGATGTCATGTCCATTTAAATTATTATCATTAAGTTTGTAGTAACGCAAGTCTTCAAATCCCGTCCATTGTCGATCGCCCATAATTTCATTGTGACTCAGTGCAGTTAGTAATAATAATGCCGGAGACGATCGCCAACGTACTAAAAATATGCACCAACGAAATCGCTTCACCTAGAAACAGCCGCCCAGAAATACCGCTAAAAACCGGAATCAGGTAATAGATTAAGGCAGTGCGGTTCGGGCCGATGAGGGCGATCGCCTGATTCCATGCTAGAAACGCCACTACCGACGAAAGAACCCCAACATAAAGCAACGCCAGGGCGATCGAAGGATTCAATACCACAGGATGATAAATCCAACATTCCACTGCATAGAATGGCGATAAAAACAACAGCCCCAAGCTAAAAGTGCATAAAGTGAAAGTTGTCATCCGCAGCTTGGGCGGCTTGCGCTTTACCAGCATAGTATATGCAGCAAAGATTATAGATGCCAACAGCATATACAGATCGCCGATCGCAAACGAAATACTCAGCAGCTTTTCTAACGACCCTCCCGCGATTAACAATACAACACCGCTGACTGCGATCGCCATGCCTGTGGCGCGCGTTAACGAGATAAGTTCGCCGTAAAAAAGACGAGACATAAGTACAATAAAAACCGGGGATGAAGTGGCAATTAACGCCATGTTCACCGCTAAGGTTGTGTGACCCGCAACGTAGATTAAAGTGTTAAAAGTTGTCACCCCTAACAGCGCCGATACAGTCAAGTATGGGAGGTATTTTTGAATCAATTTCCAGTCGGCAACTGCCGCCCGCACGGTGAATGGAGCCAAAGTTGCCACAGCAATCGCCCATCGCCAGAAAGCTAAACTCACAGGCAAAATCTCCTGATTCAAAGCTCTAGCAACGATGAAGTTGCCTGCCCAAATAACCGTCGCAACTACTGCCATAAAATAACCCATTGACATTTTATTATTCATGAGATTTGGATTGCATAAATCTTTGATTGAGAGAGCGACCGCAGATGAAAGGCAGAGCGACACAGATAAACGCAGGTAATTTTAGACAGGAGAGAGAATGAATGCAAGAGGTATTTTTATTTGGTTACATTTTATGATGTGGTTTAGCCACTTTTATTTGAACTAAGTTAAATAAGGGAATGAGATACAAATAAAAGGCATAGGGGATAAAGTCTGAATTGACACCCAAGACAGTAGCAGGCACTAATCCGGCAATATTCCAAGGAATTAATGGAGAAATCACAACAGCGGTATTTTCCAAATCTACGGCAAGTTGATAATCATCTAATCCCTCTTTTCGGTATTTCTCTTCAACTAGCTGATGAGTCAGGAGGATGGCGATTGTTTGGGTGCAGCCAAATGCTGCTGATAAAATGCTGATGACTGTCGTTCCCAAAAATAAATCGCCTCTCGATCGAGCTTTGTTTAGATACACTTCAATAAATTCTAGGGTTCTCGTTCCCGCAAAAATGCCTGCAAATGCTGTCGATACAATCACAACTATTGAAACTTTGACCATCGACAAAATCCCTCCTCCTGCCACAATATCTTTTAAACTAGAAGTTGATTCTAACTTAAAGCCGGTGAGGGCGAATTGCAGAATTTCGAGCGGCGAATAACCTTGGACGAAAATGCCGATCGCACTTCCAGCAATTACACTAACAGCCATTGCAATTTTGACTTCAACTCGCCGCACACAAAGAATTAAAATTGTCAAGGCTGGCAGCCAAGTTATCCAGTTAAGATTGAAGGCTTTGGCCATTTCAAAAGTCAGGTTATTGCCAACAAGTTCAACGGGATTGGCTAAGGATAAGATTAAATACAAGATGCTGGAAACTATCAGCGGATAGAACGTTGTTACTGCCATATTTTTGAGGTTCGTATAAATTTGTGTGCGGGTAATGGTAGCAATCAAATTAGCGCTCGAAGACATCGGAGAACACCGATCGCCAAAATAAGCTCCGGCAACAATTGCCCCCGCAACCATATTGGGATTGACACCGCTGCCCCTTGCCGCGAGCGTTAATGCGATACCGATCGTGCTCGCAGTCCCAAACGAAGTTCCCAGCATCACAGAAACAATGCTAGTTAAGATAAACGCCGAAAATATAAAATACTGAGGGCTAATCAATTTAATTCCCCAATACACGAGAACCGGAACGGTTCCCGCAGCCATCCAGACAGCCATGACTGCACCGATTAAAAGTAAAATACCAATTACTGAAAAAGACTTTTGACTTCCAGTCACAGCCATTTTGATTAAGCTTTTTAGTTGAAATCCTCTGTGTAACAAAATGGAAATAAAAATTCCCAGAGAAGCAAGCAGCGGATAAACGACAAAATAACCTTTGATGGCACTAACTAAAAGTAGAACAAATGAGATAATTACAAAAAATAGCAAGTCCATTAGACTATTTGTTCTGGTAGGGATAGTTTTGAAGATAATTGAATTGGCAGCATTCGCAAATAATCATGAAAAGCATCTGCGTTAATCTGCGTTAATCTGCGGTTTGAAAAAGTGTATCCAAGATTTATGCGATTCAAGTCTAATATTTAAGCAGTTACCAGAAAAGATAACGTATCTCCCCAAAAGCCGATCGCCCCCTTCACCCCTCCCCATCCCAGAAGCCACCACACCCCTGCGTGTCCGACACAGCAGCCGATCGAAACAAAACGCTAAAATAGTAGCTCATACAATTTTGGAGTTAATATTTGACACTTGCACCCGCGCGCGAAAACGTTCTAGCTTGGCTGTCAGACAGAGTTCCTGCTGCCCGCATCAAACACATCCTCGGAGTCGAACAGACAGCAGGTGACTTGGCACGCCATTACGGCCTCGACGAAGCAAAAGCCCGATCGGCCGGTTTGTTGCACGATTTGGCAAAATACTTCAAACCTCACCTGCTGCTGCAAATGGCCCAGAAGGAAGGTTTAGAGTTAGACTCAGTGTTGGAAGCACACCCGCATTTGCTGCACGCAGACGCGAGCGCGATCGTCGCCAGAGACGAATTCGGGGTGGTCGATCGAGAAATTTTGGACGCAATCGCCAATCACACCCTTGGCAGACCAAACATGAGCCAGCTCAGTTGTACGGTATTTGTAGCAGATACCATAGAGCCGAGCCGCGGCAACACAGCCCAACTAGAAGCACTGCGCGAGGCAAGCTTGCAAAATCTTTATGCAGCCGTGTGGCAAACTAGCGATTATTCTCTGAAATATTTGCTAGAAACTCGCTGCTACATACACCCCCGCACTGTACTTACGCGGAATTGGGCGCTGCAAATGGCCCGCGAATCGCCGGAAACAGGAAATTCGACGAAGAAGTCGATCGAAGAAATCACAAGTTAAAAGTAAAATTTACCAGAAATCCTGTCCTTACTTTTAGCTTCAACCTAACTCCTATTTCCCGTCTCAAACTGCCAAAAACCGAAAGCGAATAGCGCACCCCTTTCCCCTTACCCTATCACTTAGGAAATTAAACACTTAATGTCAGATCTAACTCAACTCGAATACTCCAGGGCTCAGTCTACAGCAACCGACGGCACCTCCTCAGACGAAGCTCGTGGCCTGATCATGACCGTTGCCCAAGCAGCCGATGACCGCAAAGCAGTAGATATTGTATTGCTCCGCGTGTCAGAAGTATGCTACTTGGCAGACTACTTTGCGATCATCACCGGATTTTCCAATGTGCAGGTACGAGCCATCTCCCAAGCGATAGCAGACCAAGTGGAAGAAGAGTGGCAACGCTTGCCACTGCGTACACAAGGCCTATCAGACGCTAGTTGGGTGGTCATGGACTACGGCGACGCGATCATTCACATTTTGAAGCCTCAAGAGCGGGAGTTCTACAATTTAGAAGCGTTCTGGGGACACGCCGAACGCATTGACTTTTCCCCCGCGCCGTGAGGATGGCTAATGTGAAAAACGTTTCTGCTTCTATTTGTCCCGTTCCGCAAGAACAGCGACCGATCAATGAATACCAAGAACTTAAAGAATCCTGGTTTTTTAGCTGGGTAACACTCAATTGGCCCGGATACCTGGCCAAACTAGCTTGGGTGTGGGCTTGGAGTTGCTTGGTATCGGGGCCGATAGCTGCTTCTAGCTTTGCTCCTGTCAAGTATCCAGCTCAGTTTGTCCTCAGCAGTGCCGCAGGTGCCGGTTTTATTCTAGGATTAGCTTTGCTGCGGCTCTACTTGGGTTGGTTCTACGTGCGATCGCGCCTTTCAAATCCCACGGTCGTCTACGAAGAGTCTGGTTGGTACGATTGTCAATCTTGGCCTAAAACTCCAGAAGTTTTGCTTCAAGATCAGTTGATTGTCAACTACCAACTAGAACCAATTCTCAGGCGTCTGCGGCAGACATTTTATGGTTTGACAGTATTGCTGGTTGCCGGGGGACTAACTTGGAGTTGTTTGTAATCGGGAATGCAAGGGAGTTTTGAGTTTTGAGATTGCCGCGCACAGCCAACAACACGCACGGAGTGCATGAGTGAGAAACGATCGCAGAAAGATTAACTTTATAACTCTTAACTGGCAGCTCGCAACTCCTAACTTCCTGAACCCCAATCTAAAATCTAAAATCTAAAATCTAAAATTGATATGACAAGGGGAAAACGAACCCAAGCTCCCGAACTGGAAGTCACATTGCTGCGCGAAGGTATTGTGGAATCGAGGCACCGCGCCCAGGCCGCTGTCTGCGACAACCGCGGGCGCGTTCTGTCTGTTGCTGGTAACTCGGAAACGGCCTCATTTGTCCGTTCTTCACTCAAACCTTTTCAAGCTTTGGCGGTGACGGCCACTGGCACTTTAGAACGCTACGAATTGACCGATCGAGATTTAGCGATTATTTGCAGTTCCCATCAAGGTACGATCGAGCAATCGCGACAGGTATTTAACGTCCTGTGGCGCTGCGACATTGACCCCTCTAAACTTCAATGCCCCATTCCCGAAGGCAAAAAGAGCGCCCTGCAATACAACTGCTCCGGCAAACACGCCGGAATGCTGGCTGTCTGCCAGCAACTGCACTGGCCTCTGGACACTTATTTGCGCCGCAAACATCCTGTCCAGCAGCTTATTTTGGGCAAAGTGGCTGACTTGCTGGCAATGCCTGCCGAAGAGTTTATCAGCGCTCGCGACGACTGCGGCGCTCCTACCTATCTGTTGCAGTTGGGGCAAATGGCGTCTTTGTACGCTCAGTTAGCCTCCGGTAACAATGTGGATATGGAACGGATTGTCCGCGCCATGACTCATCACCCGATGATGGTTGCTGGTGAGGGCAAATTTGACACGGAACTGATGCGCTTGACTCAAGGGGAATTGGTGAGCAAATCCGGCGCCGAAGGGGTGCAGTGCATTGGCCGCGTTGGCGAAGGCATGGGCTTGGCAATTAAGGTGACGGATGGGGGAAAGCGTGCTCAATTTGCTGTGGCGATTCACTTGCTCAAGCAGTTGGGGTGGATTACTCCGACGATCGCCGAAACTCTTTCGGAAACTTACCTCACTCTCAGCGAGTTCAAGCGCTTGGAGGTAATCGGGGAAGTTTCGATGCTTTAGGGCGATCGATACTCTGAGCCGATTTCAGCAACCCCTCCCACAATCTAAAAAGTTTTTTTGATTGTGGGGTTGCTATTTTCAGAAAGATATGTTTATATTAGAAAGAGAAACAAAGCAACGCGGGATAGAGCAGCCTGGTAGCTCGTCGGGCTCATAACCCGAAGGTCAGTGGTTCAAATCCACTTCCCGCCACCAAATTAAACAAGACAAGCCCCGGCAACCTAAAAGTTGCTGGGGTTTGTTTTATGCCGTCTGTTGTATGCCATGCCGTCGGCGATCGCATCTTCGACAGATTGATAGCGTTTCCGGTTGCACGAGCGACATGATATAGAGGAGACGCCACTGCCGTCTCGAAATCTGTGGGCAATATTAATTCCTATGCTGCCACATTTGATATGAAAGCAGTTTATTTTAGGCGGCAAAAAAAATGAGGACACAGCACTGCTGTGTCCCTACTGTATATTTGTATTTTTCTAATTGGGAAAAAATAAGACCCACCCTCAACCTAAACACTCAACCCTATACTTTTCGACGACCGTTTGTGCAAGCTTTATTTGTCAAAAAATTGCAATCCGATATCCATATTTTTTAACTCAGGATTTTAAATTGCTAAGTCGGCTGAGCTTCCAGCCAATCAAAAATTAGGTTTAACTGTTCGAGTGTTACTAACCCGTACTGCCACAGAACCATCGGCAGTTCGCTGGCATCTTGTTCACCGTGTCGGAGAGCAACGGCGATCGCCGAATTCGATATCGCCAACTCCCCCCGCAAATAATCGATAAGTTGAGCCTTTCTCATCACCTTCACCGCCAGTTTTATGCGCTATTGTAAAGATATGTATCTAATCGGTCTGTATCGGAAGTTTAATTGGTCTAATTTTAGGTTCACAATAGAGAACCTTGTGTGATGGAAACCGCACAAAACTTGTGATAAAACTTTGATAAAAAAGCGATCGCAGTCACAATAACTCCGAGAGTCAAAAATTGGGTTCCGCGATCGCTTGCTTTAAATGAATTCATTTAAAATTGCTAAAGTCCTAGCTGAAGCTGAACTCCCGCTTCTGTACCGCTGTCGGTTTGTTTTGGAGGTAAAGGATTTCCTTGACGCTGGGCGTCCGAAGGAGTAGTAATAAATTCCAATGGACCATCGATTTTGAGGCGAAAGGTGTCGCCCAAGCTGCTTTCCCTTCTAGCAGAATTAGCCGGCGTTTCTGGTTCACCAATCAAGTTTTGGTAGTCCGAGTCTAAGGTTCTGTCCTCCACAGCCCTCAATGAATCCCCAGATAAAGTCGTTTCCGAATATTGGGGCGCTGGTTGCAGTCTTTGTTGGGCGAGAACCGCCGGGGTCAAACCGATAAAAATTGAGCTCAGTCCGAGAGCAGTGCCAAGAGTAGCAATAACTGCGTTCATCATCCATACCTCCGCTAGTTGCATCCTACTATGCGCTTATTGTACCGAGTCGGCATTAAGTTGCACTCTATCCAAAGTAGCTGCTTGTGGAGATATCAATTGCAGTTGCTGTGAAAACTTATAATTTTCGATCGCGCTATCGGAAAAATACAACTAACCCAGCAACCCGGTTGAAACCCCTGACAGGAATGACTCAACCAAAAACTCGATTTGTTTGATTAGGGCACCTCAGAAGTGGAAAAATATTTAGTGGTGGATGGACGGGTGGCTATTCACCAATTGGTTTGTTCACGAGAATAGTTAGTGACAGCCCGCCAAAATGCTAAAAAAACCAGGTTTCAGAAATCGGTTAAAAAAAAGAATGCAACAGCAGGCAACTTCTAAACCCTTACAGAATCAGTTTTTCCCAATTATTCAATTCTTTAATCTCAAAATCTATAATAGTATGAGCGTGTAGACTGCATGGAGGATTGATACTGCATTCATCTCGATCGCCAATGTTCCCAAAGCTCGCGATCGCGCTAAGATGGCGGTGGCAGTCGTTGAATATTCAGTTGCCACCAGCAGATTCCGAGTTATTAACAGCACTTTGCCGACTAAAACCCTCTCAACTTCAAAATCTGCGCTCATCAGGTTGTACTTAACCCGAATGTTGTGGGTTCATAATCGTTCTGCTTTACCATGCCAATCAAATATCTGACCGGCCCGATTTTAAAAATGTCGGGCAAACTGCCAATTCGCATCGTCCTTGTTGTGCCTTTTGCCCTCCAGACTTTCGCTGCAGTAGGGTTGACGGGGTGGCTGTCGCTGCGGAACGGGCGCATAGCCGTCAACGATGTTGCCGCACAACTGCGGGCAGAAGTCACATCGCGTATCCAGCAACATATTTATACTTATCTCAAAACACCCCACCAAATCAATCAGCTCAATCTCGATGCCATCCGTCTCGGCATTTTGAACGTGCAGGGTGGTGATAATTTGCAACGCTACTTCTCCCAACAAATCAAAACATTTGATAAAATTAGCTACATTCAATTTGCCTCTCAACAAAAAGATTTTATTGGAGTTGAACGCCTCGACGATGGCAAGTTGCAAGTTCAAATTTCTAATCAATCTACTGGCTATAACTTTCAAAGCTACGCGCCGTCAGAGTTCGGGGAACCAACCAAGCTCTTAAAAACTACTCTCAACTACGACCCCCGCGTCCGACCTTGGTACATAGCTCCGGTGCAGGCAGGGAAACCGACTTGGAGTAAAATTTATACTTATTTTGACGCTCCCAAACTAGCGATTACGGCGGCTCAACCAGTTTATGGCGAGGATGGAAAACTGATTGGCGTCCTGGGTTCTGACTTGGCACTTTCTAAGCTAAATCAATTCTTGGAAACTCTAAATATTGGCCAATCAGGACAGACTTTCATTGTAGAAAGGTCGGGGCAATTGGTGGCTAATTCTACTCTGGAACCGCCCTTTATTGTTAGCAACGGCGTGCCGAAACGGATTATGGCAGCGAGCAGCAAAAATGTTCTAATTCGATCTACCGCCCGCTATTTGACAGAGCGCTTCGGAGATTTGCACAAAATTGACAGCTCTCGCCAGTTAGATTTTACCATCGACGGTGAACGACAATTTCTACAGGTGACGCCGCTCTCAGACAGCAGGGGCCTCGATTGGTTGATTGTGGTGGCGGTTCCTGAAGCCGATTTTATGGAAAGGATTAATGCCAACACTCGGTATACTGTGGTGATGTGTCTGGGTGCTTTGGTGCTGGCAACGGCGATTGGCGCTCTGACTTCTAGGTGGATTGTTGTACCGATTCAGCGTCTGAGCAAGGCTGCGGAGGCTTTGTCGCGGGGAGAATGGGACGGGATGGCGGTAGATCCCCGCTTGATGGCGTCTGTAGATCGGGAGGATGAGGTGGGTGTCTTGGCTCGCTCTTTTAATAGGATGGCCTGTCAATTGGAAGAGTCGTTTACTACTCTCGAAGATCGGGTAGAATCTGCGATCGCCGACAAAAATGAATTAATTCTTTCTCTGAAAAAATCGCAGCAAAAACTGGCTCTCCATCTTCACCAAACTCCTTTGGGAGCGATTGAATGGGATCTCAACTTTGAAGTAGCGGAATGGAATTTGTCAGCCGAAAGAATTTTTGGATACAACCGCTTGGAAGCAATGGGACGCCACGGAGTCGATCTAATAGTCCCTGAGAGTGCTAAGGAGTATGTTAGACAACTATCTATAACTTTGCTCACTAATCAAGGAGGAATTAGTAGCATTAACGAGAACATCCGAAAGGATGGCAAAATTATTCTTTGCGAGTGGTACAATACGACTTTGGTTGATGCTGACGGCACGATCATCGGGGTGGCATCGCTGATTCAGGATGTGACTGAATTTCACAGTGCTGTGGAGAAGTTGCGGGCCAGCGAGGAGCGGTTTCGTCAGTTGGCAGAAAATATTCATGAGGTATTTTGGATTAGAGAACCCAATCAAAAGCAGCTACTTTATGTGAGCCCTGCTTGCGAAAAAATATGGAATTTGAGCTGTCAGAGTTTGCAGTCAGAACCGGAGGCTTTTTGGGATGCTATTCACCCGGAGGATCTCGATCGCGTCAAGGCTGCTTTTGCGAAACAGGTGCGGGGCGATTATGATGAGGAGTATCGGGTAGTGCGATCCCATACGGGGGCTACGCCAACGGAAGGTTCAGTTTGCTGGGTGCGCGATCGGGCTTTTCCAGTCCGCAGCCAAACCGGAGAAATTTACCGAATCGTCGGTATTGCCGAAGATATTACCCAGCGCAAATTAGCAGAAGAATTCCAAAAAGTCGCTCAAACCGCTCAAGCTGCAAACCAAGCCAAAAGCGCCTTTTTAGCTAATATGAGCCACGAATTGCGAACTCCCCTCAACGCGATTATTGGTTACAGCGATATGCTCAAAGAAGACGCCGAGGATTTAGGCTGCGAAGATTTTATCCCCGACTTGCAAAAAATTCAAACAGCGGGCAAACACTTGCTATCTTTAATTAGCGATATTCTAGATATTTCTAAGATTGAAGCGGGTCGGATGGAACTTTACTTAGAAACTTTCAATCCGGTTAATTTAATTGACGAGGTAGTTTCTACTGTCAAACCCTTGGTAGATAAAAATTCTAATAAGTTTGAAGTTGATTGTGGTAGCGACTTGGGAATGATGTATGCTGACATTACCAAAACTCGTCAAATATTGCTCAACCTGCTGAGCAATGCAGCCAAATTTACGGAAGGTGGCACTATTACCCTCTGTATTGAAAGAGTTAAACATGACAGCTTAACAACTCAAGAAATAGCAGAACCTTCGGACTCAATAATTTTTCGCGTAGCTGATACGGGTATTGGGATTCCCCCCGAACAATTGCAGCATTTATTTCAAGCATTTATGCAGGGTGACGTCTCAACTACGCGCAAGTATGGCGGCACGGGTTTGGGATTGACTATTAGCCGTCACTTTTGCGTGATGATGGGTGGCGATATGCACGTTGAAAGCGAGTTAGGTTGCGGTTCGGTTTTTACTGTGTGCTTACCGGCCCGCGTTGAATTGTTGGTCAGCAGTTAGTCTTGCTATCCGGGACGCACTTGTTACACAAGAAACCAGGTTTATTCACAAAAAACCTACGGTTTCAGATAAGTTCGGGGCAATAAACTAAGGTGATGATAGAATACACCACAAGTCCTAATCCTAGCTAATTTCCCGTTTCCGCCGCCCCAAAAGTTGAGCTGTTAATACCCCGCCGACAAAGCCAAAGAAATGCGCTTGCCAGGAAACTCCCGGCTGCGATGGCAAAACTCCCCAAATTAAACTGCCGTAGAAGAAACCGACAATTAAAGATAACAAAATAGAGGTAAAGCTGCGTTCAAAATAACCCCGCAGCAGCAAGAAGCCGAAGTAACCAAAGATTAATCCGCTGGCACCAATGTGAACGGAATAGGGGGCGCCAGTCAGCCAAACTCCGAATCCGCTGACTAGCACAGTGACGGCACTCACGATAAAAAAGTCGCTAATTTCTCGCAGCATGATCAACCAACCCAATGTCACTAAAGGGAGGGTATTGGCGGCTAAGTGAGCAAAACTGCCGTGTAGGAAAGGCATCAACAGGATGCCTTGAAGTCCGTCGATGCTGCGGGGGCGGACTCCGTAGGCATTCAGCCTGCCTCGGAATACGAATACATCGACAATTTCGATAATCCAGAGGAGGGAGACGAAGCCACCGAGAATGGCGGCGTGGCTTTGCAATTCGCGGGTGATAGCTTTGGTTTCTGGGTTACTCATGGGTTGTGAGGGCGGTGATACCGATTATTTCTCATTGTAGAAGTTTCTGAGCGATCGCGAGCAAAGATTGTTGGGGCGAGGTTTGAGGGTTTTTTGCAGCAGAGCTTATTTAGAAATATTATAAGTTTTATTAAAAATTCCGCATTTTCACGTATAGGATAATTCACCTGCATGCCTCACAATAGTAATTGAACTACAAAAGGAGAGTCAACCGAAGGTTGAAGCTAAAACGTAGAAGACAGAATTTTTACCCTATCAATCAATTGTTGGGCTTGAAATGAGGACAGTTTTTAGAGCGCACACCGTCTTTAAAAAAAATCAGGAACTACTTTTCTCGCCCTAAGTCATTAATTTTAGAAGTTCAATCCGGTAAAGCAAAACGAGATGCTGTAGATACTGATTGTAGATAATATCGCACAAGCTCTACAGAGAGTTCTTGGCACCTCGTTATACAAGAGGAACAGAGCAAAATGAACGTATTTGAGCATACAGTCTCCTACCGAACTCTGCCAAATTGGGTAGGATTTGGCAAACAAGAAACAGCCGTTAATGTCGCTACAAATTCTCAACCTTACGGTCAAAAGCCACACTTTGACCCCTTGCATCCGCTAAAACAATGGCTTGATAACACTGCAATTAAAAGTCAAAAGTTGGCTCGGTTGCTGTGTAAGTTTATTCCCAGCCAGTGTCCGTTTGAGCGAGAAGTCAAAATTGGCGATCGCACCTTATTATCCATTCCGCCGCTGTGCAAGTTAAATCCCCTTTACGAGCAAGTCGTTGGGCTGCGCTTTCGAGCTTTGTGTTATTTGGCTGACGAGTGCGGCGAAGATGTAACTCCTTATTGTTAATTCTGCAAAAACTTAAATTTTTTCACTGTCTTTTCACCCTCCCTTCTCCTTGTTGGGGAGGGTTTTTGTTTTGTGTGGGCTTTCAAGGAGCAAAAGTGTGGTCAATTTCTCGATCGCCCAGTAAATAATTTTTGAATCAATTCTTTTTTTCGTGATTGACAGTTATCTCAAGGGTGGTTGTTTGGGAGGCTTTTGTAGGGAGGAGCCCGGTTAGATAAAACAACTATCAATAGAGGAGAATACTTAAGCCCCAACAGAAGCGTAAACTGCATTGGTAGGAGGAGTGGCTATCACCCCTGAACAAAAGGAGCGTTTTAAAACTTGTGCTAGCTTAACACCGGGATGCTGCTGGTTCGCCTCTTGCCTAACATTATTGGGTAATCTCCCAAAAGATGTACGGTTTTATCCCCTCTAGAGCGCTATGAGCTAGATACCATGAGAAAAGTGTCAAGGACATCACCAATCTATGTAGATTTAGCAGTGGAGTGAGGCAACCCACAATTAAAGTTCAGTTTTACTCCTCACATTTTTCCCAAAATTGATAGATTAGTAATTGAGCCAAATATTTAAGCTATTTCAAGAATATAAGTAACACTAAATGTCACAATCCCGAATTCGGTAATGATAGTAGACACAAATTATCAAATGTTTTACGAATATAACTAATATTAAGTGTTGAAAAGAACGTTTTTTGCAGTAATTATTGCGCTTTTATCTTTTATGGTTGCACTCATGCTATCAGCTCAAAGTTCTGAGGCTGTCAATGAACTATATGTATTTGGGGACAGTCTTTCGGATATGGGAATGGTGTTTCGAGCAAGCGGGGGTCAATATCCGCCTCGTTCCACTTACTTTCAAGGGCGTTACTCGAATGGTAAGGTTTGGGTAGAATATCTTGCCGATCGCCTGAAGTTGCCGCCTGAACGAGTCACTAATTTTGCCTATGGAGGTGCAACAACGGGGAGCGATCGCAATAGCCTTGTCCCTGGTTTGTTAACTCAAGTTGAGTCATGGACTAAATCCCAAAAACAGGCAAATCCTCATGCGCTGTATGTACTGTGGGCGGGTGCGAATGACTATTTGCAGGGGGCAAATAATGCGAATATTCCCGTTGAAAATGTGGCGAGGGCGATCGCGTCTCTTGCTGGTGTGGGTGCCAAAAATATCCTGCTGGCAAATTTACCAGATTTGGGGCAGTTACCGGCGACGCGAACAGGCGCTAATTCTGCAAGGCTCACTGCATTAACACAAGCACACAATCTGGGTTTGAGGCGAACGGTTAAGGTATTAAGTCAACAGCATTCTGACTTAAAGATTGCGACTCTGGATGCTAATGCGCTTTATCGGGAAGCGATCGCTTCTCCGGCTAAATATGGCTTGACTAATGTGACGAGTGCGTGTTTATCGGGTGGAGGTGTTTGTGGTAGTCCCGATCTATTTTTGTTTTGGGACGGCATTCATCCGACGACGGCCGCACACAAAATTTTGGGGGAAGCAGCGTCTGCGATTGTGCAGGAGAGCGGGATGATTAAATCTGAATTGGGGACGCTTCGGTAAACTATTTTAAGGCTGGACGGGCGATCGCCACAAGAGCGGGATGCTCCCAGGTTAAATTAGACAAACATTCGTCTGCCTCAGCAGAAAAGCCAGATATTCTGTTATATCCCCGGCTTTTTGAAGAAGTCGGGGCTTGAAAGAGCGATCGCATTTAAATACTAAAGCGAGCGAATCACTCGTTGTTCGAGAATGCGTTTGCCTTTGTTATAAATACTAAGGCTGGCTCCTGTAACAATGTAATCGTAGGTGCCATTTTTTGCGACGTAACCAGTTCCCTCTTCAGTACGAGCACGCAGGGCGATCGTGCTGCCGTTACTCTTTTTAACGCCGTAGTAATATAGTTGATTGGCGTGGTTGTAGCAAAGATAAATCCGAAAGTTGCTGGTCTCGAAATAGTTTTCCACTTTCTGTCTTTTGCGAGCACAAAAATCTCTCACCAGTTTTTGGGGGGTGGATACATTAGCTATTTGTATGGTTTCAATCGGAGACTGAGTGCGAGACGCTGTTGGTGGAGTGCTTGTGTTCGATTGTCCTAGAGCAAAGGTTGCCGCGGGATTGCTGGCAAATAGCATTAAACCGAGTAAGCTGGTTTGTGTGAGTCTTGCTGTGAAGTTCATAAGTCATTCCTTTAAAAGATGTTGATGCGTCTAATCTAGGTAAGTTGGATTGATTAGGGCGATCGAACAGTACAGTTTTCACAATTGGCCTCAAGGAGGAAATGCTGGGATGCAATTTCCGTTTCCCCTGAGATCGGGCACTATTCTCAATAAGCTTTTAGGGGCAGGCTAGAAGCTCGCCCCACAAGAGGATTTAATGTATAGTCGAAAGCTGGTTACTGAGAATGATATTTTTTTGTGAGTTTCCCTGCAACTGACTAGCCGACGGACAATTAAAAAACTGGCACTTTGGATTGCTGAGAGGACTTATGTACTAACAGACGATCGCGAGGACAAAGCAGAGAATTATTTTAAATATTGTGCGCCAACTGCGGGCGCGGATGCTAATTTTCATCAATTTCGATAAGTGCGATCGGGTAGTCCTGACTATGGAGGACTACCCTCTCTAAAAAGATTTAATAATACCATCAGACAAAGAATATCTCGATAGACCAAAAAAACTTTTTCATTCTCTAAAACAGTCTCCAATCCCATGGGCTGCTTTTTGATATTTTATTGATGAGTATAACCCCAGTTTATCTATCAAATAAAACACCTAATTATACTGACTATGTAGGACTACCTAAAATGGTTAGTTTAAACCTGCCGCGGGGAGGGATTTACGATGGTTTAATTGCTCAAGCTGCTGTGAAAGCAGGTGTGGATGTGTTGTTGACTGCTTAACCCTAATAACTTTACGCGATTGGGAGAAGATGTAAGACAGTTGGTGCAACTGCCAGTTTAAGGCAGCGATCGCTCTTCAAGTTTGACAAGGGCGATTCCCTACGAGATAGCTACCCTTCTGGAAAGCTTCGCGAACGCTTTACGATTAATTTTTGATATTTAGCTAAACTCTAGGTGATGCTAATGTCTGCAACCCAAAAACAACTAGATCGCCAAGGTTTTTAACTAGAATTTTAATTGCTGGTTTTAAACCCCAGTCTTCAACTTTACTAGGTGAAAGCGCACCATGTGCAGTGGCATTTCTTAAAGCCTTGGCTAATCTAGTAGCATTAGCCCAATCTTGTATCGAATTGCTATTAACAAGCCAGTCTTTAATTTGATTTCTATCGCCATTTGTGAGACCCAGAAAATCTAGAAGTTCATCACCTGTTTCCGTAGGTGATTTTGTAAGCCATTTATCAAGATTTCTTCTGTTGGTATTAGGTGGTATTAAGGGAATATAATCAGGGAGATTGCATTTAGATGTAAACTTTTCAACGTGATCTATAGTAAGACCTGACTTGTTTTCTCTGAGATTCATTAATGTCTTTGTAACACTTTCAAATCCACCGTAGGCCATCACCAGTTGCCACTGAATGCCTCTTGCATTAGCGGTAGAAGGGTTTGCTAGAGTCTTACCTGCCACAGGATTCTCCCATTCAACAGCAGCTTTGGTCAGGTGAAATCCTATTGCTAGAGCTTTTATCACATTATCAATATGCTGTGGATCTTCCTTATGACTTTGATTGAATATGGAAAGTCTCTCTTGTATTTCTGAACACTTAACTGGATCGGTTAACCAAGATTCATTAGGGTCAACTATCGCCCATATTTCCTTCCAGCCATCGTCTTGAGTAATATCTGGCATTTTTCCTAAGTCAACTTTATCGTAAATTAATCTATTTGTTTGATAAGCTGATAAGCAAGGGCATCCACAAGAGATGCCCTTACCCAACTAACTACGCGCCGACAGATTCCTTCGCTGCGTAAAGCACCTCAACGGTAATCTTATCAATCCCCCGATCGCGCGCAAACTTCTCAGTATTCCGCTTCACCTTACCCCGCACAAAACCAGGGATTTTATTCAATTCTGCTTGTCCATCCTTCGTCCAACCCATATCAGAATCAGCCGAAATACCCTTCGTAATCACTTCCTTGGTATCGTGGCCGCCGAAGATTTCCAGCAAGTGGTCTTCCATTCCCAAAGTGAAGGAATTGTAGACCAAATCTACGCACTGATTCGTACCTTCATAACCCAAAAATGGCTTGTAGCCGATCGGGAAATTTTGGACGTGAATCGGTGCAGCAATTACGCCGCACGGAATATCCAACCGCTTACCTACGTGGCGTTCCATTTGAGTGCCGAAAATTGCCGAAGGTTCGGCTTTGGCGATCGCATCCCCGATCGCCCCGTGATCGTCCGTCACCAGCACTTCATCGCAATACTCGCTAACCTGTTCCCGGAACCAATCAGCATCGTGTTTGCAGTAGGTTCCTGCCCACACAACGTGGATTCCCATCTCGCGAGCCAAAATCTTCGTCATCGCCGCAGCGTGGGTATTATCGCCAAATACGACGGCTTTTTTGCCGGTTAAGTTTTGGCAGTCGATCGATCGCGAAAACCAAGCTGCCTGGGACACAAATCGAGTTTGTTGGTCGATGAAATCTTCGTAATCAACATCCGCACCTTGATCGTTCAACACTTGCTGAATCTTGCGGATACAGCGCGCAGTTTCTACCACACCCATCGGCGTAATATCCACCATCGGCGTGCCGAATTCTTTTTGCAAATACTCCCCGGCCATCATCCCCAATTCCCGATAAGGAACCAAGTTAAACCAAGCGCGCGGCAGTCTTTTTAAGTTGTGCACCGAAGCACCTTCGGGAATAACTTCGTTGACTTCAATGCCCAAATCTGCCATCAAACGCTTCAACTCGGTGCAGTCGTGCTGGTTGTGGAAACCCAGGGTAGACATACCGATAATGTTGACAGATGGTTTTTCGCTTTTGGCTTCTACTAAATCGCCTTTTTTGCGGGCTTTGTTAATGTAAAATTGGACGATTTGATCCAAAGTGCGATCGGCAGCTTGCAGTTCGTTTACCCGATAATGGTTAACATCCGCCAGCAATACATCGCCTTTGGCATCTAATTGAGCACGCTCCACGAAGTTTTCCAAGTCTTCTTGCAGAATGCTGGAGGTGCAAGTCGGGGTGAGCACGATTAAATCTGGGTGTTCTTCTCTGTCTTTGCGGGTGATGTTGTCCACCACCCGTTCCTGCGAACCCCGCGCCAGTACGTGTCTGTCAACGACGCTGGTAGTTACTGGGGTGAAATCCCGTTCCCTCTCCAGCATGGAACGCATGACGTTAAAATAGTCGTCTCCAATCGGTGCGTGCATGATCGCATGGACGTTTTTGAAGGAACTGGCGACGCGCAAAGTGCCGATGTGGGCTGGGCCTGCGTACATCCAATAAGCCAATTTCATAGGTATTTTTCCTGGTGCTGGTTGAGAATTGCCCGATCGGGCGATTACTGCTAAATTTTAAGGTTGTTTCTGATTTTCTCACCCGATGAATCCTTTAGAAATACTAAGTTTCTGAGGATTTACCGATTTTGGAAATCCTCAAACGCTTTTGCTGCTTGGGATTTGACTTGCTATTCAAACAACTTTACCTGGGTTTTATGGCAATAATTCTTAATCTTTCCTCAAATTTTCTTAAGAGTTAGGCAAATTTAATTAATGTAGGGTTCGCTGCCGCGCACCAGACAAGGTGCAATAATTCTGCATTTTTTGTCAAATTTACTCGGGTCAAACGGTCAGTTAGTATTATTAATCGATCTGTCAAAATAGATAGAACTGAAGGAAATTGCAGCTTCCGAAGCAACACTTAACTCCCTCCGCGCCTCGGTCGCTAATTATAGTTAAGATTTGCACCGCCAGGTTTTTTTAAAGCACCCCAAATTCCTGCCCGATCACCGGAAAAAACAAGTCTTTCAGCACTTGCGTATTTTCCCAAGATGTGGTGACTCTCCACTAAAATCAAGCGATTGCTTGGAATCTGAGATGATTTAGTTGTCAGCATGGCGATCGAGCATTAGAGTAAATGGTTGCACAAATCCTGTATTTGTGATTTTGTTTACATAACTGCTGAGGTGACGAAAGCTCCAGGGCGCTTTTGTCAGCAGTACCTCTTTGCTGTCAAGGGTTGCCTTCCCACACATCCCAAAAGATAGCTCTTGAGCGATAATGAAGAATAACAGAGGATTTACGAAAAGAAACCCGGTTTATACGAAAAAATCTTGGGTTTGTCAACGACTAGCAACGAAGAAACCCGGTTTCTAGCCCGCCGCGCGTAAGTCCTGTAACATTGACCAAGCACACCTAATTTGAGAGAACCCAACTATGATGGCAATTCCCGGCGTTGCAGTTCTCGCTCTCATTTATGAAAGCAGCACTTCCCTGGTTTACCGCGGCCACAACGAGCAGAACAACCAACCTGTTATTATCAAACTTATCAAAGAAGACTATCCGACTCCTGAAGAACTGAATAGATACAAGCGCGAATATGAGATCACTGCCAACTTAAGCCTGTTGGACGGAGTTGTGAAAGTGTATAAGTTGCAACAGGTTAGAAATAGTCTAGCAATGATCTTAGAAGATTTTGGCGGGGAATCTTTAAAAATATTTATGGGTTCTCAAAAATTTACCATTTTAGGATTTCTGACTACGGCCATCAAAGTTGCTGAAACTTTGGGAGAAATTCACGGAAAAAATGTAATTCATAAAGATATAAACCCTTCTAATATAGTTTTTAATCCTGCTACAGGACAAGTGAAACTCATAGATTTCAGCATTTCAACAGCATCCAACTTGGAAAATGTTCCCAGTAAAAATCCCAATTTTTTAGAAGGCACTTTAGCCTATATGTCGCCCGAACAAACCGGCAGAATGAACCGGGTAGTCGATTACCGCACCGACTTTTATTCCCTCGGCGTGACCTTTTATGAAATCCTGGCAGGACAACTCCCTTTTCCCACTACAGATCCCATGGAGTTAGTTCACTGTCACATTGCCAAACAGCCAGTACCTCTCGTTGAAATTGCACCAGAAATTCCTCAAACTGTTTCAGATATTGTGATGAAATTGTTAGCAAAAACTCCTGAGGAGCGCTATCAAAGTGCTTGGGGACTAAAAGCAGATTTGGAATCCTGCCTGTTTCAGTGGCAAACATCTGGGGTTGTTTCTGAGTTTCCTCTCGGCCGCCAAGATATTTCCGACAAATTTCAAATACCTCAAAAACTTTACGGCAGACAGCGAGAAGTTGAAACTCTTTTAGCGGCATTTGAACGGGTAGCAGCAACAAATAATCGAGGCTACCGCACCGAAGATTCCCAAATTTCTGTCATCAAAAAAGAGAGCAAATCGAAAAAAGAAAGTCCATTGTCAGTCCTGGCGAGAGGACAGCATAAATCCCGCAGCGAGATGATGCTGATTGCCGGTTATTCCGGCATTGGCAAATCTGCAATGGTGAAGATTTTAGACAAACCTATTACCCGCAGGCGTGGATATTTTATTTGGGGAAAGTTTGACCAGTACAAGCGGACTATTCCTTACTCGGCCGTTGTCAGCGCTTTTTCGGAGTTGGTGCGGCAACTGTTAACTGAAAGTGAGGCTCAATTAGCAGTTTGGCGCGAAAAACTCCGCACTTCCTTCGGTCAAAACGGACAAATTATTATTGATGTCATTCCCGAAGTTGAACTAATTGTCGGAGCTCAGTCTCCTGTAGCTGAATTGGGGCCGACGGAATCTCTGAACCGCTTTAATTTAGTATTTCAAAATTTCATTCGGGTATTTTGCCAGCCCGAACATCCGCTGGTCATTTTTCTCGACGATTTGCAGTGGGCTGATTCGGCTACTCTCAAGCTGATCGAATTGATGATGACAGATGAAGCTACGCAATATCTGTTTTTAATTGGTGCTTATCGGGATAATGAAGTTAGTCCTACTCATCCTTTAATGATGACAGTGGAGACACTGCGAAATCAGGAAGCTATCATTAATCAGATTGCTTTGTCGCCCCTGGGGGTAGAAAATATAACTCATTTGATTGCAGAGACTTTACACAGCGATCGAGAATCTGTCAAACCGTTAGCTGAATTGGTAATCAGCAAAACCGACGGGAATCCTTTTTTTGTTAATCAATTTCTGCAAACATTGTATCAGGAAAACCTGCTAGTTTTTCACCCGCCACAGTCGGGTAGCAAGGGCGGCTGGCATTGGGATATGACTCAAATTGAGCAGTGCGCTATCACTGACAATGTAGTAGATTTGATGGTACAAAAATTGAGGAAACTGCCCAGTTCGACGCAGCAAGTTTTGCGTTTAGTGGCTTGTTTGGGTAACGAATTTGACTTGAATACTCTTTCTTTAATTCATGAAAAAGAAGCCTCGGAAACTTTTTCTCACCTGTTGCCCGCCATTAAGTCGGGACTGATTCTGCCAACTTCGGAATTGGAAAGCAAGTCATTAGATTACGTGCTGTTTCCGCTATTAATTCTGAATTATAAATTTTTGCACGATCGCGTACAGCAAGCAGCTTACGCTCTGATCGACGACTCGCAAAAAAAGGCTGTTCACCTGAAAATAGGCAGGCAAATCCTAGAAAACACCCCGGCGGAATATCGCGCGGACAGAATCTTTGAATTAGTCGATCACTTGAATGTGGCTCGATCGCTAATTAAAGACGATCGAGAATTAATTGAACTGGCAACGCTGAATTTAGACGCCGCCCGCAGAGCCAAAGATGCCACTGCTTATGTTGCTGCCTTGCAGTATTTGACCGCAGGCATGGACGGTTTGAGCGCCGATATTTGGGATGCCCACTACGATTTAGCCTTTGCCTTGCACATGGAGCGGGCCAATGTTGAGTATTTAAACGGTTTTTTTGAGAACTCCGAAGAATTTATTAATATAACGTTGAAAAAAGCGCGATCGCCCTTAGAAAAGGTAGAAATTTACAACCTGCTGATCGTGCAGTACACCCTGCGGGCGAAGTACGAAGAAGCCGTTAAAGCCGGAATCACAGCTTTAGACTTGCTAGGCATTGACTTGCCGCTAGACGGGCTACAAAAAGTCATATCCGAAGAATTTGCAGCAGCCACAAATATTTTAGCCGGTAGAGAAATAGCTTCCCTAATTGACGCCCCCGAAATGACTGTACCCGACAAAAAAGTTGCAGTCAAATTAATTACAAACTTGCTGACATCCGCGTACCTCAAAAATCCCGACTTGTGGAAAGTCAGCGTTTTAAAAGGAGTCAATCTTTCTCTACAATACGGTTTAGTACCCGAAGCCTCTCTTTGCTATGCTGGCTACGGTATGTTCTTAAACGCAGTTTCGGGAGATTACAAAGCTGCGTATCAATTCGGCTTGCTCTCGCTGAATCTCAGCGAAAAATCTGGCAATATCGGTTTGAAATGCAGAGCTTGTTCATCCCTGGTCAGTATTTTTTATTACTGGTTCAATCACATCAAAGATTCCCACGCAATCAGCAATGAAGGATATCAAGCAGCTTTAGAATCAGGAGATTTAGAGTATGCGGGTTATATTCTGTCGAATCGCATAGCTAACTCATTTTTTCAAGGTAAAGAAATCTCGCAAATTCTGGCAGACACGAGCAGATATTTGCAGTTCAGCCAAAAAACCAAAAATCAGCTCGTAACCGATATATTATTAGGGGTAGAGTTAATCCTGCGTAACTTGAGCAAACTAACTCCTGAAAAGTTTGTATTTGAAAGCGAAGATCTCAGCGAAGCTGAATACGTACACAACTGTCAAGTTCATCAAAATTTGTACTCGCTCTGTCTTTATCAGATTCGCAAATGCCAGGTAATGTACTGGTACGGCAACTTCAACGAAGCGCTACAACTAGCTTTTGAAGTAGAAAAACAGCTATCTTTTATTACCGGAGCGATACCCGCTACCGAATGGAATTTTTTCTTTTCTCTAACTTTAGCGGCCGTTTTCCCAAATGTTTCCGAAGACAAGCAAAAGGAATACTTGGAAAAGTTAGAAGACAACCAAAAACAGATGAAAATTTGGTCAGATAACTGTGCCGAAAATTTTCTGCACAAGTATCTTTTAGTACAAGCAGAAATAGCCAGAATTTCCAAGAAAGATTCAGAAGCTGTAGAACTGTACGATTTCTCTATAAATTTAGCCCAAGACAATGAGTTTGTCCAAAATGAAGCGCTAGCTAATGAACTAGCAGCTAAGTTTTGGTTGAGTAAAGGCAAGTATCAATATGCCAAAATTCACTTGCGCGAAGCTCACTCGTGCTACTTGCGCTGGGGTGCAGTTCGCAAAGTAGAAGATTTAGAACAGAAGTATCCGCAGTTGCGGGAAATGACGCCGCTCAACGGAAGTTTTAACAACAATCAAACTACCACAACTATTCATACTTCTACTGGCAGCGATGCGAGAGTGCTGGATTTGGCAACGGTAATGAAAGCATCTCTGGCGATTTCTAGCGAAATTGTCCTCGATAAGTTGCTGGCTTCTTTGATGAGAATATCCTTAGAAAATGCGGGTGCTCAATTAGGTTTTCTGATTTTAGTTAGAGATGGTCAACTGTTGATTTCAGCTAAAGCGTCAGTATTTGCTGAAGATGTAGCTGTCCTGCAATTTACGCCTGTTGGAGACTATCATGATTTACCTGTGACGGTGATTAATTATGTGGAAAGGACTCGCTCGGATTTGGTCTTGAGCAATGCGGCGGCTGAGGGCCTATTCACAGCCGATCCTTACATCGCTAAACACCAACTGCAATCTATTTTGTGTACTCCAATCATCAATCAAGGCAAACTAATCGGCATTCTTTATTTAGAAAACAATTTGACTGTCGGAGCATTTACTCCCCACAGATTGGAAGTTTTAAGGTTGCTTTCTTCCCAAGTGGCTATTTCTTTGGAAAATGCTCTGCTTTACAATTCTGTGGAACAGAAAGTGCAAGAACGGACGCAGGAGTTAAATGAAAAGAACGAGCGTTTAGAACAAACTTTGCGCGAACTTAAACTAACTCAAGCTCAATTAATCCAAACGGAAAAGATGTCGAGTTTGGGGCAAATGGTCGCTGGTGTCGCTCACGAAATTAATAATCCTGTAAGTTTCATCTACGGCAATCTTAATCCGGCTAGCGAATACGTTAAAGACTTGCTAAAATTGATTGAGCTTTACCAGCAGCACTATCCAGAACCTGCGGATGAAATTCTCGAAGAAATAGAAACAATTGAGCTGGAATTCTTGAGCGAGGATTTGCAAAAGCTGCTGGATTCTATGAAAGTAGGAGCGGAAAGAATCCGGGATATTGTGCTAAGCTTGCGGAATTTCTCGCGCCTCGACGAAGCGCAAATGAAGTCGGTAGATATCCATCAAGGCATCGACAGTACGGTGATGTTGCTGCAACCGCGTCTGAGAAAAGAGGGCGGGCGTTTGGGAATTGAGGTGGTTAAAAATTACAGCACGCTACCACTAATTACTTGTTATGCGTCTCAGTTGAATCAGGTATTTATGAATATTTTGACAAATGCGATCGATGCTCTCCTCGTAGCAAGAGATTGCCCGGAAAACTCTCATCAACAGCCTACGATTACAATTTCTACAGAGGTGACAGACAGGAATTCTGTCATAATTAGAATTGCCGACAGCGGGCCGGGGATGAACACTGAGGTGCTGCACAAAATATTCGATCCATTTTTTACAACTAAGCCCGTGGGTTCGGGAACTGGTTTGGGATTGTCTATTTCTCACTCGATTGTTGTGAGTTCTCATGGCGGAAAATTGACTTGCGTTTCTGCACCCGGAGAGGGGAGCGACTTTATTATTGAAATTCCGATCGCCCCCAGGCAAGTTTTGTAATCGGCGCAACCCTCAACTCAAATCCCCAAATCAATTCCAGTTAGCGACCCTTAACAATCGGACCACGCCTTTACTAAACTTTGAATTCGCAATTCAAGCTCGGCGAAAACTATGCAGTAAAGTCGAGCGCTCGAATTTCGACAAAAGGACATCGCCCTTTTGCAGCCGCACTGAGGGCTTTTCATCACGACGAGGTGGCAATGCTCCGATAAAGCATAAAAAGTGTCAGATTTTTAATTAAAAAAGTAAATATTGTGTGTAGCTTCACGATCGAACTGTAGATAGTAGATCATACTAAAATAAAAGTAATTTTAGATCATGAATATACGTCACTTCGGCCAAACTCAGACGCTCCCATTGCAGCTCATACTGATGGTGCCATTTGTTTTGCAAATCTTTGGAGCAGTGGGTCTGGTGGGATATTTGTCGTTCAAAAATGGACAAAAAGCGGTAAACGACCTGGCGGATCGGTTGATGGATCGAACCAGCAGTACGGTGAATCAACATCTGAATGCTTATTTATCTATTCCGCATCAAGTGCTTCAGATTAACGCCGATGCGATTCGGATGGGATTGCTGGATGTGCGCGATCGCCAAACCGTCGGTAAGTATTTCTGGCACCAAATCCAGGCCTATGACCTGACTTACATCGGCATTGGACTGACCACGGGTGAGGGAGTAGGAGCCGGATACTACGACGGCAAAACCGTCGTGATTGATGATTGGAGTCCCAAACCGCCGAATAATGTCACCAGCTATGCCACCGATAACAAAGGCGATCGCACTCACGTCCTGACTATTTATGATTGGAACAACTTCCAAGAACCCTGGTACACCGAGCCCCTGAAAGCAGGTAAACCCATCTGGTCGCGGATCGTCACCCTAAATTATCCCAATTATCCCTACATCGCTGCCTCGGCGGGTCGCCCCATCTATGACGCAAATAATCGCTTGCTAGGAATGGTTGGAGTCGATATCCATCTGTTGAAACTGAGCGATTTCTTGCGGAATATAGATGTCAGTAGCTTAGGGCAGATTTTCATCATGGAACGAAATGGGTTGTTGATCGCAAATTCTGGAAATGAACAGCCCTTTACCACCGTCAAAGACGAGATTCGGCGTTTGAAGGCGATCGACAGTGGCAATCCCATAGTGCAGGGAATTGCCAAACAAATCCAGCAACGCTTCAAAGGGTTTCAATCCATTTCTGGAAACACCGATCTCCGACTTGATTTTCAGGGAGAACTCTACTATGTGCAAGTCACTCCCTGGCGCGACCAATATGGATTGGATTGGTTAGTGGTGGTGAGTGTGCCAGAAAGCGAGTTCATGACACAGATTGATGCCAACACTCGCACCACAATCTTGCTCTGCTTAGCAGCATTGGGGGTAGCTTGTGGGATGGGCGTTCTCACCTCCGGCTGGATTGCGCGTCCGATTCTGCGACTGAATCGGGCGAGTGAGGCAATAACATCTGGCAACTTCGACCAAGCTGTAGAAGACAGCCGTATTCAAGAACTCAACGCCCTTGCCAACTCCTTTAACCACATGGCAAGACAACTGCGCGAATCGTTTACCGCCTTAGAAAAAAGTAATGCAGAATTAGAAGACCGGGTGGAAGACCGCACCGTTGAACTCAAAAACGCCCTAAGTGAGTTGCAACGCACCCAATCACAAATAATTCATAGCGAAAAAATGTCTAGTTTGGGGCAACTGGTTGCTGGAGTCGCCCACGAAATTAACAACCCGGTCAACTTCATTCACGGCAACCTCGTCCATACACAGCAATACGCCCAAGATTTGTTAAAGTTGGTGCAGCTTTATCAACAGCACTATCCTAACCCTGCTGACGAAATTCAAATCACAGCCGAAGAAATCGACCTGGAGTTCTTGCAAGAAGACCTGCCAAAAATGCTGTCTTCGATGAAAATGGGTACCGATCGCATCCGCCAAATTGTCCTGTCGTTGCGGAACTTTTCGCGGATGGACGAAGCAGATTTTAAGGCAGTCGATATCCATGAGGGTATTAACAGCACCCTACTGATTTTGCAACACCGCCTCAAAGATAGACCGGAACGACCGTCTATTAAGGTGATTCAAGACTACGGTTCTCTACCGCTGGTGGAATGCTACGCCGGACAACTCAATCAGGTGTTTATGAATATTCTCACCAATGCGATCGATGCTCTCCTCGTAGCAAGAGATTGCCCGGAAAACTCTCATCAACAGCTTGCTATTACAATTTCTACAGAGGTGACAGACAGGAATTCTGCCATAATTAGAATTGCCGACAGTGGGCCTGGGATGAACACTGAGGTGCTGCACAAGATATTCGACCCATTTTTTACAACTAAACCCGTGGGTTCGGGAACTGGTTTGGGATTGTCTATTTCTCACTCGATTGTTGTGAGTTCTCATGGCGGAAAATTGACTTGCGTTTCTGCACCAGGAGAGGGAAGCGAGTTTATTATTGAAATTCCGATCGCCCCCAGGCAAGTTTTGTAATCGGCGCTACTATCAACCCACATCCCCAAATAAATTCCAGTTAGCAACGATTAATAATCCGGCCACGCATTGCGTTGTCATATCAAATCTGTTAGGATCAAAATTATTAATATATCTCTTCTTTTCATCTGCGTGAATCAGCGTCAATCCCTTGTCATCTGCGGTTAATACATTCTCTTTTTTTAACCGCAGATGAGGGCAGATCAACACAGATTAACGCAGATGAATTAGAGAAATTCCGGTGGCACCGTCTGTGATTGTTGACGCTTCGGCGAAGCTAATCTGCCATCGCTGTTGAAGGAATTCATAAAATAAGTTAGTGATAAAGTTTCCAGCATTCTCGCGCAATTTCCCAATCCTCCTGCGTGTGAATGACCAAAATTCTCACCGCTGAATCCACTGCCGCAATATCTTCATCCACTGGCGACTGTTGATTCTTCTCCCCATCCAATTTTAAACCCATAAATCCAAAAGATTCGCAAGCAGCCGATCGCACAACAGGCGAATTTTCCCCAACTCCCGCCGTAAAAATCAAAGCATCCAACCCTCCCAAACTCGCCAGCATCGCGCCAATTCCAGCGCGCAGACGGTGAATGTAAATATCCAAAGCAAGTTGAGCTCTCTCATTACCTTGGGCGATCGCATCTCCAATCTGCCGCATATCGCTAGATACCCCAGAAATCCCTTTTAAACCAGAATTTCGATTGAGAATATTATCTAATTTTTCAGAGGTTAAATCCCCTTGCCTTAACAAATGAATTATAATCCCAGGATCGATCGCACCAGATCGACTTCCCATCATCAAACCATCCAAAGGCGTAAAACCCATCGTCGTGTCAACACTCACGCCGCCGCGAATCGCCGCCAGAGAACATCCGTTGCCCAAATGACAGCTAATCAGCCGCAAATCGGTTAAATCACGGTTCAGAATTTGAGCCGCCCTGCGCGCGCAATATTGATGGCTAATGCCGTGAAAACCGTAGCGGCGAATCCCGTTTTCGAGCCATTCGTAGGGGCCGGGATAAACAAAGGCGGCGGGCGGCAATTGTGCGTGAAAAGCTGTATCGAATACTGCTACTTGCGGCACATTTGGGAGGATGTTTTCAAGGGCTTCGATGCCTTCGAGGTTGACGGGATTGTGTACGGGGGCGAAAACAGATAAACGGGCGATCGCCTCTTTAACATCCGGCGAAATTAACGTACTTTGCTGATAGTCTTGTCCGCCGTGTACGACGCGGTGGCCGACAATATCAATCTCCTTTAAATCATTAATGGTTTGAGTTTTTCCCCTCCAAAGAGTCTCCAGCATTCGAGAAATAGCATCTTGGCGAGACTCTGAGGCAAATTCCTCCTCAAGCCGATCGCCTTTTGCTGTTTTGACTTTCAACTCTGCTATACCCTGCTGGTGAGTCCAGTCTATTTGAGCCTCCCAGAGGGGTTCCAAAGGTCGATCGGGCAGGACATCGTTTAACTCGTAAAGACAGCTCTTTTGACTGCTAGAACCCGCATTTAACACCAGTATTTTCATGCTTTATTATGTCCTGTTGATTCGTTCTTTCGATCGCTAGGCGATTGAAATCGCGTTTTGTCAAACTTTCGTCCCAGCAGAGAGGGACTAAAAAATCTTGAGACTCAGGGAAAATTATTAAGAAAAATGTCGAAAAATTAACTGTTAATGCAATCTGTAGCTAACAGTTGCATTTTTTTGATATATCTTCTAGGCAGATTTTCATTTACTAAAGTTTAAGGAGCCGATCGATGTTTACACCAATTTTACTTGCCACTGTCGCCAGAACCGTAGAGTGGAGCCCCACGACTGGTTTGATTATGATTATTTGCAATATTTTAGCTATTGCGATCGGCAGATCAACCATTCAAAAGCCTCACACAGGCCCAGCCGCGCCCTCATCAGGTTTGGTCGGCGGCTTGAGTTTGGGTGCACTTGTGGGAAGTCTCTGCTTCGGTCATATTTTGGGAACGGGTACGATTTTAGGATTGTCTTACATAGGCGCGATTTAGTTTCAGACGCTCCGGGTAGGCAGTGCGCGCAGCCTACCCGCAATTTCAAGTACCGGGTAAATTGCGGAGAGTTTCATCCATGTACGATCGATCGCCCAAAACCTCCAACATTGGCCCGCGCACATCAAACTTGACAACACTCACAGAAGCTGCTAGAGCGGCAATGCGATTGCGGTAACTTCCCAAATCGATCCCCAACAAACTGCACAGAATAATCCGAATAGTCGCCTTGTGGGAAACCACCAAAACATTACCAGTCTTGTACTTTTCCTGAATTTCTGCGATAACTAAGGACGATCGGCTAGAAATTTGTACAGAAGTTTCCCCCTCTGTCGGTGGATTCCAAGCCGGTTCCGTCAACCAATTAATGTAATCTTCAGCATATTTTTCGCGAACCGATTCAACTGTTTCACCCTCCCACTTGCCGTACTTAATTTCCCTCAATCCATCGCGCAGTTGCATTTCAATTCCCACAGCATCGCACAGAGGTTTAGCCGTAGCGATTGTGCGTTTCATGGGACTGACATAAACAGCATTCCAAGGCAATTTTGCGTAAGTTGCAGCAAATTGTTCGGCCATCATAGAACCTTCCGGTGTTAATTCTGCGTCGAGGTCGCCGCAGTAGCCGCCAGTCTTGCTGTAAGTTGTTTCACCGTGCCGTACAAAGTAGATTTTTAAGCTCATGAGTTAATTGTGTGTGAATTTTACTATGTTAGCAAAAGAGTTTAAAAAACTCCTTCAAATCATCGACAGTAGAATTATCCCAATCCCAAATATCTTTTTTGCGTTCCATAACATAATCAAACCCAGACATAGTGCATTTCCTTCCAGCTTGTTGCTGTTCCTTATCTGAGCAAGTATCATACCTGAGATAGATGCTCACCCAGAATTTATCAAAACCTTTTCAGTCGATTTGCTTTCCCTGGTTTTCTATGCAATAATTTTTCCAACTACCCAAACAATCAGCATGAGGTGATTCTCTCGCCTTGATTGCCTTTAAAAGCGTTTCCAGTTCGCCTTTACCTCCAACATTTGTAAAGTAACAAGCCAATTTTGCCTTTGTTCCATTATCTCCACAAATATCTATAAATTGTTTAGTGTTTGACAAAGTTTCAGATTAAAACACCTGTTGTATACATTTATTTACTCATTGTAACCGTTCAGGCTCTGAATAGTTATCAATATCAATAATAATCCACATCTTTTCTATATCTCTTTTTTGAATCTCGGCTTCTAAAGCTTTTAAAGTAGTGATTAACTTTGTTTCGCTAAAAGTTTATTTTAATGAAATATATTTTTCATGTCGGCACTTTTTCCTGGGGCTAAGCTAGCTTAATTTTTGGTTGATTTGCCTTGCAGTTTGCTTTTTTATTATGGCATTTCCACTTTATCAAAAAAATAGCAATTCCCCAGTGAACCAGCCTGCACGTAAGCTCAGAAAGATAATTAACATGAAGGTAGCAAAGGCGCTCAAACTGAATGGTTCATTAATGTTTATTACTCCCGGTTTCTCCTCGATACAGTATGGGCGCTAGCTGCTACTACTCCGGCTACACCTATTCCTGCACCTACTACGGCTATGGTAGTTTGCAGGTTGCGATCGTTCTCTGTTTGTTCGATTTCTACTATTCCTCGGATGGAGGCGATCGCGCGATAGAATAAGTTTTGACCAGGTTCTAAATATCTTAAATCTGCTTTAATTTAACGCTGGTATTTATTCGATCGGCTTGACATCTGTTAGAAAAAAAGTCGTTCGTCTTTTAGAAGTTTTGCTAGCTCATTAATAGTTATAAACTGTAAGACATTTGAATGGTATCCAAAAGTTATATCATGTCCGGTTGTATCAGTTGCGTGTAGGGGAGGGTTTAGCCGACAATTGTTTCATCAAACAACTTTTCGTCAAAACCCGCCCTTACCAAGCGTGACCAATGCTAACGGACATGATATTATTGGCCGATCGCACAAAAAGCAGCCCAATAAAAAGGCGAAACAAAGGGTACATCTCAATCTCTACAGCACATGCAACGTCTCTACAGCTACACGAACTTTCGGTGTACCTCCTACGGCTGCAATGCTCTACCCAACCTACGAATGATTAGATCGATAGCCCTAAGTACGGAAGAGCCGCGTAATTTACGTAAATTTACTGTAAAATCGCTCAGTTTCTAAGTAAATTGATACTGGGAGAAAACGTATCCGAAGCGTAACAAAATGAACGCAGCTACACGAACCTCCGGTGTAACTCATACGGCTGCAATGCTCTACCCAACCTACGAATAATGAGATCGATTGATCACCCTAAGTACGGGAGATCCGGGTAGTTTGCGTAAATCTACTGTAGAAGATCACTCAGTTTCCGAGTAAATTATTAATGTTGGGAGAAAACCTATCCGATGCGTAACAAAATGAACGTAGCTATTATAAAGTCTCCTTTAATAAAAATTACAAATCTTGTGAATGAAGACACAACAAGCCAGTACAACCTAGGAATGGAAAAACTGCTCGTCGTTGTGCAAGAACTCTCGTTAGCCCACAGCCTCGAAGATGTCATGGCGATCGTGCGAGTTGCCGCACGCCAACTCACAGGTGCTGATGGTGCTACCTTTGTCTTGCGCGACAAAGATCAGTGTTTCTATGCCGACGAAAATGCCATTGCACCTCTGTGGAAAGGGCGGCGGTTTCCAATGAGTATATGCATCAGCGGTTGGACAATGTTAAACCGTCAATCAACCGTCATCCCAGACATCTATCAGGACGCTCGTATTCCCCACGCCGCTTATGAGCCCACATTTGTCAAAAGTCTGGCAATGGTTCCAATTCGGACAATAAACCCAATTGGCGCGATCGGCAACTATTGGGCACAGCCGCATCAACCCACTGACCAAGAGGTGAACCTACTCCAAGCACTGGCAGATACAACAGCCGTTGCGCTCGAGAACGTGCAGGTGTATGCCGAACTGGAACAACGAGTGCGCGATCGCACCGCTGAGTTAGAAGCTGTCAACGTCAGACTGATGCAGGAAATTAGGGATCGGCAACAAGCAGAGGAACAGGTGCGGCAATTGTCGTTGACAGACGAGTTGACACGGTTGCACAATCGACGCGGTTTCTTTGTCCTGGCACAGCAGCAGTTAAAAGTAGCCCGCCGCCAGCAAGGTTCATGCTGTCTCCTGTTTCTCGATCTAGACGGTTTGAAACAACTTAACGATAATATGGGTCACGAGGTAGGCGATCGGGCAATTGCAGATGCGGCTGAGATTTTGAAACGAACCTGCCGCAGTTCAGACATCGTTGCTCGTTTGGGTGGAGATGAATTTGTCATTTTTGCGCTCAACTACTTAGAGAGTGCCGAAGAGCTTGTAGTTCGCTTGCAAGCCAACATCGCTCGTTTCAACCAGGAGAGCAACCGCTGCTATCAACTGTCTATGAGTATTGGCATCCAGTGCTGTATTCCAGACGGTGAAACCTCGCTGGACCAATTAATAGCCCTAGCCGATGAATTAATGTACGCTCAAAAGCGCACAAAGAAGCGCGCAAATCGTTAAGCGGATGTATGAACTACCTACGCGCAAGCTTGCTGTGAGTGCAGGCTTCTAGTATTCCTGAGAATTACTAGAACTTCCTTCGAGGTACTATTAGTAGTAGAGTCAGCTACTACCGGATTCCCTTTAAGGAATGATTGCTACTTCGTCAGCATCATCAGCAATAGAAATTCTATCAATATTTATTAAACCGCGGGAACTAGCTATTAAAGATGACTGGAAACGTTATTTTTTATTACCTACTTAATTCTACATATTCAGACTAAACGCCCCAACCATAAAACAGATAGAAATTAGTAATAAACCACCTATTCTAATTCTTGGTTTATGGATAGTGCTGGTGTGTCAGAGTTGATTGAGAAAGCAATGTAAACTAACAGGGCAAGAACACCAATCTCAATCAATGAATTTAGGTAAAAATAATAGTTGAACGGGCTTAAAAAACCAGCACTGGGAAGCAGACCAAAAGAAAGTTTGAACGTTTCGGTGCTGAACGGTCAGATTACAGGTAAGCTGTTAACTCCCGTAAGGAGATCGAGAGCGAGATGGGAAAGCCCTGCTAAGATGACTTGTTGACTGCGAGTGATGAGGGTACGTCCTTTGCAACCAAAAAGTGCCAGCACGAGAATTGTGCCAAATGGTAGCAAAAGGCTGAGCAAAAAAGAGTGAGTAATTCTTATTTCTTGATAATTAACGGTTAACCGCAAAGGCGGATGCAATAACAATTAGCCAGCCCAACCAATACCTCTTGTTATGTGATGTTGGCTGCTTGTCGACAGAATACGCGCACATAGCAGCTAGACTGTGACCCAAGAAAGAAGACGTTTTTATTCTCTATCAACGTTATGCCAGTTTAACGCCAGCATCCGATCGCATCCCTCTCACTTCACTGCGTCGCCCCACTAAGATGACTATTACGGCAGATTTATTCTAATACAAATGGAATCCCGTCGGGACACGGCAATGCCGTGTCCCTACCCAGAATATCGCTAGCCCGGTGCACCCGATCGCACTGTTTGTTCTGCTGTCGCCCCTGGATCTTTCGTTTCCTTCGGCGCTTCCGGCGAAACCGGGCCCGCGTGCGGCCACTTCCAGTCGCGGATTTCCGGCATATCATCGCCGTGTTCGGTGATATACTGCCTGTGTTCGATCAGCTTGTCACGGATAGCTTGTTTGCCGTAAGCTGCGACAGAACTCAGTTTTGGAACGCGATCGAGTACATCTGCAACTAAATGGAATCGATCGAGGTCATTAATCACCACCATATCAAACGGCGTCGTAGTCGTTCCCTCTTCCTTGTAACCCCGAACGTGAATATTCGGGTGATTTGTCCGGCGATAAGTCAAGCGGTGAATCAGCCAAGGATAGCCGTGAAAAGCAAAAATCACCGGCTTATCTTTCGTGAACAAAGTATCAAAATCCTTGTCAGACAAACCGTGGGGATGTTCGCTAGCAGGTTGCAGCGTCATCAAATCCACCACATTCACCACCCGCACTTTTAAATCAGGATAATCTCGGCGGAGAATGTCAACCGCAGCCAAAGTTTCCAGCGTCGGAACATCACCCGCGCAAGCCATCACCACATCCGGTTCGCCGCCTTTATCGTTGCTGGCCCACTCCCAAATGCCGATGCCGGCGGTACAGTGTTTAATCGCAGAATCCATATCCAAGTACTGCAATGCCGGCTGCTTCCCTGCAATAATCACGTTGACATAGTGGCGACTGCGGAGACAGTGATCTGTTACTGACAGCAAAGTGTTCGCATCTGGCGGCAAATAAATCCGCACAACCTCGGCTTTCTTGTTAATTACGTGGTCGATAAAACCCGGATCTTGGTGAGAAAAACCGTTGTGGTCTTGTCGCCAAACGTGAGAAGTTAGCAGGTAGTTAAGAGAGGCGATCGGTCGGCGCCAAGGAATGTCGTTAGTAGTTTTCAACCACTTGGCGTGTTGGTTGAACATCGAATCGATGATGTGAATAAACGCTTCGTAACAAGAGAAAAAGCCGTGGCGTCCCGTCAGCAAATAGCCTTCCAGCCATCCCTGACATAGATGTTCGCTGAGGACTTCCATCACCCGGCCGTCTGGGGAGATGTGGTCGTCTTCGGGCAAAATTTCCCCCGCCCACACCCGGTTCGTCACTTCAAACACCGGATCGAGGCGGTTTGAGGCCGTCTCGTCGGGCCCGACAATGCGGAAATTGGCGTTTTCCTGATTCAGTGTCATCACCTCTCGCAGGAAGCGGCCGGAAACGCGGGTTGCTTCTGCCATTAGAGTGCCCGGTTTTTGCACATCAACGGCGTAGTCTTCAAATTTCGGCATTTTCAAGTCTCGCAGCAGCAGGCCGCCGTTAGCGTGGGGATTTGCCCCCATCCGTCGAGCTCCCTTGGGTGCGAGTTCGGCCAATTCGGTAATTAACTTGCCATTTTCGTCGAAGAGTTCTTCCGGCTTATAGCTTTTCATCCAATCTTCCAGGAGTTGGACGTGTCCCGGCTTAGAAGCCATTTCCGAAAGTGGGACTTGGTGCGATCGCCAATAATCCTCTGTTTTCTTACCGTCTACTTCCTTCGGCCCCGTCCAGCCTTTGGGAGTTTTCATCACAATCATCGGCCACTGGGGACGGCCGGAATAGCCCTCTGTCCGGGCTTTTTCCTGAATCGCCTTAATTTCGCCGATCGCGGTATCGAGAGTTGCAGCCATCAACTGGTGCATGGTTTCCGGGTCTGAACCTTCCACCCAATAAGGTTTGTAGCCGTAACCGACCATCAAACTTTCCAATTCCTCGCGCGGAATGCGGGCCAACAGCGTTGGATTGGCAATTTTGTAGCCGTTCAAGTGCAAAATCGGCAACACGGCCCCGTCCCGAACCGGGTTGAGAAACTTGTTAGAGTGCCAGCTAGCAGCTAGCGGGCCGCTTTCAGCTTCCCCGTCGCCGACAACGGCCGCCACAATCAAATCGGGATTGTCGAAGGCCGCCCCGTAAGCGTGGACGAGGGCGTAGCCGAGTTCGCCGCCTTCGTGAATCGAACCAGGGGTTTCCGGGGCAACGTGGCTGGGGATACCGCCGGGAAAGGAGAACTGTTTGAACAGCCGCTGGATACCCTCTTCGTCTTGGGAAATGTTCGAGTAATATTCGGTATAAGTGCCTTCGAGATAGGTGTTGGCGACCAAGCCCGGCCCGCCGTGTCCAGGACCTGCGATGTAGATGGCGTTGAGGTCTTGGGCTTTGATGATGCGGTTGAGGTGAACGTAGATGAAGTTTAGGCCTGGAGTGGTGCCCCAATGTCCGAGGAGTCTCGGTTTGACGTGTTCGATTTTGAGGGGTTCTTTGAGTAGGGGGTTGTCCAGGAGATAGATTTGTCCGACGGATAGGTAGTTTGCCGCCCGCCAGTAGGCGTTCATTTTGTGTAGTTCTGAGTCGGAAAGCGGCTTTAATTGCGGGATCTCGGTTGTTCCTAGCATCATCAGCGATTGACTCCTGAGTTTGGATTGTTTTGTAAAGTGCGATCGAGAAGTGCGATCGATATTAATTTGTTATTTGTGACATTTTGTATTTAAACTCCATGTCTTCCACGCAAACTATTGAATTCTAGCTCGTTTATGTCTCCATTAAAGTTTAAATCAATGTTAATTTCTGGCTAAACATCGCACCACTTTAATGCAATAAAGGCCACTACTTGCGGGGATCAAGGAATTTAGCAATACATAATAGGATTTACACAATAGTTTTTGTAGGCTGTGTACTGCACACTGATCCGTAGTATATGTTGGGAGCGGTGGGATGTGTTGGGGAAGTCCCGAAAAGATATTTCTTAAGGTAGGTGTCAGAATTAATTATAATAAATGCGAACTCAAATTTAGTTGAGGCCGGGCGATCGTCCGCTGGCTCCTTTTCTGCTAAAGTTTTGTATGTTCGTCATATCAAAGTTCTCGTTAGCTTAGCTTGTGGACGTACTTAAATCATACTCATCTTGAATATTCTTGATTCGGAAACTAGCATTAAATTTTTTCTTAAACTGACTTTGGAGCTGTTGTATACTTGGTGTTTGTTTTGGCACACGTGTAGACACGACAAAACATAGCTTCTTAATCTTTTGGGGATTTGCCGAAAGTAAATTAATAGTTGATTCTATTTGTTTAACCGCCTGTGCAATATCGCTTCCTTTCAACTCTACATATATTTCTACTGCATCAGAAGGAATGAGTGCGTAGTCGCAACGCAAAGTCTCATTGTCACTAATAACGCAGCCATCAACCTTAATTATTAATATTTCGTCTTTATTCGGGTTGAGGAACGTTATTTTACTTTTGTTTTCCTGCAAGACAATCTTGGTGTCGGCTCTATGTTCCTCACACTCTGGAAGACTTTTCATATACGATTCAAACTAAGTTGAGAAGTTGCTCGAATTCAATAGCTAGTTCATCAGAAACAGAATCAATGACTCGCGCATCAATCAACCCAGTATCAGGACACACAATACTCTTGCATTTTCCATCGCTCAAAACATAGGCTGAGAGATCGTCAACATCTAATGATTTGTATCTAGATACAATCTCTTCTAGTTGATGTTGTATATCTTCGCTGGATTCTTCATAAAGAAGCCCAGCCTGGAGCAGATTATTAAGTGCTGTCAGGACATAAGGACTATGGGTAGTTATAAAGAATTGAAGTTGCTCTTTGCGATAATTAAAGACAGTAGCGATCAACTCGACAATATTACGCTGTGCGCTTGGAAATAAATGCGCTTCCGGCTCCTCAATATACACTGTGTGACCGGCTGGAGGGGAAGCTATAAAAGGTAGTGCAGCTAGAATAATTGTCAGAGGCAATGTTTCCTGTTGACCGGAAGATGAGTTCGCAATACTAATACGTCTTCCATCTGCCACCTCCAGAAAATCTTTGCCTTTTTCCTGTATATGCTTACCACATAAAGACTGCTCTATTAGCCTGTTTATTTCCTCTAGTATATCTTTTGTATATTTATCTGCAAGGTAAATATTATATTGTATACGCCAATTTTTTATCGTTTCGTATGTTGAGCCAAACGATCTTAGAAATGGATCTAAGGTATTATTGCTTGAAAGAAAAGAAAAAATATTGCTCTGAAGATTAGCGAAAAATGAGCGGCCAGCAGGAATAAAAAGCTGATTGAAGGCTGCCTCTCGACCAATGGAGTTGCCTAAACTTTCTACTAAGTGCTCTTTTAAAATTTTATGGCCAAACAATGAACTATTAATAATATTATTACTCAAAGTTATTTCAGAGCTTTTCTCTCTTGCTTTTTTGAGTAAATTGCGTAGGTCTGCCAATTGTTTCTTGAAAAAATCTGAATAGCTGAGGGAAATTCTACCTTTGGTATCCTGTTTTCTACTAACTTCTATAAAAACATTGGAAATTTCATACCTGATGAAAAAATCTTGTTTTCCCCAACAATCAGGAGGAAAATATTCCTCAAACGTCTTGGAATAGTTTGAATCTAGATTGCGTTTTGTCTGCTCATTATTTACAACCGATAAAATTTCCCATACGAAGTTCTTAAAATAAAATAGAAGTTTAGCGCAAACGCTTTTACCGCTGGCTTGAGGGCCAATAAGTATATTTATTCGCTTGATTTCAATCTCTAAATCCTTGATGCCAGCAAAGTTTTTAACTATTAATTTTTCAGCCATAATTGAAATCAAGTATGGTAAGGGCTTGTGTCATCTTAACATACCAATTTAATTTTTATGGTTAAAGTTGTCACTTTTGTGTTAATAAACCGAATGAGTCACCCTAGGAAAAACCTCAAACAACTCTCATTAATATCAAGATGGATTTCTACCCTTTGTACCAATATACTTTTGGATTACCGCAGTTTTTTCGTGAAAGTCGATCGCCCATATCGCCTTTCTGGTCGTTGAGGAGATTTTAGACCCACGTGCGGTTATTGATAGGGAAAGGAATTACCGAAACCCTAAAATAATACCATTTTTACAAAGTTTGGCTAGAAAATAAGTGTTGGGTTTGTTTACATCGGCTCTCGATGGCACAGGTGCGGATCTGTGAGATTGTCGATATGCTGCGTTAGGGGTTGTTCATGGCGGCCCACCCTACGACTACTTAGCCGATGCCACAAAGTAAACTCAAGCAATCTCAATCCGAAAATCACTGCATCGGTTTGATTGCTGGCTAGATGCCATCGCCAATATTTCCCGCTGAAAAAACTTAGGAGGCGACTAAAACAGGGCTCTCTGAAATCCGGCAAACATTGGACACAGTTGGCTGGTGGGAAACGACTCGCAATTCGTGAGGATAGCGGGGACGGGGGTCATTTTCTAACCAGATGGGCGGTACCATCATCACTTCATAGTAAGCGATCGTATGCAAAACCCCAGGCTGGGACTTCAGCTCCACTGTTAAGCCCGCTCGGTACTCAAATGCTTCTTCCCAGTCTAGGTTTCCATTCATATCCATATTCATATCCATAGCGATCGCGCCTCTTAATCTTGTTTCTTTTGTCCATTGTAGAGCGCTACATAAAACATTGGGTACTTTCTGTTGCTTAGGATACAATTTGTAACCTTATATATACGTTTCCTGACAATTAAACAGAGAAGAGCAATTGTCAATAAGTAAATAGGATGATTTTGCTGACGGGTGACAAGTAAGCCTAAAAGCTAGGCTTGACAAGAGTTTGAGTTGATATGTCTCAAAAAAAATAGGGGCGATCGAACCCCGCAGAGGCTGATGACAAATACCTAAGAGAAGAAAATTGTCAGGACTAAACTCCTTACTACAAACCTATTTTTGTCATGTTGTCTAGTTTTTGATAAATAAAAAAACCCGGTTTTTTGAATAAACCGAGTTTTGGGAATGAGAAAAAACTCAACTAATTTTACTTAGTTGTTTTCTTGGCTGTTGTCGCAGTCGCCGTCTTTTTAGCAGTGGTTTTCTTCGCGGCAGTCTCCGTCTTTTTAGCAGTGGTTTTCTTCGCGGCAGTCTTCTTCGTTGCAGTTTCCGATTTCTCCGCAGTTGCCTTAGTTGACTTCTTCGACTTGCTGCTAGATTTACCGCCTCCCGCTGCTTCCTTCGTTGCTAACAATTCCAGTGCTCTTTGCAAGGTGAAATTCTCCACAGATTCATCCTTCGACAAAGAAGCATTGATATCGCCGTGTTTCACGTAGGGGCCGTAGCGGCCGTCGTAAACATTGATCGGTTCTCCAGACTCGGGATGCGCGCCCAATTCCTTCAAAGGTGTGGCTGTTTTGCTGCGGCCGCGGGCGGCTTTCGGCTGCGATAATAACTCTAAAGCGCGATCGAGCGTTATCGTCAAAACATCATCCGGCGGTTTGATCGATCGATAATCTTTCCCCACCTTACCCTGGTCATGCACCACATAAGGGCCGTACATCCCCAAATTAGCTTGCACCTTCGCCCCCGTCTCCGGGTGAGTACCCAGCAACCGGGGTAAAGTCAACAAACTCACCGCCATATCCAGCGTCACGCTATCCTTATCCGTCCCCTTCGGTAAAGAAGCCCGCTTCGGTTTCTTGTTCGTTTCCGAAACTTCTCCTAACTGAACGTATGGCCCATAACTGCCAATCAGCACATAAATCGGTTCCCCAGTTTCCGGGTGAAGACCCAATTTTTCCGGGCCTTCGGTTTTTTGCTTTAACAGAAACTCCACTTGTTCCGGATCTAAATCTGCCGGCGTTAAATCTTGGGGAATCGATGCTTTTACCAGACCTTCTTCGCTTTCAGATTCCAGGTATGCGCCGAATTTGCCGATGCAAACTTTTGCTGGCAAATTCTCCAATACCACAGTTCGGGCAACTTTCGCATCAATGTGACTTTCCTGTTCCTTAACTTGGGTTGCGAGCCCGGTTTCCCCTGTATAAAACTTTTGCAAATACGGCAGCCATTTCGCCTCGCCGGTGGCAATTTCATCGAGGGTTTGTTCCATTCGGGAAGTAAAACCGGTGTCTACTAAATCGGGAAAATGTGTTTCCAATAAAGTGGTGACGGCGAAAGCGGTGAATGTTGGAATTAGGGCGTTAGCTATTAATTTGGCATATCCCCGATCGACAATTGTACCGATAATACTCGCATAGGTACTAGGACGGCCCACACCTTCGCTTTCCAGCATTTTGACCAGAGAAGCTTCCGTATAGCGGGCGGGAGGTTGAGTTTCGTGGCCAACTGCCTCTAAATCCTTACAATTAGGTTTATCCCCCACCTTCAGCGCCGGCAAAATCACCTCTTGGTCTTCCAACGCCGCATTCGGATCGTCGGAACCTTCCACGTAGGCCCGCAAAAAGCCTGGAAAATCAATGCGTTTGCCGCTGGAACGGAAACCGGCATCTTCTACCTGAGTTAATACAGTGACGTGAGTTTGGCGGGAATCGGCCATTTGAGAAGCCACAGTCCGCTTCCAAATCAAATCATAGAGGCGGAAATCAATCCCATCCAATCCCGTTTGCTGCGGAGTCCGAAAAGTGCTGCCGGCGGGACGGATAGCTTCGTGGGCTTCCTGCGCGCCTTTGCTTTTCGTCGTATATTTGCGCGGTTGGGGGCTGAGGTATTCGCTGCCGTAAAGTTCTTGTACGCAACTGCGCGCCGCTTCGATCGCCTGTTCGGACAAATGCACCGAATCCGTCCGCATATAGGTGATAAAACCGCGTTCGTAGAGACCTTGGGCAATTCGCATTGTTTCCCGCGCACCCAGCCGCAGCTTACGGTTAGCTTCCTGCTGCAAAGTCGAGGTCGTAAACGGCGGCGAGGGTTTGCGGGTGACTGGCCGTTCTTCGATATTGCCGACAGTCCAGGGTTTGTTTTGAATGCGTGCCAGTAAAGCCCGCGCCTGTTGTTCATTCAGCAAAAGTACGCGGCGGCCTGCGATAATTTGCCCGGTATTTTCATCAAAATCGCTGCCGTTTGCAACTTTCACATTGCCGACAGTCACGAGTTTGGCATCAAAAGAAATCTTGCCCTTTTCCAAAAAAGCTTTTAAATCCCAGTAGCTACCTTGGCGGAAAGCGCGGCGTTCGCGTTCCCGGCGCACCAAAAGCCTGACTGCGACTGACTGCACTCTACCGGCAGACAAGCCCCAAGCGATTTTTTTCCACAGTAGCGGAGAGAGTGTGTAACCGACGAGTCTGTCGAGAATTCGGCGAGTTTCTTGCGCTTGTACAACTCGATTGTCGATATCGCGGCAGTGAGTCAAAGCGTCGCCGATTGCTTCGCGGGTGATTTCGTGAAACACCATCCGCTTGATGGGCACTTTGGGTTTGAGGATTTGCAGCAAATGCCAGGAAATGCTTTCGCCTTCTCGGTCTTCGTCAGTAGCTAGTATCAGTTCTGTGGCGTCTTTGAGGGCGTCTTTGAGTTCTTTAACAATTTTCTTTTTATCTTTCGGGATGACGTAGAGGGGTTCAAAGTCTGCTTCCACGTTTACGCCCAGTTGCGCCCATTTTTCTCCTTTAACGGCTTCTGGTATTTCTTCGGCGGAGGATGGTAGGTCGCGGACATGGCCCATCGATGCCTCTACACGGTAGGTGGAGGGCAGGAAGTTGCGGATGGTGCGGGCTTTGGTCGGAGATTCGACGATGACTAAGGTTGACATGGCATCTTTTAAATATGGATGGCAGCGCAGCTAGAGGGTCTAAGTTAGAGAGTTTAGGTCAGATGTCAAGGCTTCTTTCAACTTTGGGCGATTATTTTCAAACTACCTTAATTTTTAAGTTATTGCCGATCGGGTTGCAGGTGACAAGCTGATGGGATTTTACTGCTTTCGGGGCAGAGGCTGCGAATCGCCTCTCTACAAGATGCACTCCTTGGATGACCTGACTTTAGCAGAATTGTCGGTAACTGGATGTTGAGACTGCTGGATGCGGGCGGATGGTTCCTCAATCTGGTTGTAACTTGAAGGTTGAGGAAGGTTGGGGCGATCAATTTTAGATTTTAGATTTTAGATTGGGAAAGATTTACTGAGTATAGGTTTTGGACTTTGGTACAGTAAGCTGTGCAGCATAAGCGTGGCGATCGGAAAAAAAGCAATTACAGGGGATTAAAATTACTTGAGCGATCGATCAATTCTATGAACAATGCTATGACATTTGAATTCGACCATCTTTTCATCCTTACTGATATTGGTGCTTCGGAAGCCGCTCGTTTATCCTCATTTGGTTTAGTTGAGGGTGGATCTCGCATTCATCACGGACAAGGTACAACCAATCGCTGTTTCTTTTTCCATAACGCCATGTTGGAATTGTTATGGATTCACGCTCCAGAAGAGGCGAAGTCTGAGCCAATTCATCAGACTCGTCTTTGGGAGCGATCGACAAATCGGAATAATGGTGCGTGTCCATTTGGCATCTGTTTGCGTCCAGCCAAAGGTTCTGAGGACACATTTGCATTTTCTAGTTGGGCATATCGTCCACCTTATTTACCTGAAACAATCAGTATAGCGGTCGCTACAAATAGTGATGTGTTGACTGAACCCATGCTTTTCCAGATTCCCTTTGGTAAACGTCCAGATCAATACTCGGCTGATAAGTCACAGCCTTTGGATCATGGTGTTGGTTTCCGGGAAATTACTCGCGTAGAATTAGTCAGTCCTGCTGCCAATAATCCGTCACCTGAACTTCAAGCAGTGCTTGAGACAAATCAGCTCAAGTTACGGATAGGAAGCGAGTATTTTGTGGAGCTTGGTTTTGATGGAGAAGTGCAGGGACAACAGGTAGATTTCCGACCTGGATTGCCGCTTATTATCAGTTGGTAATCTAAACGCGCCAGCTAAAAATGAGTCCGAGAGAACCCATTTGCTATCTAAAACCCTGCCGGCCTTTTAACCCTTAGCGTAATAAAATAAATATTCATTGCCGATATAGTATCTAAAGTTATCCGAAAATTAATAGGCGAGGGTTGTGTTCTTTTCCATCCAAGAATTTGATATTTCAATTACCTACCTTGCCACAACCGGAACCAATCCCGACTTCCCCTATCCTTTCGCTCCGATACTGGCATTACAGGTATTTTTGAGCGCCTGTAAGTCAATAATCATCAACTTAGTCCACTGCATTTTGGTTGACCTGCTCAGGGAGGCTCGAATATAATACTTTCATCAGTTGTTGAAGCACTTCTTATTCTCGCCACTGCTGGTAATACCACTATACGGTAGAGCATGGAAGTAAATACGCAGGGTAAGTCTGCCCAATAGCAGCCATTCTTGAGTTGATAAAAGATGCCATCCAAGATTTCTCTTTTTGTCGAGTTCGGAGGTAGAGTTTGCTTTTTAAGGGGCAATATTTGGTGTAGTAGGGGTTCTTCAAGCATTTCCCAGGAGCGAGTTCGTTAGGTCGCTAGAAGACGGCATGAGGGCTGCCCTTAAGTATTTTTACGGTAACTTTACCTCAAAACTATCAAGGGGGAACAACCAACTTGAAAAGCTATCCACGCTTGGGTTTAAACTGAACTACCTCAGAAAATAGCTGTTGGGGGCGATCGCCTCCTGTGAGCTTCACGACTGCTAGACGCGATCGCCCTCAATATCTCAAATGAGTTCTATAAACATACTTATGGATAATTTCCGCTCCAGTGCAGACAAGTTCTAAACAATTAATAATATGGCTTCAGTATCGAACTAGCTGCGAGCGTTCGTACAGAACGCGGACTGACAAGTGCAGGAACATTAGAGGCCATTGAGAATTTACCAAGTTTGCTGAGTAAACTAGAGATATAGTAACCCCGAATTTATTGAGGACTGGACAATGGAGACAATCACTGACGTACCGGGGTATCGCATAACAGAACAACTCTATGCAGGATCTCGCACTCTAGTCTATCGAGGTATTCGGGAGTGCGATCGCACTCCAGTCGTCATCAAACTGCTGCGAAACGAATACCCTAGCTTCAGCGAACTGGTGCAATTCCGCAACCAGTACACCATTGCCCAAAATCTCAACCTCCCCAGTATTGTTAAACCCCTCGATTTAGTACCTTACAAAAGCGCCTATGCTTTGATAATGGAGGACTTTGGAGGAGTCTCTCTGTCTACTTATATCCAGACCCCAACTGATAAAAACCAACCAGCTCAATCTAGATTTTTAGAAAACTTTCTCGACCTAGCCAGGAAACTAGCAGATATTCTTCACTCTTTGTACGAAAATAAAGTTATTCATAAAGATATCACACCGGCTAATATCCTAATCAACCCCGATAGCAAACAAATTAAGCTCATTGACTTTAGTATCTCTTCCCTGCTGCCGAAACAAACCCAAGAAATCCAGAATCCAAACATTATCGAAGGAACCTTAGCTTATCTCTCCCCAGAACAGACAGGAAGAATGAATCGAGGCATTGACTATCGGAGTGACTTTTATTCCCTGGGTGTGACCTTCTATGAATTGTTGACAACACAGTTACCCTTCGAGTCAGAGGACCCAATGGAGTTAGTGCATTGTCATCTCGCCAAACAGCCGATTCCGGTACATCAAATCAAGCCAGAAGTTCCCATAGTTTTATCCCAAATTGTTAGTAAACTGATGGCAAAGAATGCGGAAAATCGCTATCAGAGTGCATTAGGACTGAAACACGATTTAGAAATTTGTCTGGCTCAATTACAAAACACGGGTAACATTGAGACGTTTGCATTAGGGACGCGGGATATTACAGACCATTTCCTCATCCCCGAAAAACTTTACGGGAGAGAAACAGAAGTTGAAACCTTATTAACAGCCTTTGAGCGAGTCAGCAGGGGCAGCACCGAAATGATGCTAGTATCCGGTTACTCTGGCATTGGAAAATCCGCCTTAGTACAAGAAGTTTATAAACCAATTACTAAAGCCAGAGGTTATTTTATTGCCGGAAAATTCGACCAATTTCAACGAAATATCCCTTACGCGGCCGTTGTCAAAGCCTTTCAATCATTAGTCAAGCAACTCTTAACAGAAAGCGAAAATCAACTCAATACCTGGAAACAAAAAATATTAGCAGCAGTTGGCGCTAATAGTCAAATCATTGTAGATGTCATTCCTGAAGTAGAATTAATCATTGGCAAACAGCATACTGTACAAGAATTAGGCGCTAGAGAAGCACAAAACCGCTTTAATTTAGTATTTCAAAAATTCATCCGCGTGTTTTGTTCAGTTGACTATCCCTTAGTCATCTTTCTCGACGATTTACAATGGGCTGATGCCGCTACATTGAAATTGCTACAAGTAATGATAGCAGATGAACAAACGAACTATCTGTTTCTAATTGGTGCTTATCGAGACAACGAAGTTAACCCATCTCATCCTTTAATGATGACTTTGGATGAGCTGCAAAATCAAGGTGCAAGAATCGAGCGAATTACTTTAGCTCCTTTACACCTTCACCAAATAAGTAACTTAATTACTGACACCGTGCGTAAAGACCAAAAATCAGCGCTCCCCCTAGCCGAGTTAGTGCTCAGTAAAACTCAAGGTAATCCTTTTTTTGTCAATCAGTTTCTCAAAACTCTCTATCAAGAAAATCTGCTGCGATTCAATTTTCAAGAAAGAAACTGGGATTGGGATATTTCTGAAATTGAATCAGTAGGTATTACTGATAACGTCATTGAATTGATGCTTGGTAAATTGAAAAAACTGCCAGAATCAACTCAGAAAGTTTTGCGTTTGGCTGCTTGTGTGGGTAATAGTTTTGACTTAAACACTCTTTCAATTATTAATGAGAAATCGTGGCTAGCCACGTTTCAAGAACTATTGCCAGCCATCCAAGAGGGATTAATCTTAACTACTTCTGAGTTAGGTGCTACCGAATCAGAAATAATTAACTCAGACTTGGTAATTACTACTTATAAATTTTTGCACGACCGGGTGCAGCAGTCAGGTTACGCTTTGATAGACTCAAAACTGCAAACAGCAATTCACCTACAAATTGGTCGCCTCTTACTGGCAAATATTTCTCCTGAGCGACGAGCCGAAAGAATTTTTGAAATTGCCGATCATTTGAATTCTGGTCGGCATTTAATCATTGATGCTCACGAGAAAATTGAACTAGCTATTTTAAATTTAACAGCCGCTCGCAAAGCCAAAGATGCCACGGCTTATGCTGCTGCCAGAGATTACTTAAAATTTGGTCGAGAAATTTTACCGGGCGATATTTGGCAAGACTCCTA